>CAJTAL010000013.1 GCA_910574285.1 Lachnospiraceae bacterium | reverse complement strand
ATGGATCTTTGATCCAATACCAAGTTTTTACTAAAATAGGACCTTGACTCTTCAAAAAAAATGCAGATTAGACGATAGGGGAACTTTGCGCGCTTTTTTGGGTCTATAGCCGTTGAAAAGCTGCAAAGGCTATATTTTAAAATCACATTTTATCTTATAATTTGAAAAATAGATGATAAAGTCTTCATGAAACAACCCTGAGGATAAATTTTGACGTGTTGACAAATAGAAGTTTTGTGGATATACTAATAATCAGAAGAGCAATTGCGAATTATATTTTATAGTTTGCAATTGCTTTTTTCGTATGTATCAGAAATATCCGATAGTCCGAAGAGAGCTTTAAAGGGCGTATGGGCCGGGAAAAAGGAGGTTGTTATTATGAAGCAGATAGGATGGAAAGAATGGGGAATAGACATTCTGGTTGATATCGGCGCGAGTATGCTGATTGCCGTCGGGATCTATAACTTTGCCCTGAACGCTGATTTCCCCGTGGCGGGATTCTCCGGGATTGCAATTATCATGTATCATTTATTTGGGATTCCGGTTGGCGTGGGGACGGTGGTTTTAAATATTCCGGTCGCCATATTCTGTTACCGGTTTTTGGGACGGAGCTTCTTCTTTAAATCTGTCAAAACGATGATTATTTCATCCGTTTTCATAGATTATATAGCGCCCCTTTTTCCGGTATATGAGGGGAACCGGCTGTTGGCTGCGCTCTGCATGGGGATTTTAAGCGGCGCTGGATATGCGGTTGTGTTCATGCGGGGGTCGTCTACGGGAGGACAGGATTTTATCAGTATGGCGATCAAGAAGGTGAAGCCACATGTGACGCTTGGGATTATTACTTTTGTGTTGGATACGGCGACGATCCTGCTGGGAAGCCTGGTGGTGTTCAAGGATATCGACGGCTTCATCTATGGCATAATAGTGACGTATCTGATGGCAATCGTTATGGATCGGATTCTGTATGGAATTGATGAAGGAAAGATGACGCTTATAGTTACGGAGCATGGATCGGAGGTTGCGGAATATATAGACGAATATTCCGGCAGGGGTTCCACGATTCTCCAGGGGATGGGGAGCTATTCCAAGGAGCATAAAGATGTGGTGATGTGTGCCTGCAATAATAAGCAGATGTATACGATCAAGAAGATGGTCCGCCAGATCGACCCGAAAGCGTTCACGATCATTATGGAGTCGAACGAGGTTGTGGGAGAAGGCTTTAAAGAAGATGTCGGGTAGGGTGAAGTAACGCCTTGCGGAATAAGAGGATACAGGCAGTTTGGCTTGCCCGTTTTCCTGACAGCACTGCTCCCCAAACCTCGGCGCAGCAGCCGCTGCGTCTGCGTTTGTGAAGCAGCACTCTCAGAAACTGTATCTGTATAGCCGGAAATAGAACTGCTGAGTATTCGATGTTATCTTGCGTATAATTTCACCAGCTCGACGGCGATGGCGACGCTCTTGTCCATTCCTTCTACTGTAATATGCTCATAAGGCCCGTGGTATGCATGACCGCCGGTTCCCAGGTTCGGGCAGGGAAGACCTTTGAAACTCAACTGGCAACCGTCCGTACCTCCGCGGATGGGCAGCATGAGAGGAGGTACGCCGGCATTTTCACAGGCAGTTCTGGCATTGTCGATCAGGTGCATACAGCCGGAGATGATTTCTGCCATGTTCTTATATTGTTCGGTGATCGTAAGAGTTACCGTTCCTTCTCCCCATTTTTCGTTCAAGTTCTTCTCGATCAGTCTGAGGGTGGATTTTCTTGCTTCGAAAAAGTCTGCATTATGATCTCTTACGATATAGCTCAGGTGTGCTTTCGCGCATTCTCCGGACATATGTGTGAGATGATAGAAGCCTTCATAATTTTCTGTGCCGCGGGGGGTCTCCATACCCGGAAGTAAAGAATTGATCTCCATTGCCACAAGGCTTGCGTTGATCATCGTGTCTTTGCCGGAGCCGGGATGTACGTTGAAGCCTTTGACGTCGAATTCGGCTTTGCAGGCGTTAAAACTTTCGTACTGTATCTCGCCTTCGGTATCGCCGTCCAGAGTGTAGGCATAGTCCGCGCCGAATCCTTCGATATCAAAGTGCGCCGTTCCGGTACCGACTTCTTCATCCGGTGTAAATGCGACACAGATTGGTCCGTGAGGAATCTTCTGTTCAATCAGTTCTTCGATCATGGTAAGAATCTCGGCGATCCCTGCCTTGTCGTCGGCCCCGAGGACAGTGGTGCCGTCGGTGGTGATCAGGGTGCGTCCTTTTAGATCCTTCAGGTGTTCAAAATTCTCCGGGCTTAAGATGAGACCGCTGTTCCCGAGCGCAAGAGCTTCTCCGTCGTAATTCTCTGTAATCAGAGGACGGATCTCATGGTCGCAGAAGTCGGAAACCGTATCCATGTGGGCGATGAATCCGATCGCCGGTTTCCCTTCCAGACCTTCCGTTGCCGGCAGTTTGCCGTACAGGTAGCAGTGCCCGTCAAGCCGGACGTCTGACAGGCCGAGTTCTCTCATCTCTTGTTCCAGGATACGCGCAAGGTCAAACTGGCACTCAGAAGAGGGAGAAGAAGCGCTGTTCTCGTCGCTCGGCGTCCGAATGACCGCGTATTTTAATAATCGTTCATAAGCTTTCATGATATGTTCCCCTTTTCAATATATTTTATATAGATTGTATCATAAACAGAAATATGATACAATTCCTTATGGTACAGAAGGTTCAAGATCAGGAGGCGGCAGTAATATGAGATTAACCGGGTTATTAGAAAGATTAGAATATGAAGTGCGTCAGGGAAGCGATGAGATAGAGATAACAGAATTAGTCTATGATTCCCGCAAGGTAACGGAAGGAAGTGTATTCGTCTGCATCAGCGGCGCGGTGTCGGACGGACATACGTATGCTGAGGAAGTCGCAAAAAAGGGGGCGGCGGCGCTCATCACGGAGAAGGATGTGGATGTTCCGAAGGATGTGGCGGTGATCCGTGTGAAGGATACCAGGTACGCGCTGGCTCTGATGTCGGCGGCGTATTTTGGATATCCGGCAGAGCGGCTTAAGGTGATCGGGATCACGGGGACGAAGGGGAAGACTACGACTACTTATATGGTGAAGTCGATTCTGGAAGGGGTCGGCCATAAGGTGGGACTGATCGGGACCATCGAGGCGCTGATCGGGGAGAAGTCGGTGCCGGCAAATAATACAACGCCGGAATCTTATACGATTCATCAATATTTTGCGGAAATGCTTGAGGCGGGGTGCGACAGCGTGGTGATGGAGGTATCGTCCCAGGGACTGATGCTCCACCGCACGGCAGGAATTTTCTTTGAGATCGGGATATTCACCAATCTGGGCGAAGACCATATCGGACCGAATGAGCATAAGGATTTTGAAGATTATAAGCGGTGTAAGGGTATATTATTTACGCAGTGCCGGCTTGGAATCGCTAATGTAGATGATCCGTGGTATCAGGATGTCTTCCGGGAGGCGACGTGTAAGACTGAGACATTCGGATTTTCTGAGGGAGCTGATTTGCGTGCCTCCGAGATTGAGCATATTACAAGGCCGGGATATCTGGGTGTGAAGTATCATGTGAACGGTCTGATGGATTTTGACGTGGAGATTGACATCCCGGGGGATTTCAGCGTCTATAATTCGCTGACGGCGATCGCGGTGTGCAGGCATTTTGACGTTCCGGAGGAGAATATCAAGAAAGCGCTTAAGGTGGCGAAGGTGAGAGGCCGTATCGAGATGGTGAAGGTATCAGATGAATTTACCATGATGATTGATTATGCGCATAATGCTATGAGTCTTGAGAGCCTGCTCCATACGCTGCGTGATTATCATCCGGAGCGGATCGTGACGATATTCGGCTGCGGCGGTAACCGTTCGAAGACCAGGCGTTATGAGATGGGAGAGGTATCCGGGAGGATGTCTGATTTTACAATCATCACGTCGGATAACCCGCGGTTTGAGGAACCGCAGGATATCATAGATGATATCATTGTCGGAATGAAGAAGACGGACGGGGAATATATTGCGGTATGCGACAGGAAGGAAGCGATCCGGTATGCGATTGAACATGGAAGAGCCGGAGATGTGATCGTCCTCGCGGGAAAGGGGCATGAGACCTATCAGGAGATCAAGGGCGTGAAGTATGATATGGACGACAGGGTTCTGATAAAGGAAGTGTTAGAGGAAATGCATGTACGCTGATATTATCATAGATATTACACATGAAAAACTGGATAAGATATTCCAATATAGCATCCCCTCTGAATTAGAAGGGATGCTTAAGATTGGCATGGAAGTCGCCGTTCCTTTTGGCAGGGGGAATAAGGAGACGAGAGGATATGTGGTCGGATTCTCCGGGCAGACAGACTATGACGAGTCAAAGATCAAGGATATTATGTGTATAGTAGAAGACAGTATAGCGATTGAAGCGAAGCTGGTAGCGCTGGCGGCATGGATGAAAGAGTATTACGGAGGGACGATGATTCAGGCTTTGAAAACGGTGATCCCCATCAAGAAGCAGGAGAAGGTACAGGAGAAGAGAAGCATCCGTCTTCTGCTCAGTGAGGAAGAGGGGAGATGGCAGCTTGAAGTCTTTCTCCAAAAGAATCAGAAAGCGAGGGCGCGGCTTCTGGCAGCTCTCTTAGACCAGCCGGAGCAGGATTATAATTTCCTTACAAAGAAGCTTCATGTCACACGCGCGGTGGTTCGTGCGTTGGAAGAGCAGAAGATCGTTGTCCTGGATTCGGAGAAGGTTCTGCGCAACCCCATCGGATACCGGAATTACCAAAGCCAGATACCGGACTATACACCGGAGCAGCAGCATGCGATAGATATCTTTCGGGAGGAGTATGGATGCGGAGTACGGAATATCTATCTGTTATACGGGATCACAGGCAGCGGAAAGACGGAAGTATATATGGAGATGATCGCGGAAGTGCTTAAGGAGGGAAAGCAGGCGATTGTTCTGATTCCGGAGATTGCGCTTACGTATCAGACGGTAATGCGGTTTTGCGGCCGGTTCGGCGATCGGGTATCTATCCTGAATTCCAGGATGTCCCCGGGGGAACGCTATGATCAGATGGAGCGGGTGAAAGCGGGTGAAGTAGACGTCATGATCGGTCCCCGTTCGGCGCTTTTTACTCCGTTTCCGAAGCTTGGTCTGATTGTAATCGACGAGGAACATGAGACTTCTTATAAGAGTGAACAGGTGCCCAGATATCACGCCAGAGAGACTGCAATCCGGCGGGCTGAGACGGAAGGGGCGAGCGTTGTGCTCGGTTCGGCGACTCCGTCGCTCGAATCCTTCTATGCGTGCAAAGAAGGGAAGTTTAAGCTGTTCGAGCTTAAGACGAGGGCCGGAAGCGGCGAGCTGCCGGATGTATATGTGGAAGATATGCGCAAGGAGATGAGAGCGGGAAATCGTTCTATCTTAAGCGACCGGCTGAAGTTATTGATTGAATCCAGGCTTGAGAAGCGGGAACAGATCATGTTATTCTTAAACCGCAGGGGGTATGCGGGATTTGTTTCTTGCAGAGCCTGCGGATATGTAGTAAAATGTCCTCATTGTGACGTGGCGCTGTCCGCGCACCGGGGAGGAAAGATGGTATGCCATTACTGCGGGCATGAGGAACCCCAGGTAAGGAACTGTCCGTCCTGCGGGTCGCAATATATCGGGGGCTTTAAGGCAGGGACTCAGCAGATAGAGGAGTTGGTGATGCGGCAATTCCCGGGGGCAAGGGTTCTTCGTATGGATATGGACACCACAAGGACGAAAGACGGGCATGAGAAGATACTGGAAGCATTTGCGGGAGAAGAAGCGGATATTCTGATCGGTACACAGATGATTGTGAAAGGGCATGATTTTCCGAATGTGACGCTGGTGGGGATCCTGGCGGCGGATATGTCTTTATTTTCGAATGATTACCGCGCCGGAGAGCGGACTTTTCAACTCTTAACCCAGGCGGCGGGGCGTGCCGGACGGGGGAAGAGCAAGGGGGAGGTCGTGATACAGACCTACAATCCGGAGCATTATAGTATTGAGATGGCGGCAGCCCAGGATTACGACGGATTTTATGAGGCAGAGATGAATTACCGCGTGCTGATGGGATATCCGCCGGTGGAGCAGCTTCTGGCCGTCCTGATGACCGGGCCGGAAGAAGGGATACTTGAGACTGCGGCAAAGTATTTGAAGGAATTTATCCTTCGGATCGATAAGAATAAGATCCTTAAGGTTATCGGACCGGCGAGTCCGTATGTGGCGAAGGTAAATGACGTATACAGGCGTATCTTGTATCTGAAGGGTGCGGATTACGGGCTGCTGGTAGAGATGAAGAACCGGATGGAACAATATATCGAGATCAACAGCGGATTCCGGACGCTGTGGATTCAATTTGATTTTAATCCAATGAATATATTTTGAGAATAATATTTGAGATGGAGGAGAGCAGATTATGGCGATAAGAAAGGTTCGTGAATTAGGAGATGAAGTTCTGACGAAAAGATGTAAGGAAGTACCGAAGATGACGATTCGGAACAAGATATTGATCAATGATATGCTGGATACGATGTATGAGGAGGGAGGCGTCGGTCTCGCCGCGCCTCAGGTAGGGATACTTAAGCAGATTGTAGTGATCGATATCGGCGACGGCCCCATCGTACTGATTAATCCGAAGATTGTAGAGGAATCCGGGGAGCAGACCGGAGACGAGGGATGCTTAAGCGTACCGGGAAAAGCCGGCACAGTGACCAGGCCGTATTATGTGAAAGTACGGGCGCAGGATGAAGATATGGATGAGATCGAGATAGAAGGAGAGGAACTTCTTGCCAGGGCGATCTGCCATGAAGTCGACCACCTGGAGGGGCGGATGTATGTCGAGCTGGTAGAAGGCGAACTTCATGATGTGGAGTATGAGGAGGAAGAATAGATGAAAGTGATATTCATGGGGACGCCGGAATTCTCGGTGGGAACGCTGGAGGCTTTGATCGAGGCGGGGCATGAGGTGGCGCTTGCAGTCACTCAGCCTGATAAGCCGAAAGGACGCGGCGGGAAGATGCAGTATACGCCGGTGAAGGAAGCAGCCCTTAAGCATGGAATCCCGGTATTCCAGCCAAAGAAGGTCAGGGAACCGGAGTGTGTCGAAGAATTGAAGCAGTATAATGCGGATATCATAGTTGTCATTGCTTTTGGACAGATTCTGCCGAAAGAGATCCTTGAGATGACGCCATTTGGCTGTGTGAATGTCCACGCGTCATTGCTTCCGAAATACCGGGGGGCAGCCCCTATTCAATGGGCGGTGATAGACGGCGAGGAAGTGTCCGGCGTGACGACGATGCAGATGGACGAGGGTCTGGATACCGGAGACATGCTGCTTAAGACAGAGATCAGACTGGATGAGAAAGAGACTGGAGGAAGCCTCCATGATAAACTGGCTGCCGCGGGAGCAGAACTGTGCGTCCGTACACTGAAAGGTCTGGAAGAGAAGACGGTCGTTCCAAAACCGCAAGGGGAGAGTCCTACGGCTTATGCCAGGATGCTGGATAAGAAGCTTGGGAATATAGACTGGAGCCGGGACGCCGAGTCGATCGAACGTCTGGTCCGGGGGCTGAATCCCTGGCCAAGCGCTTATACGAACTGGGACGGCAAGGTGATGAAGATATGGGAGGCGAGAGCAGAGAAGAGAGCTGCGGAGGCAGGAGGCGTCCCGGGAACGGTTATCTCGGTTGAAAAAGACGGGTTCTGTGTAGAGACAGGGGATGGCGTCCTGAAGGTACTGGCGCTTCAGATACCGGGAAAGAAGCGGATGGAAGCAGATGCATTTCTGAGGGGATACGAGATCGCTCCCGGCACGGTACTGTCATAGCCTGATTGTTAATTTTTAAATCATTAAGAATTGTTAAATTTGTATGAAAAACAGGTATTTTACCTGTTTTTCATATATAATAAGCTGTATATGTTACTTTGAATTGTAATTATCCCTGCAAAGCGGCGTGACGGACGGCGGTATGCCGTCTGTATTTGCAGTTTGGGGCGGGGACTTGGAGGTGTATCTATGTATCCTATGTTTTATATGGATTCTACGTATGTTTTGGTATTGGCCGGAGTCATAATCTGTATGCTGGCTTCCGTGAAGATGAATTCTACTTTTCATAAATATTCCCGCGTCAGGAATCATTCGGGGATTACCGGCAGGGAAGCGGCGGAACAGATCTTAAGGCAGGCGGGGATATATGATGTCCGGGTAGAGCATGTATCAGGGAATCTGACGGATCACTACGATCCGAGATCAAAAGTATTAAGGCTGTCGGATGCGACTTACGGGAATGCGTCGGTCGCCGCGCTGGGAGTAGCGGCTCATGAATGCGGACATGCGATTCAGCATGCCACCGGCTATGTACCACTTCATATCAGAGGAAGTCTGGTACCCATCGTGAATTTCGGAAGCGTGATTGCATGGCCTTTGATTATTATAGGATTATTTTTCAGTACGGGCTCTTCATCGTTATTCCTGAATCTGGGAATACTTGCTTTCTCGCTGGCGGTTCTTTTCCAGATTGTGACGCTTCCGGTGGAGTTCAATGCTTCAAGGCGGGCGGTCCGTATTCTCGGAGGCAGCGGGATGCTCTATGAGAATGAGGTGCGCGCTACGAAGAAGGTTCTGTTCGCGGCCGCCCTTACTTATGTGGCGGGAGCAGTATCGGCGATTCTGCAGTTGCTCAGGATTCTTATTCTCGCGAATAACCGGAGGAACTGACATGTCCGCATATACGAATTCACGGGAACTGATTCTGGAGATCCTGCTTCAGATTACGAGGGACGGGGAATACAGCCATATAGCCCTTAAGAACGCGCTGGACCAGTATCAGTATCTGGATAAGAAAGAACGGGCGTTTATCACGAGAGTAGTGAACGGCACGCTGGAACGTATGATAGAACTGGATTATATTCTGGATCAGTTTTCCAAAGTGAAGGTCAGTAAGATGAAGCCGGTCATCCGTACGATATTGCAAAGCGGGGTATATCAGTTAAAATATATGGACAGCGTTCCGAATTCGGCCGTCTGCAACGAATCTGTGAAACTTGCGGTAAAGAAGGGGTTTACAGATTTGAGAGGATTTGTAAATGGAGTGCTGCGCAATATCAGCAGGAATCTGGAGAATATCAGATATCCCTCCGAGGAAGATACGGTATATTATCTGTCTGTCCGGTATTCCCTTCCGGAGTGGATCTTAAAGCGATGGCTTGCACAGTACGACGAGGCGTCGGTGCGCCGGATGGCAGAGGAATTCTTAAAGGAGAAGCCGGTGACGGTTCGCTTCAATCCTGAGAGAATATCAAAAAAAGAATTGATTCAGATGCTGGAGGCAGAAGATGTCTGTGTAAAGGAAGACGAGACGCTGCCTTATGCGCTTCATCTGTCAGGATATGACCATTTGTCAGGTTTGATAAGCTTCAGGCAGGGGTATTACCAGGTTCAGGATATCAGCTCGATGCAGGTGGCCGAGTGGGCTGAAGTTCAAAAAGATGATTATGTCGTTGATGTCTGCGCGGCGCCGGGCGGCAAGGCGCTTCATATAGCCGAGCGCCTGAGTGGAAGCGGGCATGTGGAAGCAAGAGATCTGACGGAATATAAAGTCGGCCTGATCCGCGAGAACATCATAAGAAGCGGGCTGACGAATATCGAAGCGCTTCGATGGGACGCGCTGCAGCCGGACGAGAGGATGATAGGTAAGGCGGATATTGTGATCGCCGACCTGCCTTGTTCCGGACTTGGCGTATTGGGAAAGAAGCCGGATCTGAGATATAAGATGACAAGAGAGGCGCAGAAGGAGCTGGCGGCGCTGCAGAGGAATATCCTGGCGGTTGTGTCCGGATATGTGAAGCCCGGGGGGAAGCTGCTCTATAGTACGTGTACGGTCAATCGAGAAGAGAATGAAGAGAATGCCGGATGGATACAGGAACATTGCGAAGGTTTCAGGCTGATCAGGGAGAAGCAGACGCTGCCGGGACGGGATGCCGGCGACGGGTTCTATCTTGCGATGTTCCGAAAGGAAGGGTCTTAAGGTGCGTCATGAGTAAGAAAGATATCTGTTCTTATGATTATGAAGAATTAAGAGAAGAGATAGAAAGGATTGGGGAACCGTCTTTCAGAAGCCGGCAGATCTATGAATGGCTGCATGTGAAGCTGACTGACCGTTTCCAGGATATGACGAATCTGTCTAAAAAGTTAAGAGAGAGGCTTTGTGAAGAGTATGAGATCGCAAAGGTTGAAGTGATTGAGCATCAGGTCTCGAAGATGGATCCGACAGAGAAGTTTTTGTTTGAACTGGGAGACGGGAATATGATCGAAAGTGTATTGATGAGATATTCCTACGGAAATTCGGTCTGTATCTCGTCACAGGCAGGCTGCCGCATGGGCTGTCGGTTCTGTGCGTCTACGATAGGAGGGTTGAAGCGGAATCTCACACCGTCGGAGATGCTGAGGCAGATCTATCAGATACAGCGTCTGAGCAAAGAGCGCGTATCGAATGTGGTTGTTATGGGAACCGGTGAACCTCTTGACAATTATGATAATTTTGTCAAGTTCATCCGTATGCTGAGCGACGGGCATGGACTTCATATCAGCCAACGCAATATCACGGCGTCCACCTGCGGGATCGTACCGAATATACACAGGCTTGCATCGGAGGGACTTCAGATTACTCTGGCATTGTCCCTGCATGGGGCGACGCAGGAGAAGAGGCGGCAGCTTATGCCGGTGGCAGACAGATATAGTCTGGAAGAGGTGCTGGAAGCGTGCGATGTGTATTTCCGAAAGACCGGACGAAGAGTCACTTTCGAGTACAGCCTGGTGGCAGGAGTGAATGACGGCCCCGATGATGTAAGAGACTTGACGGCGATTCTTAAGGACAGAAACTGCCATGTGAACCTCATTCCGGTGAATCCTGTAAAAGAGCGGGATTATAGGAAACCGAACAGTAAAATTGCGTTGGATTTTGAAAATAAACTTGAAAAAAATGGAATTAATGTTACTATAAGAAGGGAACGGGGCTCGGATATTGACGGGGCCTGCGGCCAGTTGCGGAGACGTTACGCGGCTGCGAATGTAAGGAGAACCAGATGAAAATATATGCAATGACTGATGTAGGGAGAAAGCGTGAAGTCAACCAGGATTATGTATATGTGACGGACAAACCGATTGGTCCTTTTCCGAATCTGCTTGCGGTAGCCGATGGGATGGGAGGGCATAAAGCGGGGGATTTTGCGTCAAAATATACAGTGAGTGTTCTCAGGGAGGAGTTAGAACATACACCTCTTAATAAGCCGGAAGAGATTTTGCGTAATGTAGTCAGCATTGCAAATGATAAACTGATCGAAGCAGCGTCTGCGGATATTAAGTTAGAAGGGATGGGGACGACGTTAGTAGCTGCAACGGTTGTCGGTAATACGTTGTATTTTGCTAATGTAGGAGACAGCCGGCTCTATCTGATTAATGAAAAGATCCGTCAGATATCCAAGGACCATTCTCTGGTAGAGGAGATGGTAAGGCTTGGCGGGATTAAAGCGGAAGAAGCCAAGAATCATCCGGATAAGAATATTATTACCAGGGCAATAGGGGTGAAGGAAGGCGTAGAGGCCGATATCTATGAATACCGGCTGAAAAGAGGAGACGTCATATTGATGTGCACGGATGGCCTGAGTAATATGGTAGAAGACGAAGATATGTTCAACATCGTCAGGGGAGCCAGGGACGTTGTTGAAGCAGTGCAGATGCTGATTGAGAAAGCGAATAGTAATGGCGGGAGAGATAACATAGGGGTAGTTATAGCAGAGCCACTTGCAGATGAGGTGAGTGTATGAGTGTAAAAGATGGTATTATTCTCGGAAAACGTTATGAGGTGCTGAGTAAGGTCGGCGCGGGAGGCATGGCTGACGTCTATAAGGGCAGAGACCGAATGCTGAACCGTTACGTGGCGATCAAAGTTTTGAAGAAAGAATACAAAGAAGATGAGAATTTTGTGCGTAAATTCCGTTCGGAAGCCCAGGCGGCTGCAGGACTTATGCATCCGAATATCGTCAATGTGTATGACGTGGGTGAGGACCGCGGCTTATACTATATGGTCATGGAGCTGGTAGAAGGAATTACGCTGAAGGAATATATAGAGAGAAAAGGCCGATTGTCTCATAAAGAGGTGATCAGTATCGCGATTCAGATGTGTACGGGAATCGGGATTGCACATGCGGCGGATATCATTCACCGTGATATCAAGCCGCAGAATATCATTATCTCTAATGATGGGAAAGTGAAGGTGACGGATTTCGGTATTGCCAAGGCTACGACGTCCAATACGGTCAGCTCAAATGCGATGGGGTCTGTCCATTATACGTCGCCGGAGCAGGCAAGAGGCGGATTCAGCGATCAGAGGAGTGATATCTATTCTCTGGGTATTACATTGTATGAGATGGTGACAGGGCAGGTACCTTTCGACGGAGACTCTACGGTGTCGGTTGCGATCAAGCATCTTCAGGAAGAGATTACGCCTCCTTCTAAGCTGGTGCCGGATGTTCCGTACAGCATGGAGCAGATTATCTTGAAGTGTACGCAGAAGAACAGCGAGAGAAGATATAAGAACACGGATGAACTGATCCATGACATGAAGAGATCCCTCGTGGATCCGGACGGGGACTTCGTTGTGATACCGCCGCTTCGGAATGCGAATACTGTGATTATTACAGGAGATGAGCTTGATATTATCGGGGATTCCTATGATGATGATGATGAATTTGACGAATATGATGATGAGGGATATGACAGCAATTCGAAATATTCGGATGATTATGGTACAGACCGCTTCGGATATGATTATGACGACGATCATGATTATGACGACGACCATGATTATGACGACGACCATGATTATGATGACGATTATGACGGATATGACGATGATTACGACGACTATGATTCCCGGCGCAGAGGAAGAGGCGGTTCGGTAAATCCGCGTATGAATAAAGTCATGAAGGTCTTGATGACTGTAGTGATTATCATAATTCTGTTTATCATTGTATTTACCATCGGAAAGACGGCCGGGATATTTAAGTTCGGTCCGTCTCTTAAGCAGGAAAAAACCGAGGAGAAAAAAGTCAAAGTTCCAAGCGTAGTGGGATTGACGGAGGAAGTGGCTAAGAAGACGCTGAATGACATGGAACTCGGATTCAAAGTGACTGAGCGCAAGGAGTCTAATAAGTACGCGGAAGGTACGGTGTCTGAACAGAAAACACAAGCCGGGACAAAGGTGAAGAAGAATACGACGATACAGGTAATCGTAAGTTCCGGGCTGGTGGGGGATAAGCTGACGATACCTAATGTTAGCGGCCGGAGCGAGAGCGAGGCTCAGAGCATGTTAGAGCAGGCGGGCTTCAATAAGATATCTTCCGAATTTGAGTACAGCGATACGGTAGCGGAGGGCGACGTCATCAATACGACGCCAACAGGAGGATCTGAAGCGACAAAAGATACGCAGATTGTGATGAAGGTCAGCAAGGGCGCGGAGAAGAAGACTGTTCCGAATGTGATCGGCAAGGCGGACGCCGACGCGCAGAATGCGATTGTTTCTGCAGGACTCAGCGTGGGTACGGTTTCGTATGATTATAACGACAATGTTCCGGAAGGTCAGGTGGTTTCCCAGAGTATAGACGGCGGAAAGAAAGTGGCGGCAGGGACGGCGGTAGGAATCAGTGTCAGTCTTGGACCGGAGCCAGCCGAAAAAGTGAACGTTCCGCCGGTGACAGACACATCATTGGAGAATGCAAGACAATTGATAAACAGTGCAGGGCTTAGTGTCGGAGATATTTATTATGCTTATAGTGACACGGTTGCGGCCGGTAATGTCATTAGTTGCGAGCCGGGCGTAGGAAGCAGCGTGGAGGAAGGTACGCTTATTGAGCTTATCGTCAGCCAGGGACCGGAAGAGGGAACGGGAAACGGAACCGATTACGGATATCCGTCGAGACCCGATACGGGAACCGGAAGCGAAGAGGACTAGAATAGCTTATGCAGGGAAAGATTGTAAAAGGGATTGCCGGATTCTACTACATACATGTGGCAGAATCCGGTGTTTATGAGTGTAAGGCCAAAGGGGTGTTCCGCAGAGAAAAGATCAGGCCCCTGGTGGGAGACAATGTAGAGATAGAAATATTGGAGGAGGAAGAAAAGACAGGCAATATTACCCGGGTTTTCTCAAGGAGCAATGAATTGATCCGTCCGGCGGTTGCGAATATCGATCAGGTATTGCTTGTGTTTGCGGTTGTAAAACCGAATCCTCATTATAATCTTCTTGATCGTTTTCTGGTTATGATGGAGGATAAGCTTCTTCCGGTTATCCTTTGCTTTAATAAGACGGATATTGCTTCCGATGCGCAAATCGAGGAAATCAGGGCGATCTACGGCAGATGCGGGTATCCCCTGGTGTTTACAAGTGTGCAGGAAGAGGAGAATATTGAACAGGTAAGGGAGATGCTAAGGGGGAAGACGACGGCGATTGCCGGCCCTTCCGGCGTCGGAAAATCGTCGATCATTAACCTTTTGCAGCCAGAAGCACAGATGGAGACGGGAGAGATCAGCCGTAAGATTGAGCGCGGGAGACATACGACCCGGCATTCGGAACTGTTTCCGATTGACAGGGATTCATATATTATGGACACTCCTGGATTCAGTTCTTTGTATGTGAATGATTTCGAGAAAGAAGATCTGAAGCATTATTTCCCGGAATTTATGGAGTATGGAGGGACATGCAGGTTTCATGGATGCGACCACATACATGAACCCGGATGTGCGGTAAAGGCGGCGGTAGACGCAGGAAAGATACATCCGGTACGGTATCGGAATTATGTGGAGATGTATGAAGAACTTAAGAATAAGAGGAGGTATTAAAGATGGAATATATATTAGCGCCGTCTATCCTGGCGGCAGATTTCAGGAATCTTGGACAAGAAATGAAGAAGACAGAGGAGAACGGGGCTCAATATCTGCATTTCGATGTGATGGACGGTATGTTTGTGCCCAGTATATCTTTCGGGATGCCGGTGCTTGCATCCATCCATGATGTGACAGACCAGGTGATGGACGCGCATCTCATGGTACAGGATCCGATCCGCTATATCGAGGCATTTCAGAAAGCAGGGGCGGATATGATAACGGTTCACCTGGAGGCGTGCGAGGATGTATACGCTGCCCTTGGGAAGATCAGAGAGAGCGGATTGAAAGCCGGATTGTCGATCTGTCCGGAGACTGAGGCGGACGCGGTCAGACCGTATCTGAAGGATGTGGACATGATCCTGGTGATGTGTGTGCATCCGGGATTCGGAGGACAGAAGTTCATACCGGAATCATTAGATAAGATCCGGAAGATCAGAGAGATGATACAGGAAGAGGGACTGACGGTGGATATCCAGGTGGACGGAGGAATCTATCTGTCTAACGTGCGGGAGGTGCTGGATGCGGGCGCAAATGTTATCGTGGCAGGTTCCGCCGTATTTAACGGAGATCCCGGTGAAAATACGAAGAATTTTATGGAGATATTGAGAACATATGAGTAAGAAAGCCGTAATTGTCAGCGGAGGGGAATTAGATGAGAAACTGACGCTGGAGATACTTAAGAGACAGGATACAGGATGTGTGATCGCCGTTGACAGGGGATTGAAATTCCTGTATTTTCACAAGATCGTACCGGATTATATCGTGGGGGACTTCGACAGTGTGAGCCCGGAGATTGTGGATTATTACCGGGTGCAGAAGAATGTTCCTGTGAGGGCGCATAATCCGGTTAAGGATGCTTCGGATACGGAGCTTGCAATCAGGCATGCCATGACGCTTGGAAGTAAGGAATTGCTTATTCTCGGCGCTACGGGAGGAAGGCTTGATCATCTGTGGGCGAATATCCAGAGTCTTATGATACCTTTTAAAGCAGGGATAGACGCGAAGATTATAGACCGGCAGAATCTTGTACGGATTATCGGGGGAGGGGAGACCCGCTTGAAGAAGAGTGAAGCGTACGGGCAGTATTTTTCTGTATTCCCGATAGGAAATGAGATCTTCGGATTCAATATAAGCGGCGCAAAGTATCCCTTGAAAAACCATACGCTGACTTCGGATAACAGTCTCTGTGTCAGCAATGAGATTGCCGGGGATGCAATGGAAGCGGTGATTCGTTTTCCTTCCGGAGAGGTAATACTGATGGAGACAAGGGATAAGGAATGGGAGTAGTACAAAGAAAGGAAGGGTGACAGGAGACATGAAATTAGGCATAGTGGGGCTTCCCAACGTGGGGAAGAGTACGTTATTCAATTCTCTGACAAAGGCGGGAGCGGAGTCGGCAAATTATCCGTTCTGTACGATCGATCCGAATGTAGGGGTTGTGACGGTGCCGGACGAGCGGCTGGATGTGCTTGGAGAGATGTACCATACGAAGAAGATCATACCGGCAGCGATTGAATTCGTAGATATTGCCGGACTGGTGAAAGGCGCGTCCAAGGGGGAAGGTCTTGGCAATCAATTTCTTGCGAATATCCGTGAAGTGGACGCGATCGTCCATGTGGTTCGCTGCTTTGAGGACAGTAATATCGTCCATGTGGATGGAAGCATTGACCCGCTTAGGGATATCGAGACGATTAATCTGGAATTGATATTCTCAGACCTTGAGATATTGGAAAGAAGAATCGCTAAGACTGCGAAAGTGGCGAGGAATGATAAGGCGGCGGCGAAGGAGCTGGCGCTGCTGCAGAAGATTAAGGAACATCTGGAAGAGGGAAAACTGGCAAAGACCTTCTCCGGAACAGAGGATGAAGAAGAGCTGGAGTGGCTTTTTGGGTATAATCTTCTGACGTACAAGCCGGTGATCTATGCGGCGAATGTGGCTGAGGACGACCTGGCAGACGACGGTGTGTCTAATCCGGGCGTACAGGCAGTGCGGGAATATGCGAAGGAAGAGCAGAGCGAGGTATTTGTGGTCTGCGCACAGATCGAGCAGGAAATTGCCGAGCTTGAGGATGATGAGAAGAAGATGTTCTTAGAGGATCTGGGGCTGTCAGAATCTGGTCTTGAGAAGCTGATCAAAGCAAGTTATAGATTGCTGGGACTGATCAGCTACCTGACGGCGGGAGAGCCGGAAGTTCGTGCATGGACCATTACCGACGGAACGAAAGCGCCGCAGGCAGCGGGAAAGATTCATTCGGATTTTGAACGCGGATTTATCCGTGCGGAAGTGGTTTCTTATGATGACCTGATGGATTGCGGAAGCCACAGCGCCGCGAAGGAGAAAGGTCTGGTCAGGCTGGAGGGTAAGGATTACGTCGTGAAGGACGGAGATATTATGCTGTTCCGGTTTAATGTATAGGGAAGGAAGACTTAAGTCATGCACACATCTATAGAATTTCCCAATATTGGGATCCATCTGGAATCAGTAGGTAATCACATTACGATATTCGGATTCGATATCGCGTATTATGGGATGATTATAGGGGCAGGGATCCTGGCTGGAATCTTTATCGCAGCGTGGGAGGCTAAACGGACCGGCCAGAAACCGGATGATTACTATGATCTTGCGATCTATGCCGTGATATTTTCAATTATTGGGGCAAGGATTTATTATGTGGTGTTTTCCTGGGATATGTATAAGGATAATCTGTTGAGTATCTTCAACATCAGGCAGGGAGGATTGGCGATCTATGGCGGTGTCATCGCGGCGGTGATCACAGTAACGGTATTTGCGAAAATAAAACATCTGTCGGCGCCGCTTCTCATGGATACGGCGGGGCTTGGCCTGGTGGCGGGGCAGATGATCGGACGCTGGGGGAATTTTTTTAACCGCGAGGCGTTCGGGGAATATACGGATTGGCTTCTGGCGATGAGGCTTCCGGTGGATGCGGTCCGGGGTTCGGATATTACGGGGCTTATGCGGGAGCATATGGAGACGGTGGAAGGAGTGTCGTATATTCAGGTTCATCCGACTTTTCTCTATGAGTCTCTGTGGTGCCTGCTGATCTTCATCTTGATGCTTCTGTATCGGAGGCATAAGAAGTTTGACGGAGAAGTATTTCTATTGTATCTGGCAGGTTATGGGTTCGGCAGGTTCTGGATCGAAAGGCTCAGGACGGATCAACTGCTGCTTCCGGGAATCGGATTCCCGGTATCACAGCTTCTGGCGGGAGTGTTGGTGTTGTTGTCCGTAGCCCTGATCTTCTTCAACAGGAGGAAAGCGAGATATTTCGATTAGCAGCGCGCAGTAAAAGTACCGATTACAGAATGACTAAGGGGATGTCAGAAAATAAATGGTTTTAAGCGGAATAACAGTCTGATGCGGGATACAGACGGTTCCGGGAAAGGTATGGTGATGGTTATATGATTATCCGTAATGTAAAGGTTTACACGGAAGAGAAGGAATTTCGGAAAGGTGAGATCGCGATTCAGGACGGTCGGATCAAAGAAGTGGAATATGGTGAGAGTACTCAGTCCAAAGGGAACGGAAGTGAAGAGAAGGTACTCGACGGGGAAGGCTGTTATGCGATTCCGGGTCTGATTGATCTGCATTTCCACGGATGCTGCGGTTATGACTTCTGCGACGGGACGAAAGAAGCGATCGCAAAGATTGCCGAGTATGAAGCCTCTATCGGTGTGGCTGCGATCTCGCCTGCGACTATGACGCTTCCGGTTGAAGAGCTGGAGAGAATCCTGGCGGTTGCGGCGGAGTATAAGAGGGAAGTTCAGAAAGAAACAGAAGCTTCCGGCTGCGGGCCGGCGGCAGATCTGGTGGGAGTGAATATGGAAGGGCCGTTTATCAGCGAGGCGAAAAAAGGTGCACAGGATGAACGGAATATCATTTCCTGCGATACAGAGATCTGTCAGCGTTTTCTGGATGCTTCCGAAGGGCTGGTCAGGTTCGTGGGGATTGCGCCGGAGCGTAACGAGAATGCAGAGGAATTCATCCGTAAGATGAAGGATAAGGTTCATATCTCCCTGGCTCATACCAATGCGGACTATGATACGGCGATGGCGGCTTTTGCAGCGGGGGCGGACCATGCGGTACATCTGTATAATGCGATGCCTGCATTCACCCACAGGAACCCGGGAGTTGTAGGCGCAGTGTCAGACAGCGCCCATGTAAACGCAGAGATGATCTGTGACGGAATCCACATCCACCCGTCTGTAGTGCGGGCTGCTTTCAAGATGCTGGGCGCCGACCGGATTATTCTGATCAGCGACAGCATGCGTGCCACAGGAATGCCGGACGGACAGTATACCCTTGGAGGTCTGGACGTCAATGTTGCCGGAGGGAAAGCGACTCTTGTGTCTAACGGCGCTCTGGCAGGGTCGGCGACGAACCTTATGGAGTGTATGAAGAGGCTGGTTGTACAGATGGGTATTCCGCTCGAGACGGCGGTTGCCTGTGCGACGATGAATCCTGCGAGATGCCTGGGGATCTCTGGCGAGTATGGCTCCGTCACGGCGGGAAAGAGAGCGGACATTGTGCTGTTGGATGAGGAATTGAATCTGAAGGCAGTGGTAAAGGATGGTATCAGGATACGATAGCTTGAGAGGAGCGGAGGATACAGAAATGGCGAGAAATGCGGGCGCTTGTCTGGTGTGCGGCAAGCCGGTCATATACTTTGAGAAAGCGCGGAAGATGGAGTGCTCTATGTGTCATGGAGTATTTGAGAGTCATGCAAGCTGTGAGGACGGTCATTATGTATGTGACGAGTGCCATGCCAGGCGTGGAATACAGGTGGTCTTAGAAGGATGCCTGGCAAGTAAAGAGAAGGACCCTATTCTTATCATGCAGAAACTGATGGAGGATCCTTATATCTACATGCATGGCCCGGAGCACCATGTCATGGTGGGCGCGGCGTTGCTCACAGCGTACAAAAACAGCGGGGGATTCAAGGAACGCGGCGGTCAGATACCGCAGGAAGAGCAACGGGTTTTTGAAAATGCGTTGGAGGAAATGAAAGCGAGGGGGAGCGAATATCCGGGAGGAGCATGCGGGCTGTGGGGGTGCTGCGGAGCGGCTGTGAGTACCGGCATCTTTATGAGCATTATTACAAAAGCGACTCCCCTTACCGGTAAATCCTGGAAGCTTTCTAATCAGATGACTTCACGGGCGCTGGGGGCGATCGCAGAGCTTGGAGGACCAAGATGCTGTAAGCGGAATTCCTTTACGGCTGCAAAGGAAGCTGTGGAATTTGTGAAGAAAAAATTGGGTGTAGAGATGGAACTTCCTGAGAAGATAGGGTGTTCTTTTTCTGATGAGAATCAGCAATGTCTAAAGAGGCATTGTCCATATCACAGAGGATGAATAACGGTATCGACAACAGGAGAAAGAAGAAGGTGAAGAACGGATGGGAAGTATAGAAAAGGACAAGGCATTTGTCCATCCTTATATGCCGAACAGTGTTCCCGCGGTTAAGCAGCAGATGTTAGATGAGCTTGGGGTAGAGAGTATCGAAGAGATCTATAAAAGTCTGATTCCCGACGATCTGCTGTACAAGGAACGGCTGAATCTCCCGGAGCCGATTGTCAATGAATATGAATTGAAACGGCATGTCATGGGAATTCTGAAGAAAAACATTACGACGGAAGATTATGTAAGTTTTCTTGGGGCAGGCTGTTACCGTCATCAGGTTCCGGCTATCTGCGACGAGCTGAATATGCGGGGAGAATTTCTGACGGCTTATTGCGGGGATACATACTCTGATCACGGGAAGATGCAGGCAATCTTCGAATACACCAGCATGATGGGGGAATTGCTGGATGCTGATATCGTAAGCTATACGACTTATGACGCGGGACAGGCGGTGTCTTCTGCTTTCCGTATTGTACTCAGGGTGCAGGCAGCAAGGGGAAATGCAAGGCGGGCAGTTTTAGTCCCGTCGACCATGAATCCGGAGATAAAGTCGCAGGCTTATGCCTACTGCAGGAATGCAGGGGAGATCGTGACTGTGGCCTCCGATGTGAAGACGGGGCTTATGGACTTAGGAGATCTGGAAGAGAAATTAAGAGACGGGAGCGCGGCGGCCGTATTCTATGAGAATCCGTCTTATCTGGGCTTCTTTGAGACGCAGGCAGAGGAGATCGCAAGGCTTGCCCATAGTTATGGCGCTTTGTGTATCGCGCAGCCAGAGACGGCGTCGCTTGGCATCGTGGAGAGTCCGATGAATCTGGGAGCGGATCTGGTATGCGGGGACATACAGCCTCTTGGCATGCATATGCAGTTCGGCGGCGGACAGGCCGGATTCATTGCGTGTAAGCAGGAGTTTGAGCTTGCGGAGCAATTCCCTACTTATATGTACGGGATTGCGAAGACCGGGAAGGAAGGACGTTATGGATGGGGGCGCGCGATGAATTACCGATGCTCCCATGGAAGCCGGGAGAATGCAAACGAGTATTTTGGGACAGAGACGGGGCTGTGGGGAATTACCGCAGGCATCTATCTTGCGAGCATGGGTCCCCAGGGGATGTACGAACTGGGCGAGACGATCCTGCAGAAAACGAATTATGCGATCCGAAGGCTGTCCGAGGCGGGACAGATCACGGTGAATCTGTTCGGCGGGGCGAATTTTCAGGAGTTTGTGGTCAATTTCGACCGGACGGGTAAGGCGGTAAAGGAGATTAACCAGGAGCTTCTTAAGTATAAGATCTTCGGAGGAAAGGACTTGAGCGAAGACTTCCCGCAGTATGGACAGAGCGCGCTGTACTGTATCTCGGAACTGACGTTGGAAGAGGAGATAGAAAGTCTTAAGAACGCATTGGAAGAGGTGACAGGAGGGAAGCGTTAATATGGGAAATATAAGAATTGACCGGGATTTCCATGAAGCGCGCTGGGACGAACCCATCATTATGGAGTTGGGGAATCCGGGAGAGCGGGGCGTTATGATCCCGCTTGCTTCGGATAAGGTCAGAGAATGCGTCGGAAGCGGGGAAGATCTGGTGCCGGAGGGGCTTCGAAGGAAGAAGAAGCCGGCTCTTCCGGAGATGTCTCAGATGCAGGTGCTGCGGCATTATATGCGGCTTTCCCAGGAGACGGTCGGGACGGATATCAATATAGATATCGGGCTTGGAACCTGTACTATGAAGTACAGCCCTAAGATTAACGAGCAGTTTGTACGTTCGCCGGAGCTTACGGAGCTTCATCCTTATCAGGATGAGAGTACGGTTCAGGGGATCCTTGAGATTATGTACCGGGATCAGGAGTATCTGAAAGCCCTGTCGGGGATGGATTGTGTAAGTCTTCAGCCTTCCGGAGGTTCCCAGGCGATTTTTGCCAATGTGCAGACGATCCGGGCTTATCATGAGGCGAACGGCGAGGGGGAGCAGAGAGACGAGATTATAACGACGATCCTTTCGCATCCGGCCAATCCCGGCACAGCGGCTACATTGGGATATAAGCTGATCACACTGTATCCGGATAAAGACGGGCTTCCCGATCTGGAGGCTTTGAAAGCGTCGGTGTCGGAGCATACGGCGGCGCTGATGATCACCAATCCGGAGGATACCGGGATCTATAATGACCGTATCCGTCAGTTTGTGGATACGGTGCATGAGGCAGGCGGCCTGTGTGTCTATGATCAGGCTAATCTGAACGGTGTATTCGGGATTACCAGGGCAAGGGACGCCGGGTTCGATATGTGCCATTATAACCTGCATAAGTCATTTTCATCCCCTCACGGCTGTCAGGGACCTGCGGCAGGCGCCCAGTGCGTCTCTGAGAAATTAAAGAAGTTCGCGGCGGTTCCGACGGTTGAATTTGACGGGGAAAAATATTATCTGGATTATAATCATCCGGACAGCATCGGAAAACTGAGGAAATTCTATGGTGTACCGGCGGTTTTAGTACGCGCCTATGCCTACATCCGATCTCTTGGACCGGATGGTATGAAGCAGGTGGGAGAGCTGTCCATACTGAATAATAATTATATGCTGAAGAAGCTCCTGACGATTCCGGGGCTTAGTATGCCGTTGGCAGAGGGAAAGTTCCGCATGGAGCAGGCAAGGCTGAGCTGGGAGAAGCTGACAAAGGATACGGGAGTTACGACTGACGATATCTGTCGTCGGATCGTGGATTATGGCTTCCAGGATTATTTTGCCAGTCATCATCCAAGAGTGATTCCGGAGCCATTCACGCCGGAGCCGGTGGAAACTTATTCAAAGGACGATATCGACGAGTTTGTCGAGGCGTTCCGTTCCATTGCAAAAGAAGCATATACGAATCCGGAGCTGGTAAAAAGCGCCCCTCACAAAGCGGCTCTGGCAGCGCAGATTGATGAATCCTGCCTGACAGAGTGG
The DNA here is from genome assembly GCA_910574285.1 of Lachnospiraceae bacterium. Classification (GTDB taxonomy): domain Bacteria; phylum Bacillota; class Clostridia; order Lachnospirales; family Lachnospiraceae; genus Sporofaciens. Next base: position 82,291 of record CAJTAL010000013.1, on the reverse strand, counting down.
GATAAGTTCGCAACTACGTGGCGTGCTTATAAGAAATTAGATGATACAGACTAATTAAGCTTTGGATAGTTTGGCGCAAAAGGCAGGTGCCTGCCGCATTGGATTTTCTAGCCGTAGCCACCGCTACGCCGTCGAATATCCGCCTTGCAGATGAACGAATATCCTGCGGAGTTTCGTCAGATATAATGCGGTCAGTACACTAGTGGAATAAAAATTCGACAAGGAGAATAAAAGAGATGTTAGCAGTAGTAAAAGAGCATATGGGTCCGGGTTTTGCCATCAAAGACGTTCCTATGCCGGTGTGCGGGGAAGAAGATGTGATAGTGAAGGTGAAGTCGGTGGGGTTCTGCGGTTCTGACGGACCGATCCTTGCAGGAACCAGGGAGGTTCCGTTTCCGTTGATTCCCGGCCATGAATTCGCGGGTGATATCGTGGAAGTCGGAAGGAAGGCGGAAGGCTGGAAAGTGGGAGACCGTGTCAGCGCATGTATCGTGATCGGCTGCGGAAACTGTAAGTTCTGTATTGAAGGAAACGAGCCGCTTTGCGATCATCTGACCGAAACCGGAATTCATGTGGACGGCGCTTTTGCAGAATATGTCCGCGTCCCGGCGAAGGTCCTTGTAAAGCTAAAAGATACCACAAGCTATGACTTTGGAGCGGCGGTTGACCCGGTGGCTTCGGCATACCGTACGGTTAAGAAGATGCCCATCACGTCGAAAGACACGGTCATGGTTCTGGGACCCGGTCCCATCGGATTATATGCCATACAGCTTTTGAAGCTGCGCGGCGCACGCAAGATTATCGTTCTTGGGGCGGACTGCGACAGGGACCGCCTTGAGATGGCGAAAAAGCTGGGAGCAGATTATACGATCAATAATTCTGCAGAAGATCCTGTGGAGCGGGTGCGGGAGATCACGGACGGCGAGATGCTGGATTTTGTTCATGATTGTGCGGGAGCCGTGCCGCTGGTGGATATAGCCATGAATTCCCTGAAGAAAACGGGACATTATTATATCACGGGCCTGTTCCATCAGCTTGCGCCAACTGATCTGGGAAAGGTTGTCCGCAGCGAGATCGACATACACGGCACCATCTGCTATACCCGTGAGGAGTTCAAAGAATGTCTGCAGTTGATTGAAGACGGACGTGTGGAGGTAACTCCGATGATTACGCATCACTATGCGCTTGCGGACATGGAGAAGGCATTCGAGATGTTCTGTTCCGGGCAGGCGATTAAGATTATGATCCATCCCGAAGGTATATAGACCGGTATGAAGAAAATAGGATTTCTCATTAATCCGGTTGCCGGGCTCGGAGGGCAGGCGGGAATGAAGGGAAGCGACTGTGCCGGAGGGCTCAGGATTGCGGCTCGGCTTGGCTATAAAAAGACGGCGGGAACACGTGCGTATGAATGTATCAGACAGATCAGGGAAGAAGAGGGTCTGCGTGTGATTGCTCCGGAGGGAGAGATGGGCGGAGATGTCCTTGCGGCGGCGAATATACCGTATGAGAAGATTAGAACAGGAAGCCCTGCGGATATAGAGATTATCAGCGGAAAAGCGCCGGGGGAAAGAGAAGTTACTACGAGGGAAGACACACTGCGTTGCGCGAAGATTTTAAAGGATCAGGGGATAGATCTGCTGGTCTTCTGCGGCGGGGACGGCACGGCGAGGGATATTTGTGAAGCGGTGGAAGACCATGTGCCGGTCCTGGCTGTTCCGGCAGGGGTAAAGATGTACTCTGCATGCTATGCCGTGAGTCCTTATCAGGCGGGGACTTTGCTCAGAGATTTTATCCGTGGGAGACAGATGAATTTTGATTACCGGGAAGTCATGGATATCGACGAGAAAGATTTGGAAGATCCGTCTGTGAGTCCGGTCTTATATGGATTCCTGCAGAGCTTAAGCGACGGTATCAGGATACAGAAAGTGAAGGAAGTATGCAGAGGAGACGTATCGGGCAGGGAAGAGCTTGCCGATTATATCATTTCTGCCATGGAAGAGGATTTTTTGTATATCATCTGTCCGGGGGGAACAACCTATTGCCTGAAGGAGAGATTGGAAGGAGAGGGGACGCTCCGGGGAGTCGATGTGGCAAGAGGGAGAAAGATTGTCTTAAAGGATGGGAATGAGAAAGAGATCTTCAGGCTGTTAGAGGAAGGAGTACCGGCGAAGATTATAGTAACCTGCTTAGGAGGCAATGGATTTCTCTTCGGAAGAGGAAACCAGCAGATCAGTCCCAGGATCATTAGAAGGGTAACAAAGGAGAATCTGATACTGGCTGTCACAAAGGAAAAGCTCCTGAGCCTCAGAAGCGCCCCTATGCTGGTGGATACAGGGGATAGAGAGACAGACCGGTATCTGCGCGGTTATTATAAGATAGGAGTGAACCGACAAGAGACTGTGTTGTATAAGATAGATATATAAGACATGGATATAAGATAGATATAAGATAGATATAAGATAGATGGATATAAGATAGATAGATATAAGATAGATATAGAATAATCAGCTTGACAAAAAGTGAGAAATACGGTAGGATTCTATTCAGGCAGACAGACGAGAGTCATAGATGCTTATAATCAGACAGACAAAAGGCTTGGAAGAGAAGAAGTAATAATTCTATACACCCGTACAGAGAGCGGCCGGTTGGTGAGAGGCGCATGAAGGAATGGATTATGAATACATCTCGGAGCTGCACACCGAAAAGGGTATACATGGCTATAGGATATGAGACGGCGGGTGTATCATGAGTAGGCTGTGACGGAGGGCACACGTTACTGTGCATGAGTTGTGAACACGCAACTTGCAGAGGTCCGGCATGTGAATGCCTGACGAATCAAGGTGGTACCACGGAGATTATATCCGTCCTTATTTTAATGATAGGGGCGGTTTTTTTATGCGCAGCCCCGTGCAGAAGAAGTATGCCGCATATGGATGACTGCTCTCCGCCATATATGTATATGAAGGAGAAGCAGAGAGAAGAAAGCAAGAACAGGAGGAAGAGGAACACTATGGGAATTTATGAAGAACTTAGGGCGAGAGGATTGATCGCTCAGGTAACGGATGAAGAAGAGATCAGAGAGCTGATTAACAACGGAAAGGCGACTTTTTATATCGGTTTCGATCCGACCGCAGACAGTCTTCATGTAGGACATTTTATGGCGTTATGTCTGATGAAACGTCTGCAGGAAGCCGGAAACAGGCCGATCGCGCTGATTGGCGGAGGTACGGCGATGATCGGTGATCCTTCAGGAAGAACCGATATGCGCCAGATGATGACAGAAGAGACGATTCAGCACAATTGTGACTGTTTCAAGAAGCAGATGAGCCGTTTCATTGATTTCTCGGAAGGGAAAGCGCTGATGGTTAATAATGCAGATTGGCTGAAGGATCTGAATTATATCGAGGTGTTGCGTGAAGTGGGGGCGCATTTTAGTGTGAACCGCATGCTGACGGCAGAATGTTACAAGCAGAGGATGGAAAGGGGCTTGAGTTTCCTGGAATTTAATTACATGATCATGCAGAGTTATGATTTCTATGCATTGTTCCAGAAATACGGATGTAATCTGCAGTTTGGCGGGGATGACCAGTGGAGCAATATGTTAGGAGGAACGGAACTGATCCGCCGCAAGCTTGGAAAGAATGCAAGCGCCATGACGATCACATTGCTTCTGAATTCAGAAGGAAAGAAGATGGGTAAGACACAGAAAGGCGCCGTATGGCTTGATCCCGAGAAGACGACTCCTTTCGAATTCTACCAGTACTGGAGAAATGTAGCGGATGCGGATGTTCTGCGGTGTATCCGGATGCTGACGTTCCTTCCGCTGGAAGAGATTGATAAGATGGATGCCTGGGAGGGCGCGCAGCTTAATCAGGCAAAGGAGATTCTGGCATTCGAGCTTACGAAGATGGTTCATGGCGAAGAAGAAGCGAAGAAAGCAATGGATGCGGCAAAGGAGCTGTTCAGCCAGGGAGCGGCGGCAGATATGCCGATGGCGGAGCTGACATCAGAAGATATGACAGAAGGTAAGATAGACATTCTTACGATGCTGGTAAGGTCAGGTCTGGTTTCCAGCAAATCCGACGCGCGGCGCGCGGTAACTCAGGGCGGTGTGGCTGTCGATGGGGAAAAGGTGACAGATATCTATGCGGCATATACTGCGGAAAATCTTTCTGGTGAAGGAATCGTATTAAAGAAAGGAAAGAAGAATTTCAGGAAAGTTGTTATAAAATAGAGGAAGAGGTTGTTGTAAGAAGGAACCGGAATTTTACAACAACCTCATATTTTTTCGTCTGTGTGGAAAGATTACGTAAGCTTCAGATACTGCACGCTATATGCCGGCAGTTCTAACTGACCGCTCATATCCACCTCATCATCTGTCAGCAGATCTACGGCGCTGCCGTTCAGATCCTGATGATGTGCCGTATATGGTGAATCTGAAGCATTGATTGCAACAAACACATGCTCTTCATCAGTGCACCGTTCGAAGATCAGTTGATGGTTCTGGATTACAACATTCCGGTAAGAACCGTTGCAGATGGCGTCGCTGTTCTGCCGTACCTTGATGAGATTCTGGATATATTCAGTAAGTTCATTCGGTTTCGGTTCCTCGAAGCACGGCCTTAACGCGTAATCATTGTCGGGCGCTTTCTCGCCGGTCTCACCCCATTCGCTTCCGTAGTATAGACATGGGATACCCGGCATTCCAAGGAGAAGCCCGTATGCCAGCGGGATATGTTTCTTATTCGTCAGGATGCTGGCGAGCCTTGTGACGTCGTGGTTGTCAACAAAGGTCATCAGGTGTTTGCCCCGGTAGATACACCACTGGTCGGCTCCGAACTGGCGGTGCAGCGAGTGGGCGATCTCAAACAGGTTCATCGAATTGAAGCTGGAATAGATACCCTTATAGCATTCGTAGTTCGTGCAGCTATGCAGCATCTCGTCATTTACAATCAGGTTATAGTCTCCGAAGAGTACCTCTCCGATCAGTACGAAGTCATCTTTAAGCTCCTGGACATAGGAACGCAGTCGCTTCATGAAATTACGGTCCAGACAATAGGCAACGTCCAGACGCAGTCCGTCGATGTCGAAGGTGTCTACCCAAAACTTGACACATTCCAGGAGATAATCAACAACGGCAGGGTTCTGAAGATTCAGCTTCACCAGTTCAAAATGACCTTCCCAGCCTTCGTACCAAAATCCGTCGTTGTATCCGCTGTTACCGTTAAAGTTAATATGGAACCAGTCTTTATAAGGGGAGTCCCATTTCTTCTCCTGAACATCCTTAAAAGCCCAGAATCCGCGTCCTACATGGTTAAAGACACCGTCCAGGACGATCTTTACACCGTGCTCGTGAAGACTTTGGCAGACTTCTGCAAAATCCTCGTTCGTGCCGAGACGACAGTCTATCTGTCTGAAATCACGGGTATCATAGCCGTGATTGTCTGATTCAAAGATCGGATTCAGCAGGATAGAGTCTATCCCAAGATTGCCAAGATACTCCGACCAGTCCAGTAATTTCCGAATCCGGGAGACACATTCTCCATCGTTATGAACGGGCGCTCCGCAGAATCCAATGGGATATATTTGATAAAATACTCCGTTATAAGCCCACATGATATTAATACCTCACTTTCTGTCTTGCTGTTATGTGTCAATACATGAGTACTGATCATAAATAAAATCCGATGATATTATAGCAAAAATATCAAGAATATGCTATAGTCAAAATCGGTAAAGAAATATATTGTCTGTGTAATCGGGAGGAAGGAGTTCCATGTTAAGAAGAACTATGGATTATGAAGCGTTGGTGGATCTGTTCGTAAGATCAGGGGTGGAGATTAGTCCGAAGGATCCGCGGCCGGAAGGTTTTCTGACTTGTTTTGAGCTGCTTGATGAGACAAGCGGCAGACGTATCGGGGCATCCGGACTTTGCTGCGATCGCAGAGAATATATACTCAGGTGCGTAGCCGTGGAGGAGGAGTTTAGAGGGAAAGGATACGGCACGCGGCTTGTCAGGGCGGTAATGGACGAGGCCGTGCGGCGTGGGGCAAAGAGGCTCTGGCTTACCGCGAAGGTTCTGGAATTCTATAAAAGACTCGGATTCCGGGTGGTTCCGAGGGAAGAGGCGCCGTTTGTGGCAAAGTGTATAGAGTGTCCGCAGTATCACAATGGATGCGAGTCGGAGGTTATGGTTCTGAATATGGATGGTGAGAGTATCTGTTCATGAAGCAGAGAGTGGAAATTATATATAAAATTATAAAAAAATCTATGAAAATCTATGAAAATCTAGAAGAAAATAGTTGACACACGTGGCGGCGTATAATATAATTTAACAGTATGACAAAAAGAGAAACAGGAAGGAACCAAAGCCCCGGAGCCTTTCTGATTTCGATACAGCCATATGTGGGAAACTGTATGTGTCAGATTTTCCATATATAATTATCATGAATATGTGAATGACTCATTTAGGAGGTAAACCGATGAAAACTTATATGGCGAATCCAGATAAGATTGAGAGAAAATGGTATGTAGTTGACGCGGCGGGATGTACATTAGGCCGTTTGACATCAGAAGTGGCTAAGATCTTAAGAGGAAAGAATAAGCCGGAATTTACACCGCATGTCGATACCGGTGATTATGTAATCATTGTAAATGCCGAGAAGATCAAGGTAACCGGCAAGAAGATGGAGCAGAAGATATATTATCATCATTCAGATTATGTAGGCGGAATGAAAGAGACTACACTGGCAGAGATGATGGACAAGAAGCCGGAGAAGGTAATTGAACTTGCCGTTAAGGGTATGCTTCCAAAAGGACCTTTAGGAAGAGCTATGATTAAGAAACTTCACGTGTATGCCGGACCAGAGCATAAACAGCAGGCTCAGAAACCGGTAGAACTGAAATTGTAGGGAAAGTCTGAAAGGAGGATATTACAGTGGCTAATGCAAGATTCTATGGAACAGGAAGAAGAAAAAAATCAATCGCAAGAGTATATTTAGTACCAGGGACAGGTAAGGTTACGATAAATAAGAGAGATATTGACGAATATCTTGGGCTTGAGACACTGAAGGTTGTCGTACGTCAGCCGTTGGTTGCAACAGAGACGGATGGAAAGTTCGACGTCATCGTGAATGTAAAGGGCGGCGGATACACAGGACAGGCAGGAGCAATCCGTCACGGTATTGCAAGAGCGCTTCTTGAGGCAGATCCGGATTATAGACCGGTTCTTAAGAAAGCAGGTTTCCTGACACGTGATCCACGTATGAAAGAGCGTAAAAAATATGGTCTCAAGGCAGCACGCCGTGCTCCGCAGTTTAGCAAGAGATAAGCAGTTATTTACGAACAGAAAAGAGACAGAAAACCCACAGACAGATTTTGTTTGTGGGTTTTTATTATGGCTGAAGTGTTATAATGTGTTTGACAAAAGTTATCGTATATGATAACATGGCGATAGGCAAAGGAGGTGACTAAAATTATTGAATGAGATTTTTATATGAAAGAAAATGGCAAAATCCCAGTACAGGATTTTTTATATTCACTTAATCCGAAACTAAGAGCCAAAGCTTTTAGTGATATTGAGTTGTTAAAACAGTTAGGTACTGAACTGAGAAAGCCGTATGTAAAACCTATAAAAGGAAAAGATAATAAAGACTTGTATGAATTGCGTATAAAGTTTTCAAGCGATATAGCAAGAATATTTTATTTTACATATTATGACAATAAGTTTGTACTGTTACATGGGTTTATTAAAAAGACCATGAAGACACCTCAAGGCGAAATAAAGAAAGCAAGAAAGTATATGAAGGATTATAAAAGGAGGTCTGAATTATGAGTAAAGCAGGGATATCTTTTGAAGAAATGAAAACCGATATGCTCAAGGATGAAGAATTTAAAATAGAATATGAGAAATTAAAGCCCAGATATGAAGCAATTGAACAGATTATAAGAGCAAGGAAAGAACAAAACATAACACAGGCAGAACTTGCTAAAAGAGTAGGTACACAGAAAAGTAATATTTCCAGGTTGGAAAGCGGAAATTATAATCCCAGTTTGGATTTCCTTGCCAAAATAGCGGAATCACTTGGGAAAGAAATATCTGTGAAGTTAAATTAGAATGAGGGGATATTTAATAGGGCGGTACGGGACACTATAAAATTTTATGGATAAGTAACAGGTAACTAACAAAGCGCTTGAAAATGCCGTACAAATGGTATACGGGATTTCAAAAATATATACTCCCCAGGTTTCCCTGCGGAGTTTTTTGATCTATTAACATTTCAGGATATTTGGGTTATAATATATTTTAAACTTATATAGATTTCTTAATGGAGGTGCTGTTATGTGTGATGTGAAAAAATATGAAAAAATCTATGAAGATATAAAAACGCTTCAACCGGAAGATACTTTACAGCTTGTATTGGAAGCGGAGACAGAAGAGCAAAGGAGCTTTTATGAAATGGTGGGCAATTTTCTTCTGCAAAAGAAACAGCGACAGGTAATAGAAAGGAATCTCTTTTAGTGAAAAAATATATTTTAATAGCAGGTGTTAATGGGGCGGGTAAATCGACATTGTACCAATCATTACAAAGCCTGCAGAGTATGCCAAGAGTGAATGCAGATGAAATATTGAGAGAGTTTGGCGATTGGAGAGATATGGCTGACGTTATGACTGCCGGAAAAATTGCAGTAAAGAAAATTGCTAAGTATTTTGATGAAGGCATTACTTTTAATCAGGAAACTACATTGTGCGGAAAGTCAATATTAAATAATATAACAAAAGCAAAGAATAGAGGATATTTTATTGAACTACATTATATCGGGGTTGAGAGTGCAGAGATTGCAAAAGAAAGAGTAGCCGGACGTATTAAGAAAGGTGGTCATGGTATTGCAGAGCAGGATATAGAAAGAAGATATATTGAGACATTTGATAATTTGAAAATTGTTCTGCCGGAATGTGATTTGACGGCATTTTATGATAATACCATAGAGTTTCGCAGATTTGCAATTTATAAAAATGGAAAGTTGGTAAGAGTTTCACATGAGGTATCGCTTTGGTATGAAAAATTTATAGAAAATGTAAAATAAAGAGCGGTAATTTATATAATGAAAAGGTGTGAGATATTACAAAATAGTACGGGTAAGTGACATGTAACTAACAAATTGTCTGAAAATGCCGCAATTTGGGCATTCGAAATTATACAAAAGATAAGGAATTATTCATATGCAATGTGAAACCCTTGAAAAATTGTTCTTTTCAAGGGTTTTGTAATATTTATGTTGATTTTTATGATATAATTGCATATAATAAAAACAGATAGGAAATTTTCTTTGGAGAGTTCCTGCCAGATAGTGGAAGATTTTAAACTCGTAGGGAGCAGTAATGCTCCCTCATTTTTTTAGAAAGGGATGGAATGGAAGAATTTAAACTCTATAATGTATCAGACGAATATATAGATTATTTGTGGGCTATATTTCCGAATGTATATTCAAACAAAGAAACAACGAGGGTTCATACCCGGAAGTATGTTGGTATAGTATTACGTTTGGAAAACTACCATTATTACATACCGATGTCTTTACCAAAAGAATCGGATTACCAAATTGCCGGTGAGAAAAAGGTTATTAAAAAGAGTATTATCCCGATTATATGTATTGTGGTAAAAAATTCAAGGGGACAAAAGGAATTAAAGGGAAATCTGCGAATCAGTCATATGATACCAGTCCCACCATCAGAACTGCAGCTTTATGATATCGAAAACGAGCCAGACGATACATATAAAGATTTGGTGCAGAATGAAATTATATTTATTCGTAAAAACCAAGATAAAATTCATGCTAATGCGAAATTATTATATAAGCAAAAAACAGAAAACGATTTATCGGCAGGTTATGTAAAAGCTGCATTAGAGTATAAAGCTTTAGAGACACTATGCGGAAAATTTATGAGTGAAAGGAAATAAGAAAGACAATGCGGAATTGTTAGGGAATGTTTGGGTAAGTGACAGGTAAGTAACAAATGCCTTGAAAATGCCGGAAAATAAGGGTTTGAAACTATGCAAGAGATAATCTGCTGTTCAAACTGGTTCAAAGATGCTCAAAAACCCCGAAAAACTGCGGTTTTTCGGGGTTTTTCCATTATCTGACCCATGAGATTAACCGCGACAAAGAATATTTTGAATCCTGTTATGACGATATTGTGGTTCCAACGGAGTTGATGGGTGTCCATTATAAGGCGGCCATCTGGTGAAAATTGAAGCATTCAAAAAAGAGTAATTTATGGGAACGGCGTAGAAATTCTACACCGCTTTTACATATCCAAACCTTCTGATACAAAAAAGTTTTGATATACAATAAGTTTTTACGGTTTGAACGTAAAAACTATTGATATTTTCGAATTTTTTCGGTATACTATGAGTAAAGAATAAGGAGGCGAGCGATATGATTATCCGGTCAAACTATATGAATACGCTGAAAACCTATCGGGATGTTCCGCTTGTGAAGATATTAGCGGGAATCCGGCGCTGTGGCAAATCCACAATTTTAGATATGCTGCGGGATGATCTGCTGGAAAGTGGGATTGCCACAGACCATATTATCAGTATGCGATATACGTCGGAGGATTTTGATGATGGTATGACCGACAAAGATATGTATAACGGTATAAAGGGGCAAATGAACGACGAAGGGCGTTACTACCTTTTGCTGGATGAAGTACAGGAAATCGAAGGTTGGGAAAAAGCGGTCAATAGTCTGTTGGAGAATGCCAACACCGATATTTATGTGACCGGCTCCAATTCCAAGCTGATGTCCAGCGAAATATCCACCTACTTGACGGGGCGGTACATTTCCATTCCGGTTTATACGTTATCTTTTGCTGAGTATTTGGAATTCAAAAAATCAGATTCCCGTTCTCCAAAGGAATTGTTAAACGAATACCTGCGATTGGGCGGTTTCCCCATTGTGGCGCTGAGCAACTTTGACGAACGCTCCGTCTATCAGATCGTGGAGGGCATCTATAACTCTGTTATTACGAACGATATTACAAAACGGCACAACATCACGAACTTTGATTTATTTAACCGTGTTGTAAAGTATATCGTGGAAAATGTGGGCAAGACCTTTTCGGCCAATGCCATTGCGAAGTTTCTCAAAAGCGAGGGGCGTTCCCTGTCGGTGGAGGCGGTTTATAACTATCTGAACTGGCTGGAAAAGGCGTTTGTGATCTATCGCTGCCAGCGGTATGATTTGCAGGGAAAATCTGTACTGAAAACCCAGGAAAAATTCTATCTGGCAGATGCATCCCTAAAATACTGCATCATGGGATTTAATCCGAAGTCAATCGCAGCTATACTGGAGAACATCGTATATTTTGAGCTGCGGCGTCGAGGTTATGAGGTCTATATCGGAAAAAACGAAACGAAAGAAATTGACTTTGTGGCAGTGCAGCGCGACGAGCGTATCTACGTTCAGGTATGCCGTAGGTTGCCGGAGGAATCTGATCGGGAAATCGCCAATCTCCTTGAAATCAAGGATCACTACCCTAAATATGTTGTGACGTTGGACGAATTGGCCGCAGGAAATGTCAATGGTGTAAAAATCGTACACTTGGCGGATTTTTTGCTGAGTCATGAATATTAAATAACAAATTATGATGTGAAAGGAGCAGATAGACTATGTCCATTATAGATCAACTTCCAGATGGAAAATATCCCTTTGCTGTGTGTCTTATATCTACTGATTGTATGACTACAAGCGGCATAGCGCATAGAGTTTTAGAGGACAATGGACATAGTGATATTCTGCTTCGGTATATGGAAGATGCTTTACAAAGGCATCATATTAGTCCAGAGGCATTACAACGCCATATGGATTTGATTGCATCATTAAAAATAAAAAATCTCCCAATCCCTCGATCCTCTTACCCACAGACTTTAACAACTCAGAAAGGAAATTTTGCTGAAGTTTTCTTGGCGGAATATTTGGTTTCTACAACCAATATGGAGCTTCCCATATATAGACTGAGATATAATACTAATCCAGATCAGTCTATGAAAGGCGATGATGTTCTTTTATTTGATTTGGATTCAGATCCTGTACGTATTATTGTTGGTGAATCAAAATTCAGAGGTACACCAGATAAGCAGTCTGTAATCGATATTGTTGATGGGCTTGTACGCTCACATAAGGCTGGATTGCCAATCTCTCTTATGTTTGTTGCTGAAAGATTGTTTCAAGAAAACAAACCTGAACTTGGCCGAAAAGTTCAAAACTGTGCCATACTGTTTGCGACCAATAAACTACGTATTGATTATGTTGGATTTCTCATGAGCAATCAAAATGCAAAAAATCATGTGAACAGACATACAACAGATAATCTTCACAATTTGTTGATGATCTCGCTGGGAATACAAAGCCCTGAAACTATAGTAAAGAAAGCTTTTGAAGGATTGGAGAGTAGATTATGAGTATTCCAGCAGATTATATTTCCGATCTACTAAATGAATTGTCGCAAGGTCGCCTAGCGTGAGTTTCAGACTTTTGAACATTAAATTACCATAAAACCGGCTAATTCAGTTAGTTTTAAAAAATTATAAATGTAGTGCGTATAACTATTGCTTATTTTCCGTAATTATGTTATAATAATTAACGTATTTATAATAGAATGGAGGTACGCACTACATGGCTTTTCTGAGAAATAAAAAATGCAAAGGTAATGATTACTATGTTATGGTTGAAAACCGTCGCGTCGATGGAAAAGTTAAACAATACACTTTAGAAACTATCGGTACATGGGATAAAGTCATGGAACGTTTTTCCTCTTTCTGGAATCAAGAGCATTCACAACATGTGGCAGCAACTTTTGAGGCGTTCATTCATGGCGCACCTTATGCTTTATACCAGATAGCAGAACAACTTAAGATAGAAGCTGTTCTTGATAAAATTTTTCCAGGGCAACAACGCAACGGCGTAAAACGCAGTACAAGCTTAATACTCGCTGCTATCCACCGGGCCTGTGCTCCGGGCAGCAAAAACGCTTTCTTAGACTGGTTCAAAAAGACGAGCCTTCCCTATCATCTGAAAATAGATCCAGACTCTATGACATCCCAACATTTCTGGGACCAGATGGACGGGCTGACACAGGAACAGCTTGAACTGGCTGAAGATACCATTACAGAGATCATTACAAGTTTGTTCCCAGATGACTTGGATTTTCTGTCTTTAGATTATACAAATTATTACACATTCATAGACAGTAATAATGCCAGAAATGATATCTGCCGCAGAGGGCATAATAAGCAGAAACGCAATGACCTGCGCCAGTTCTCTCTTGCGGTCATCACAACAAAAGCATCCGGAATTCCCCTGGTTACACATTTATATAAAGGGAATAGAAATGACCAGACGGAGTTCCCAATCTTTGTGGAAATGATCCAAAATCGTTTTAAATTTTACGATCCGGATAAAATGACGCTGATCTTTGATGGGGGAAGCAATACAAAAGACAATCTGAATTGTCTGGAGCCGCATTTTATATGCAGTTTTTCTTTATCAAATGCAAAGAGTCTGTTGGATATTGATATCGCCAGCTATTATGATATATCATTGAAAGAAAAATCTGTCCGCGGGTTTATGACAGACGCTGTCATATGGGGGATAACACGCAGATGCATCCTCACAGAAAGTATTGTCTTGCGCAAAGGACAGACTTTAGAACTAAAACAAAGTATTGAAAAATTCAAAGCAGAAATGGAACATCTGGAAGAGCAGATCAAAAACCCAAAAGCACGGATCAAAAAGGATGCTGACAGTCTCCGGAAAAGAGCAGAAAGTTTTATAAAAGGGAAAAAACATTTGAAAGAATTTATCACGGTAACGGCCGGGGATTTCCAGATATCTTATACAATTGATGAAGAGGCACGGGCACAGATTGAGAAGAAGTGGTTCGGGAAAAAATTAACTATTACAGATCATCTTGACTGGAGGGAGGAAGAGATATTAGAAGCTTACTATAGTCAGGAGTGTGTAGAAAAGGTATTCCGGGATACAAAAGATACAAATCATTTTGCATTAAAGCCAGTCTATCATTGGACTGACCAGAAGATCAGGGTTCATGTATTTGTCTGTCTTCTATCCTTAATGTTGGGGCAAATATTGATGAAGGAGATGGAAAAGAATGGAATAAATATTTCAAAAGATAAAATGTTAGATGAGTTAAATGGAATTTACGATGGATGGGTGATACAGTCAGCAACAGGGAAAAAAATGAGTTTCACAAGAGTGCTTGGAAAAATGACAAAAGAACAAGAGAAATTATGGGAAGTTGTATCTAAACTAAATCTGTACGCACCACACAAAGAAACCTAAGAACGCCTCGAAATACAAGGGTTCTCGGGTCTCTTCGTCTAAAATGTCTGAAACTCACGCTAGAATAATAACCGCTTAAATTTCCTACTAACCCCTCATATGGAGGTGGATTTTGAAAAGGATTTTCCGTTATGACGTTTAACAGTTTCTTTGCTTTTAAATCAAGTCCTGCCCTTTTTAACAGCTTTTTATCTTTATCAGCTTGTTTACTAAACCTGATTATATACATTTACCATTCCTCATCCGGATCATATACAGTACATCTCTCAAGTGGCTCTTTCCCTGCTTCAATAATACTATCCACCATACCTGGTATTGAATTCAGATATAACGTTTCTTGAATAGCATTCCAATCATCTTCTGATATAAGAACACCATTTTTTCCACGATTATTTGTAATCGTAATCGGTTGATTACTACTATTAACATCAGATAATATTTGATAAATATTTTCTCTTGCCTTAGTTACACTAATTGCGGTCATACCATCACCTTCCCTCTAATTGCATTATACCGTACGTATATACGTACGTCAATATTTTTCAAAAAGAAACACCTATGTACTTGCAAGCGTGTTAAGTGTGTTTGGAGCAGAGAAGATTTTAGCGAATACATTCGGTATGGCATTTTTCTTCCAGATGCATATTACAATAGTACCATGTATTCTTATGATTCCGATTTTGATTGGGATTGCATATGTGATACTAAAGTATCAATTTGAAAAGATGAGTTGTGAAAGTGTTGTCGATAGGATTCGTAAAGAATAGAAATATAACCAAATGAATAAATAATCAATAAAAAATATGGAATATTTTTTGACCTTTTTTTGACCATAAAGAAATAGAATGAATAATGAGCCAGATATTATTATATCCAGCTCATTATTTGATAAAAAGAAGATTATAGACAGCCTTGTTTTTTGAATTATGTCTTTTTTAATCGCAGTAGTATCCTTATTTTAAAAACATACGAACCAGTTTCTCGTTTATTTTTTTATAAGGCTGATACCGCATTGGAAGATCTATCCAGGTCTTTTTATCTACGATGCTTTTATAGTGTGTAAAAGTATGAAATCCGTCTTTCCCGTGATAGGAGCCCATTCCGCTGGGACCGAACCCGCCGAATCCCATCTCGCTGGTGGCGAGATGAATGATGGTATCGTTGATACATCCGCCGCCGAAACCGCATTGGGAGATTACTTTTCTGGCAATCCCATTGTCGTTTGTGAAGATGTATAGAGCCAAAGGATGCGGCATGCTATTGATATTGCGTATCGCTTCCTCCAGGGAATCATAGGTAAGGATTGGCATGAGGGGGCCGAAGATCTCTTCCTGCATTATGGCGTCGCCGAAGGTTGCGTTGTCGATAACGGTGGGTTCGATCTTCAGAGTTCTAGGATCTGTCTTTCCGCCCCAGATCACTTTATCCGTATCGATCAGATTCGAGATTCTGTCGAAATGTTTCCTGTTGATAATCTTTCCATAATCCTCGCGTTCCAAAGGCTGTTTGCCGTATTGTCTCTGAATCTGCTTTTTGATCTCTTTGATCAGTTTGTCTTTGACGGAGCGGTCGCAGTAGACGTAGTCGGGAGCGACGCAGGTCTGACCGCAGTTCAGATATTTGCCGAAGACGATTCTCTTTGCAGTCAGTTTCAGGTTCGCGCTCTTCTCCACGATGCAGGGACTCTTTCCGCCAAGTTCCAGAGTGACCGGGGTTAGATGCCCGGCTGCCTGCCTCATCACCTCTTTACCGACAGCCTGGCTTCCGGTGAAGAAGATGTAGTCAAAATGTTCCTTTAAAAGGAAGGTGTTCTCAGAACGTCCGCCGGTAATGACGGCGGCATACTGCTTGTCAAAACAGTCGCTTAGGATTCTTCTGATAATCTCACTGGTATAAGGTGAGTAGGCGCTTGGTTTTAAGACCGCCGTGTTTCCGGCGGCGATGGCGTCTACGAGAGGATCGAGAGTCAAAAGGAAGGGGTAATTCCAGGGACTCATGATCAGTACGACGCCGTAGGGGGAAGGTTTCTTAAAACTCCTGGAGTGGAACTGGGCGAGGGGAGTCAGAACCGTCTTTTCTTTGGCGAAAGAGCGGATATGTTTTAACATATAGCTGATCTCGCTCAGAACGAGTCCGGTCTCGCACATATAACTTTCAAAGTTACTTTTGCCGAGGTCTTTTTGCAAAGCCTGATGGATCTCGGCTTCATGCTGGATGATACTGTTCTTCAGTTTTTTTAACGCGGCGATCCTTGTATCCACATTAAGAGTGGAGCCGGAGAGAAAATATTTCCTCTGGCTGGATACGATCATTTTAATTTCCTGTTCATTCATAAGACGGTTTCCTCCTAAATCATGATGTTGGGATCAAATCATTATTGTATTGTAAAACTGCTCCAATTCGCCGGCGTCCATCAGTACAGGAACCGGATACAGAGGGTTTGCTTCTTTGTCCGCATAGTGCGACAGCTTTGGGATATCTGTTTCCTGAATTGCTTCTATCGTATCTCCGATGTCAAAACGCTGCTTCATAGCCTTGATCGCGTCTATAAATTCTCTGGCGGCTATGTCGTGGGGAGTCTCTTTTGCGGAAATGCCGGCGGCTACCGATAAGTGATGCAGTTTTTTGTGGATACAGGGTCCGTAGGCTTCCAATACGAAGGGAAGCAGGATCGCGTTGGCAAGTCCGTGGGGTATGTTGTATTCGCCGCCCAGGGAGTGGGCGACGGCATGGACATAGCCTACATATGATTTGCTGAACGCACATCCGGCGTAAAAGGAAGCGTGGAGCATATTGCGCCGTGCGTCGATATTGCTGCCGTCCGTATAAGCTTTATCTATATTTTCAAAAATGAGCCGGACGGCAAGGAGCGCGTCTTTCCTTGTTCCGAAGGTGGTGGATCTGCCGATATATGCTTCGACGGCATGTGTCAGCGCGTCCATGCCGGTTGTCGCTGTGATAGACGGCGGGAGACTTAATGTAACCTTGGGGTCTAAGACGGCGCATCTGGGAATCAGCGGGAAGTCGTTGATCGCGTACTTGTGTCTTGTCTCGGCGTCCGTGATTACCGCGGCAAGAGTAGTTTCACTTCCTGTTCCCGCCGTAGTCGGGACAGCGATCAGGAGAGGGAGCCTTTTATGAACCTTCAGAATTCCTTTCATCTTTGTAAGGTATTGTTTTGGCTTGGCGACACGTGCGCCGACTGCCTTGGCGCAGTCTATGCTGGAGCCTCCGCCGAATCCGATGATGGCGCCGCACTGATTGGAGAGATATAATTCCAGCGCTTCCGCCACATTTTCAGTAGTGGGATTGGCGACGGTTTTGTCATAGATACAATAGGAAATACCGTTTTGCGTCAGGACATTTTCCAGGCGTCTGGTCAGTCCGAGACTGCGGATGCCGGCATCCGTAATGATCAGGATATGGTCGCATTTGTGCTTTTTGATGATGTCCGGAATTGCTTTGACACTGCCGACAACTTCTGGTTTGCGGTATGGAAGAAACGGAAGCGCTGCCTTCAGTCCCGCCTGAAAAGTACGGCAATAGATTTTTTTCAATTTTTTCATGGCTGGTAATATCCTTTCCGGTAATTTTTTAGTCTGCAGAAACCGCTGATCTTTCCAGTTCCTCGCAGAAATTCTCCAGATTATCAGAGATCAGGTTCAATACACGATAGAAGATATCCCTCTCTTTGGCGGTAATGTCTCTGCCGCCTTCTAAGACTGCCCGGAGAATCAGACGGTTGACCTTTTTCGCCTGTTTCTTTCCGTCTTCGGTGAGGACGGCTTTTGATCGGTATCTCTTCTTTTCCTGAGGGCGTGTGTATTGGATGTATCCATGTGTCTCAAGATCGGCCAGAATGCGCGATATGCCTGCCTTATTCTCTTTACAGAGAGCGCAGAGGTCTGCGGCAGTCAGCCCTTCGGCATGTGAATGCAGGAAGTAAAGGCACATGACATGGGTTCCCTTTAATCCCAGGGAACGCATCTCCAGCTTCTTGATTCTCTGGATGTTCTTGTAGATCTGTGATACGCCGGTAGTCAGTTGTTCAAATCTGTGGATCATGAATCATTCTCCTTCAAAGTATAAAAGTTGATTTGTCAACTTCTTTGCCGTATAAAATATATCAGATTTAAAGTTGATTTGTCAACAAGTATTTGATCAATGCAGATAAAGCAGATATAAAGTAGATATAAAGTAGATATAAAACAGATATAAAGTAAACCAACGGAATAACTTGGTTGACAATTGGAGGGGAGATATTATATAGTATGTTTATTCCCGCGGGCAGCGAGTCAGTTTGTATGGCTGCATGCACATCTGGCGGTGGCCGCGGATATTTGTCCGGGCCAGGGAAAGTCTGGCGATACAGAAGTGAGGACATGTACATAATATAGACAGAAAGGGCAGAGGTCAGGAGCATGGAGCAGAATATAGGATTGGCGGAACAGATGAAAGAGAAGATATTGAAGGGATATCAGGTTACGAAGGAAGAGGCGCTTCGTTTGTATGACGAGCCGTTAGAAGAGGTCTGCCGTGCGGCGGATGAGATACGCAGATTTTTTTGCGGGAACAGATTCGATATCTGTACGATCATCAACGGCAAGAGCGGGAAATGTTCGGAGAATTGTAAGTTCTGCGCACAGTCCGTATATTATCACACTTCGGCAAAGGAGTATCCGCTGCTTGAGACGGATGAGATCGTACGGCAGGCGAGATATAATGCAGAACGAGGCGTGCTGAGATATTCCATCGTTACTTCCGGGCGCGCTTTGAATGACAGGGAGATTGAAAAAATGTGCGGGGCGATTCGGGCGGTGAAAGAGAATGTAGAGATCGAAGTGTGCGTATCTTTCGGCCTCTTAACGAAAGAACAGTATTCCAGGGTGAAGGAGGCGGGGGCATCCCGCGTACATAATAATCTGGAGACATCCGAACGGAATTTTCCAAATGTCTGTACCACCCATACTTTTGAAGATAAGCTGTGTGCGGTACGGGCGGCGCAGCAGGCGGGGCTTGAAGTATGCAGCGGCGGTATCATGGGGCTTGGAGAGACGGCAGAGGACCGGGTCGATATGGCGTTTACGCTTAGAGGGCTGGGGATTAAAAGCGTGCCTGTGAATATGCTGAATCCTATACCAGGAACGCCCTATGAGCAGAATGAACGATTGTCTGTAGAGGATATGAGACGGATCGCTGCGGTGTACCGATTCATCCTCCCGGATGCGGCAATCCGGCTGGCAGGCGGACGCGGGCTGCTGGATGATAAAGGAGAGAAGAGCTTTCTCTCCGGAGCCAACGCCGCCATATCAGGAGACATGCTGACGACCGCCGGATATACGGTGGAGAGCGACATGGAGATGATCAGACGGCTCGGATATCAGGCAAAATTGTAGGCAAGCTATAGATGAGCCGTTCGCAGTTCGTCACGCTTTCTTACGATTTCCCGGAAGTCTGCTTTCGTTACGTCCAGTTTAGAGGGATCGCGGAGTATCGCCGAAGGGTGGTATACCACGGTCATGAAGCAGCCTTTCCGGCTGGTCCATGTGCCGTGCTGCCGTGTGATCTTGTAATCCGGCGCGATGATACGCTGTGCGGCGACACGGCCGAGACAGACGATGATTTTGGGTTTCAGAAGGAATGTCTCGTATTTCAGATAAGAAATACAGGCTTCTTTCTCGGCTTCTTTTGGATCGCGGTTTCCCGGAGGATGGCATTTCAGGATATTGGTGATATAGATCTCATCCCTTGTTAAGGAACAGCTCTTTAACAGTTCATCCAACAGTTTTCCGGAACGGCCGACAAAAGGGAGTCCTTCAAGGTCCTCCTGACCGCCGGGAGCCTCTGCGATCAGCATGATATCGGCGCTGTGGCTGCCCCTGCCCATGACAGGCAGACGGCGTGTCTGGCTTAAGGGGCAGCGTGCGCAGGAGGCGATATATTGTTCAATGTCCTTCCATGTATACATTGTATTCTCCTTATTATACGTAAGGCTTAAGAATGCGCCAAGGCACATTCTTTCTTAATATTTTGTGACTGATAATGATATTATAATCACAGGAAGATAGTTATGCAACTGTTGGTTGACAAATTTCCATGTACTGTTTTCTTGATAATTTGCCTGAAGAAAGGTAAAGTAAAGCGTATACAAGAGGAATTCCAAAGGTATTTGACTATCTAAGAAAGGCAGGTAAGAAAAGTTTGAATCTGGCACAGAAACTTACAATACAAAGAAAGAAATCCGGTATGTCACAGGAGCAGCTTGCTGACAGGCTGGGAATCACCAGACAATCGGTCAGTAAATGGGAGGCCGGAAGCAGTATACCTGAGATATCCAAGTTAATTGCACTGTCAGAATTGTTTCAGGTCAGTCTGGATTATCTTCTTAAGGACTATCTGGACGAGGAGAGCGGAAGGATATATGCAAAGGATTATAACAGGGACAGTCTGCGGGGAGAACGGATAAAAGAAGAAAACCGACTGCAGGAAGGGGAGGTGAGAAAAGAAGAACGGCTGCAGGGAGACAGACGAATACAGGAAGACAGACGAATACAGGAAGACAGACGAATACAGGAAGACAATCTGAGGCTTGAGAAAAAGGTGGACGAACTGACCAGATACATCAAAGGCGTTCAATATACGAGTAAGACAAAGATTATGGGCGTACCGCTGATATGTGTTCGTTTCAGCAATCGTCTGGGAAGAGACGGGGTAGCGAAAGGGATTATAGCCATCGGGAATTTTGCGGTGGGTGTGGTCAGTATCGGCGCCGGTTCTATTGGGATACTTAGCTTTGGCGCAACGGCAGTGGGAGTATTGGCGGTGGGAGCGCTTGCCGCCGGGATCGCCGCCTGGGGCGCGTTTGCTATTGGCCTGTTTGCATTTGGCGCGACTGCGGTGGGGATATACAGCGCCGGTGTGGCTGCGGTGGGAAAGGAAATCGCAGTAGGTGTGTCGGCGATCGGAAAGACGGCGATCGGTGAGACAGCGACGGGTGAACATTGCCTGATTTATGAGCGGGGCGTAACGACAGGGCTGCAGATAAAGCAATTCATTGATCAGACGAACCCGCATCTGTGGAACCCGCTCAAGGATGTTCTGACCGTGTTTGCGGAGCATATCTGATTGATATATTTATATTCGGATTTTACTTGTTTTTATATTTTTTATATTTTCTTGTTTTCTGCTTTTTTGGGATGTTATTTTGTGATATGATGATATCCGTCCGGAGTATTTTTGTAAAAGAGAAAGGGTAAAGGAAGCAGAGGTTATGAGAGAACAGTTGACGAAAAGCGATGTGCAGAAGATAAAGGAAGAGATTGAATACAGGAAGTTGGTAGTACGGAAGAAGGAACTGGAAGCCGTCAAGGAGGCCCGCGCCCAGGGAGATCTGAGCGAGAACTTCGAATATAAGGCGGCGAAGCAGGACAAGAACCGCAATGAAAGCCGGATTCGCTATCTGGAGAAGATGCTTAAGAATGCAAGAATCGTATCTGACGTATCGAAGGACGACGAGGTAGGAATCAATAATACGGTAGATGTTTATTTTGAAGAAGACGACGAGACAGAAACATACCGCCTGGTCACCAGTGTAAGAGGAAATTCCCTGCAGGGGCTGATCAGTATAGAGTCTCCGCTTGGAAAGGCGATCAGGGGCCGTAAAGTCGGCGACCGTGTGAAGGTGAAGACGAATGGTGAGAATGGTTATTATGCAGTGATTAAAAGGATTGAGAAGACCACGGATGATTCTCAGGATACGCTTCGGAAGTACTGATATATTTTGATATTCATTTTATTTATTTCGACTTATTCAAATCAGTTCATATTAAAATAAAGTGGCGGAACGAAACGCTCGCTATTATTTACAGAAGAGAAAGAGAGGTCGAAATGAAGATGATGTACGGTTATGTACGTGTAAGTACCAGGGAGCAGAATGAAGCCCGGCAGATGAGAGCGCTGCACGATATTGCGGTGCCGAGAGAGAATATTTATATGGATAAACAGTCCGGCAAGGACTTCGAACGTCCGATGTATCACCGGATGGTCAGAAGGCTGCAGGAAGATGATGTAATCTTTGTCAAGAGCATCGACCGTCTGGGAAGAAATTATGAAGAGATATTGGAGCAGTGGAGATTTCTGACGAAGGAGAAGAGAGTAGACATCGTAGTGCTGGATATGGAACTTCTGGATACCAGGAGAGGGAAGGACTTGATGGGAACTTTCTTAAGTGACGTCGTCCTGCAGATCTTGTCGTTTGTGGCGGAGAATGAGCGTAAGAATATCAGGGAGAGACAGAAAGAAGGTATAGAGGCAGCGAAGATGCGGGGAGTACAGTTTGGAAGACCGAAGCGGGATCTGCCGGATAATTTTGAACAGATCTGTTACCAGTGGAGAAGCGGAGAGATTCCGGGAAAAGAAGCGGCGCGGCTCTTAAGCATACCGCTGTCGACATTCTATGGGAGGGCAAAAGAGGTTGTGTCTGTGGGAGAATGCGGACGTATGCTGTTGGAATAGATTAAGATTTTAAATAGGGAAAGAGGGTGTCTGATGATGGAAAAATTCTATTTTCATTTTTACTAAAATACTGCAAATTAAAAAATGACTATGCATTCTGATTCATGTCAATATATGTATATAATTTTTCAAAATCTGGCTTTTATTTGAAAGTCAGATTTTTTATACTGATTACACATTACAAATACAGGCAAAAGACAGGAGGCATAACAATGAGATCACTTAGAGAATTAAAAGAATTGAAAAATAAGAATCATTTTTATAAAAGGATTGTCATGACAATCGGAGGAATATTTTTATGTGGGGTAAGCGTAGGTTTTCTCAAGCTTGCGGCTTTTGGCGTAGATCCCTTCCAGTCGTTCATGGCGGGGCTTTCCTCATTCATCCCGGTTCCTTTTGGAACTCTTCATATACTTGTGAGCATCTGCCTGCTGATGTTCATGCTGGTTTTTGACCGCCATTATATAGGGATCGGAACGGTCTTCAATCTCTCCCTGCTGGGATATGTGATTGATTTTTCGACGGATTTGCTGCGGGGGCTCTTCCCGGCGCCGTCTTTCGGAGTCCGTGTTCTGGCTTTTCTGATCGGAATCGGTATCATATGTATCAGTTCGTCATTTTATTTTACTGCGGATATGGGGGTATCTCCTTATGACGCGGTTGCGCTGATCCTGGCGAATAAGTGGCATGTCGGTGAGTTCAGATATGTGCGTCTTGGCACAGACCTGATCTGTGTAAGTTTGGGATGTACTCTGTATGTGGTGTCCGGCGGATCTTTGACCGGTCTTACTGCAATAGCGGGAATAGGAACCATGATTACAGCTTTCTTCATGGGAAGCCTGATCGAATTCTTTAATCAGACGCTTGCGCAGCCGTTCTTGAACAGGGAGCGCAAAGAAAGGCAGATTTCCGGGCTGTGCAGAAGAAGTATATATCTATAAGAATAAAGAAATAGTCTTTGTGCGCTATTACATCTTTGCTGTTAATCTAGATGTAATAGCGCTTATTAGTGCTTATTAGTGCTTATTAGTGCTTATTTCTTAAGAATGAATACAGTGATGAGCTATCGTCTTACGGTACTGGCTGGGGGTACAGTTCATCCGCCTGGCAAATGCAGCGGAGAATCGTCCAGGATTGCCGAATCCAACCAGATATGCGACCTGCATAACAGAATACTGATCATTCTGGAGGAGTAGTATTCCCTGTGAAACCCTGTATTCTTCCAGGTATTGGGAAATAGTCTTTCCGGTCATGTTTTTGAAGAACCTGCAGCAGCCTTCCTTGGAAATGGATATCTTTGATGCTAAATCAGTGAGAGATAGTTGTTCGGCATAATTTTCATGAATCGAATCCAACAGTATCTTCAGTCTGGACAGAGATTCTTCATTTGAGACTTTTACCGGCGACAGCATGTTCCTGCGCCTGGAAAGAAGATCAAAGAATAGATTACATAACAGTCCTTTGATCTTAAGCTCAACTCCGAAATTGGATTCTTGATAGAGTATATCGATCTGCTTCAGTGTTTCTACATCGTGTTCGTGAAGCAGGATACCCGCAAGCTCCGGCGTATTCATGTACGGATTCAGGAGATTCTGATAGATCGTGCTTGCAGGCGTCCCATACAGCAGGGACGGAGAAAATATCGTTGTCAGCATGACAGGTTCATCATTTCCGAGGGGAGTAATCGTATGTGGTACCCGTGAGTTAATTACAATACCATCTCCGGGATTCAGATCGAAAGAGTGCTCCTTCACCTGGTAGCGGATCTTTCCATGGATAACGACCGGAATCTCCAATTCTTCATGCCAGTGGCATCGGACATAACGTTCAAAATAATCATTCAGATAATCATGAGTAACAGACAGCGGAAACTGTGCCGTCCCGTGTTCGGACAATTCTCTTTGATTCTGATCGGTCTGGATCTTAATGGCCTGCACGGATCTACACCTCCTGTATTTTGCATGTACTCGTTGAATCTCTTTGGTCTGATTTTTGTGAGACGATTTTTCGCTGAGAACGAGAGAGTATCCAAGAGTATATTTACTATAACAAAAAATAGAAATACAGGCAATATGCTAAATGCCTCGTTTTTTCAAAAGCTATTGTGTCTTAAAAGCAGATGTGTTATAGTATCACTATGGCATATCAGTTATCAAATACAGATAATCTATTTTTCAGATCTGACATTCGTCAGGATGTATCCATTTGATTTTACAGTATATGGTTTGAAAGGAAAGAGCAGGTGATGTCCGTAATGTAATAATTTTAACAGTTTTAACACCTTGCATACAGGCAGCTAATTGAATATAATGGAGGTAGTGAATGGCAGATGATCTCTTACAGTGGCATGATGGTTTTCATGCTTCACTTCAAATTGAACTTCAAGGAGAAGCTACGCACCTGGAATTCTACCCGGAACACGAGTTATACAAAAAAGCTCTGCGTGTTGATACCCTGGTCATAAAGAATTCTGATTTGCCTGTACAAAAGAAGATTGGAAAGATTTTCCGAAAACACAATTTAATAGAGTACAAAAGTCCTGATGATACTCTGAACATCAATGATTTTTATAAAGTATACGGATATGCCTGTCTCTATCAATCTAAAACAAAAAAGATTCATGAAATCTCCATGACTGATGTGAGCATTACTTTTGTGTGCAGTCATTATCCACGGAAAATGCTGAAGATATTGCAAAAAGAACGGGGAATCGAAGTGGAACATACGGATAAAGGTATCTGCAAGCTTAAGAACGATTCGATTGCTATGCAGATTATAATAATCAACAGGCTTCCTCCCGAAGAAAACCGATGGCTGAGCAGTTTAACAAAAAAACTGCCGATGAATAGGAATACGGAGCAATTACTGATAGAATATCAACGGCATAAGGATTCCATTCTGTATCAATCGGCGATGGATCTGATCATGCAGGCGAATAAAGAAATCCTGGAAGGAGAGTACAGTATGGTAAGCGATGTATTAAAAGAGATCTTTAAAGATGAATGGAACGAGAAAGAACGCCAGATGCAAGAAAAGGAGTCCCGGATGCAAGAAAAGGAGTCCCGGATGCAAGAAAAGGAGTCCCGGATGCAAGAGATGAAATCCCAGATACAGCAAAAGGAATCTCAGATGCAAGAAAAGGAGTCCCGGATGCAAGAGATGAAATCCCAGATACAGCAAAAGGAATCTCAAATACATGAACGTGAACTTTTGCTGAAAAAAAAGGAAGAAAGTAACGAAAAGCGAGAACAGCGTTTAAATTTACTTATCCGTCATCTTCTTCATGACAATCTCATAGGTGATTTAAAAGTAACAAGTGAAGATAATGCATATCTGGAGCAGATGTATCAGCGATATGGCTTATAATTCTAATGGGTGTGAGCTGTCCCGGCGAGAGACATACCTTACTGTTTCGCACAGAATATTTTTCTGAGAGTGCTGCTTCACAAACACGGTTCTGCATTTTGTTTCAGTCCTTGCTAAACAGAGGCGCTGGCGCCTGGCAACGCAGTGGGCTGTGCCGAGGTTTGGGGAGTAGTGCTGTCAGGGAAATTGTCATAATTTGTCGAACTGTTGTATCTTGCTGGCAGGAAAGAAACGTGTTACTATTTAATAAATCAATATTTGTCATTTTGTGATCAGAATTGACAGTCTGTATCCTGGCAAAAATATTCTATTCTCCCTGTCAGGGGTAAAAAATTCATCGGATGTTTTGACGTCCGTCTGATTATCGAATTATCTTAATTTCTGATATTTTCCAATGTATTTTAGTAGATTTTATGCAGACAGTACATTCGTACTCCGGCCGGTCATGGTGTTGCGGAATTAACGGTATATTTTTGCTTGCCGGCGATCTTTTCTATCATGTTATCTTTCGCCAATGAGAGCACCATTTTATTTGGCTACTGGCAGAGCGAATGATTTGTCTTGCAGTAAACAAAGATTGCAGAATGACAGAAGGCGATTGATATCACGTAAAAGAAAGGAGGACAGTGAAGTATGGAAAAAGAGAAGAAAGGCGCGGCATGTCTTTCTGTGTTGATCGTGTGTTTGTCGTTGGGACTGCAGTATGCGGATCTTGTCGCAGCATCAGAGAGACTGGGAGAGCACTTGGTTTATCAAGATGTATCGGATGAAGCGCAGATACGGCATATGCCGAGACTCAGTACAACAGTGTATGACGAAGATACCGGAATACACATCTCTCAGGCGGATTCTGATGTGACGATCATCGATGAAGTAAGGTATGAGAATCTTGTACCGAAAAGAGAGTACACGCTTCGGGGAGTTTTGATTGACCGGGATACGAAGAAAGTAAAGACTGATTCGAAAGGAAATGACATTGCGGTACAGGCAGAATTTATACCTGCGAAGGCAGAGGGAAGTGTGGAACTGGGACTTCGGTTTGACGGCTCCGGATACGCCGGGGAGACGTTGGCTGTATATGAGGAATTATTGTGCAATGGAAAGAGGATAGCCGGACATGAAAGTTCGGAAGACCCGGAGAAGGCGATATATTTTCCAAAGATTACAACGGTGGTATCGAATCAGAAGACCAGAGAAAAGAGCATTTCTGCTTATCATCTAAAGGCATTGGAGCCAGGGAATATTCTTAGGATACTGTTATGTATCTATGTATTTCTCTTTATGATATGCGGCAGAAAACTGGTAAGATTGGAATTAAGAGACAGATAGATTTTGGCAAAAAAATGTATTGTGCAGAAAAATGTCTTGTTTTCCGGATACGTATATGTATCCGCAGTCAGGAAAGGGGAAAATAAAAGTATGGAAAGAATGAAAAAGGGGATAGCGGCGCTCCTTGCTTTAGCGATGTGTTTTTCTGTTATGCTGCCTTGCGCAGAGAAGATATTTGCGTCAGATATCAGGACGGATGAGGAGCATACAGTTACTTTGAAAACTATGGAAGGAGGAAAAATCAGATTTTTAGATTCGGAAGAGAAGAGCAGGGTTTGCCGTTCGGGAGAATTGATAACCTTTGAGGTATGTCCTGAAGAGGGGTTCGAGCTGGAACAGGTTAAGATTCTGGATGCTGATTTTAGAGAAGACAACCGGTTCGGAGATCAGAATAAAGAAGGGCAGACAGAAAGCAGGGAAGAAAATCAGGAAGAAGACCGGACGGAAGATCAGAATGGAACAGGGCAGACGAAAGACAAAGAGGAAATTCAGGGGGCAAGTAAAGAAGAGACAAAGGAAGAGGGATCAGCAGGAGAGAGAATAACAAAAGAGGAAATTATCAAAGAAGAGGGTTTGAAGAACCAGATAGAGGGCAGCAGGGTATCCTTCGTGATGGAGGATTATGATGTGGACGTGTATGCGGTATATGAAAAGAAAACTTCGGACAATCCGGATGGTAAGCAGCCGGAAGTACAGAGTGACTGGACAGAAGAGATCCGGAGTCAGGAGTTGTCATTTCCATATGAGGGATATGTATGGGGAAAAGACAGCAGGAAAGCGGATACCGGTCTGACGGCGCGTCTGACCGGCGGTATGATGTTAAGATCTGCAATCGGTTCTGATGCAACGATCAGGCCGGGAACTTCACATCGTTACGGGGGGTGGAGTACGCATGAATATCATGTTACGACCGGAACCGGGCAATTCCTGGGATATTGTGCGCAGCCGAATCTGGAGTCTCCGAACGGGATTTATAGTATCTCGGAATTGGATAATACGATGATTAAGGCTGCACTGTTAATTGCGCCCGGAGGTGTCCCCCAATTGTACGAGAACTATGGAAAGAATATCTATAATGAAGCAGATAACAACGTATATGCTTATGCCCATGCGTTGATAGGATATCTGTATATGGGTTCATTGAAAGGATTGACAGCCTCTATGGCTGACGGTGTGAAGAATATGGCGGCTATTCTTTCACAGGTATCTCATAATCCGGATGATGTATCCTATGGACTTTTTCAGGATTATTTAAGCCAGTATAAAGCATATGTAGCCCATAGTGGTTCTGACAGCGTGCAGGATATCGTCTGGATTGAAAAGGGCGAAAATCCGAAAGGTTATGCAAAGCTTAGGAAATCATCTTCCAACACAGAGATTACGGCGGGTAACAGTTGCTACAGCCTTGCAGGCGCCCAATACGGTGTGTTCAGTGACAGGGGATGTGGGATACAAGTGGCGACGCTTACTACAGATGGATCCGGGAATTCGGATACGGCAAGCCTGGATGCAGGAACTTATTATGTGAAAGAGATAAAAGCGGCAAGAGGATATATGTTGGATTCTGCCGTGTATACGATACAGGTGGCGAGCGGGCAGACAGCAGAACTTAAGGTGAGTGACGAGCCGGTGATCTCTCCTCCCCTTATGTTGTATAAGGTAGACCGTGAGACGAGGGACAGTGTCGCGCTGGGAGCCGCTTCTTTGGATAATACTCAGTTTCGGGTGAGCTTTTACCGGGGCTATTACACGAAGGATAATCTTCCGGCAAAAGCGGACCGAACCTGGGTGTTAAGAGCCGGAGCTCTGGAACCGGACAGAGGGAAAAATGGCCGGGCAGCAGGGAATGAAGAACAGTATAAGGTCTCCGGGGATGCATTTTATATGAATCGGGAAGAGATGATGCTTCCCCTTGGAACGATCCGTGTGGAAGAGATTCAGGCGCCGGCGGGATACCAGCTTGACAGTATCTATCTGAATTCATCCGGAACGGGCGCGGCAGCGGAGAAGTTCCATATTGCGAAGGTTGTCCAGAACGGAAACCAGGGAGTTGTGGAAGACGGAAGAGAATATGTCGTTGCCGACAGTGTAATCCGGGGAGATTTCGAGCTGACGAAAATTGATAAGAACACCCAGCAGGCAATCGCGGGAGTCCCGTTTCGCATTACATCTAATACGACGAAGGAATCGCATATCATCATGACGGATGAGAACGGGCATTATTCTTCGAATACGGCCTATGCTGCCCACAGTTATCAGACGAATGGAGGACAGGCCGGGAATGGACTTTGGTTTGGACAGGATGAGAACGGGAATACTGTGGGAGTGGACGACGGAGTCGGCGCACTGCCGTATGATACTTATCGGATCGAGGAACTGCAATGTGCCGCGAATGAAGGAAAATACCTCTATTCCGGTACATTCACGATATCAAGGGCGAATTATATCGTTAACCTGGGAAATGTAGAGAATGCGGATATTGCGATTCAGACTACGGCAAGGGACGAGGCGACAGGGACCCATTATGCCAAGGCAGATGACGTGACGATCATTGACAGAGTTTCTTATATTGGTTTGCAGAAGAATAAGAAGTACCGTCTTGAAGGGACGTTGATGAATCGGACGACGGGGCGTGCGGTTACGGACAGAGACAAAACACCGATTAAGGCCGTAAAGGAATTTACGCCGAAGGATTCTAACGGCGAGGTTGAGGTGGAATTTTTCTTTGATGCGGCAGGACTTGCGGGGGCAGATGTGGTTGTATACGAAGAGCTGTATCTGCAGGATAAGAAACTGGCAGAGCATAAAGATATCAATGATTCTGGTCAGACCATACATTTTCCGAGGATCGGGACACGGGCGGTCAGTCAGAATACGAACTCTGAGATTGCCGGGGCAGATGAAGAGATGGTGATTGTAGATACGGTTTCTTACGAGAATCTGCGGGTCGGCCGGAAGTATAAGGTGACCGGAACTCTGATGGATAAGAAAACCGGACGGGAGGTTTTAGATGAGAAGGGGAGTAAAGTAGAGGCAGAGACGGAATTTACGGCGGAAAGGGCAAATGGTACGGTTGATGTGACATTCCGGTTTCCGGGCAGGAATCTTGCCGGTAAAACGCTGGTAGCTTTTGAATCCCTGGAGAGGGACGGCCGGGAATATGCGGTGCACCATGATATCACGGACGAACCGCAGACTGTGTACGTTCCGAAGATTGGCACAAGTGTTCGAGACAATGATACAGGTTCTCATATTGCCAGGGCGGATTCGGAGGTGACCCTTGTGGATGAAGTCAGATACGAGAATCTGGTGCCGCATAAAGAATATGTATTGAAAGGTACGTTGATTGACCGGAAGACCGGGAAGGCTGCGGCAGATGCCAAAGGAGCGTCCATTGAAGCGCAGGTTTCATTTACTCCGGAAGAGAAGGACGGGAGCACGGAAGTCGTATTCCGTTTTGACGGAAGGAATCTGGCAGGAGAGACGTTGGTTGTCTATGAAGAAATGCTGTACGGCGGTAAAAGGATTGCAGAGCATAAAGAAGATGATGACGAGAAGCAGACCATATATTTTCCTTCGATAGAAACAGAGGCTTCAGATCAGGATACGCAAGAGAGGATGTCTTTTGCAGGTCAGAAGGTAATATTGGAAGACGTTGTGCATTATAAGAATCTTCTGCCGGGAAAGAAATACACAATATCAGGAATCCTGATGGATCAGGAGACTGGCGGGCCGATATTAGATGCCAAAGGAAAGGAGATTACGGCAGAAAAAGAATTTACGGCGAAGAATCCGGAGGGTGATGAGACGGTGGTATTCGAGTTTGACGGAAGCATTCTGGCAGGTAAGGTGACAGTAGCATTTGAAGAACTGTTTTTGGAGAAGAAGAGTATCGCAGTTCATACGGATATTGAAGATGAGCCTCAGACAGTACGGTTCCCGGAGATCAGGACGAAAGCGGTTGATCCGGAGACCGGTATCAATCTGACGCTGGCGGCCGATGAGGTGACGGTGACAGATACGGTATCTTACCGGCACTTGATTCCGGAGCGTCAATATCATCTGGAGGGTATGCTGATGGATCAGAAGACAGGTGAACCGGCATTGGATGCAAACGGGAATGAGATTCATGCGGATATGGATTTTGTGCCGGAAGAATCAGAAGGGAGTGTGGAATTAAGCTTCCGGTTCCCGGGGGCGGATCTGGAGGGTCAGACATTTGTTGTATTCGAAGAACTGTCTGTGAAAAAGTCATGGCTGAAGAAAGTGAAAGTGGCAGAGCATAAGGATATAGAAGACGAGGCGCAGACGATTCATATTCCGAAGCTGGGGACGGCGGCAATAGACGATGAGACACAGACGCAGCAGTCGATGGCAGACGAGGAGATCAACATTACAGATACGGTGTCCTATTCTAATCTTCTGCCGGGATATGAGTATACAGTCCGGGGAATTTTGATGGATCAGGAGACAGGCGAACCGGTCATAGACGACGGCGGAAATCAGGTTACGGCAGAGAAGACATTTGAGCCGGAGGATGCCGAAGGGACGACAGACATGGAATTTTCATTCAGCGGAAAATCCCTTGCCGGAAGGACGTCGGTAGTTTTTGAGACCCTGGAATATGAGAAGAAACCGGTTGCGAAGCATGAAGATATTGAGGATTTGAAGCAGAGTATATATTTCCCGAAGATAGGGACGACCGCGGCAGACAAAGCAGATCAGGATAAGGAACTTGTGATAGGCGGTGTTGTGACGATCACAGACCGGGTTGAATATCGGAATCTGATTCCGGGCATGGAGTACAGGATGGAAGGTATCGTCATGGATAAAGCCGCGAAGGAACCATTGATGGCAGACGGTAAACCTGTGACTGCTGAGAGGATATTTAAGCCGGAGAAGGCGGACGGAAGCATTGATGTGGATTTTACCTTCCAAAGTAAAGGAATGAAAGAACAGGAACTCGTAGTTTTTGAGAAGCTTTTCTTATATGAGAGCGGAAAGGAAGCGGCGGTCCATGAAGATTTGGAGGACGAAGGGCAGACGGTCAGGCTTGTGAAGCCTCAGGCTGCGCCGAAGGCGGTAAAGACAGGCGATACAGACCGAAAGCGGGCGGACATCTATCTGGCTCTCATCGCAGTCAGCGGCGTGTTCATTGCATTCAATCAAAAGCGAAGAAATATAAGAAAGACAGGAAATGAAAGAAGATACTCAGATAAATCTTAAAAATATAAATTTGGAAGAAAATCATTGTAGACAGAACGCAAATCTTCAAGTACAATAGTGAGGGTAAGAAAAACAGAGCTTACTCGGTATCTGCGATGTACCAGTGTATTGTTACACGAATATAAAGTTTAAAATACGAAGAAAGGAAGAAGGAAGATGAGTAACCTTACAGAGATTAGATGGCATGGCCGCGGCGGCCAGGGCGCTAAGACCGCCGCGCTGCTGCTTGCGGACGTGGCGTTCCAGACAGGAAAATATGTCCAGGGATTCCCGGAATATGGACCGGAGCGTATGGGCGCGCCGATTACAGCGTATAACAGGATCAGTGACGTTCAGATCCGCGTACATTCTAATATCTATGATCCGCAGTACGTGGTTGTTGTGGATGAATCATTGTTAGAAGCGGTGGATGTCACCAGCGGATTGAAGAAAGAGGGAGCGATCCTCGTCAATACTTCACGTCCGAAGGAGGAGATCATCCCGCACTTGAAGGGATACGAAGGAAAGGTCTATACGATTGACGCCCATAAGGTATCCATGGCGACCATGGGAAGATATTTTCCGAATACACCTCTTCTCGCCGCGATTGTGAAGGTGACGGGAATTATGGATGAAGAGACGTTCTTAAGAGAGATGCGGGCTTCGTTTTCACATAAGTTCGCCAGTAAGCCGGAAGTGATAGACGGTAATATGGCGGCGCTTGAGATGGCGCTTAAGGAGGTGCGGTAATGGCGGCAGATATTACAAAGTTAGGTGTCAAGGCGTCCTGGAAGGATCTGACGGAAGGCATGGTGATTGCGGGAGCGGGAACTTCAAGGGATTTCAATACCGGTGAGTGGTCTACAGATAAGCCGGTATTTATAGAAGAGAAATGTAAGCAATGTCTGCTCTGCACGCCGGTTTGTCCGGATAGCTGTATTCCGGTGGAGGGCGGCAAAAGAGGAGAATTTGACTATGATCACTGCAAGGGATGCGGCATCTGTGTGAAGTCATGCCCGTTCGGGGCGATTACGATGGAAGGGGTGGAGTAAGATGGCAAAGAGAGACCGTTTATCAGGAAACGAGGCGATCGCGATCGCGTTAAGGCAGATTAATCCGGACGTATTCCCGGCGTTCCCCATCACTCCGTCTACAGAGATTCCGCAGTATTTTGCTTCTTTTGTGGCAAATGGCCAGGTAGATACGGAGTTTATTCCGGTGGAGAGCGAGCATAGTTCTATGAGTGCGGCCATCGGCGCGTCTGCGGCGGGAGCAAGGAGCCTCACGGCTACGTCTTCCTGCGGACTTGCGTTCATGTGGGAAGAGTTGTACATAGCCGCGTCCAACCGTCTGCCGCTGGCGCTGGCGCTGGTGAATCGTGCGCTGTCAGGACCGATTAATATTAACTGTGATCATTCTGACAGTATGGGCGCGAGGGATGCCGGTTGGATTCAGATCTACGCGGAGAATAATCAGGAGGCTTACGATAATATGGTGCAGGCGTACCGGATCTCCGAACACAAGGATGTGAGACTTCCCATCATGATCTGCCAGGACGGATTTATCACCAGCCATGCGGTAGAAAATATGGAGTTGTTAGAGGATGCCGATGTAAAGAAATTCGTAGGCGAGTATGAGCCGGAGGATTATCTGCTGAATCCGGAGTGTCCGATGGCAGTCGGTCCTTATTCCATTACGGATTATTATATGGAAGCAAAGCGCAATCAGGCGGAAGGCATGAGACATGTGGAACGTGTCGTACTGGAGGTGGCGAAGGAATTTGCGGAAGTTTCCGGCAGGGAGTATGGTCTGTTCGAGGCGTACCGCATGGAAGACGCAGAATATGCGGTGGTTATGATCGGTTCCGCTGCGGGGACGACCAAGGACGCCATCGACAGGCTGAGAGACCGGGGAGAGAGGGTTGGTCTTTTGAAGATCCGTCTCTACCGTCCGTTCCCGGCAGAAGCGATTGCCGATATCCTGAAGGATGTGAAAGCCGTCGCCGTCATGGATCGTGCGGAAGGGTATACCAATCACGGCGGACCGTTAGGCGCGGATGTGATGGCAGCTCTGTATCGGGCGAGATCCCAGGCTCTGGCGATAAATTATATCTATGGACTCGGCGGACGCGACGTACGTGTGGAGGATATGGAAGGTGTGTTTGCAACCCTGAAACAGATAGCAGAGGATGGCGATGCAGGAGAGACCTATCGCTATCTTGGAATCAGAGAATAGGGGGGACAAAAGATGAGTTATAATTTCAAAGAGACGATGAGCAAGCCGGAACGTCTGGCGCCGGGTCATAGAATGTGCGCCGGCTGTGGCGGGACAATCGCGGTAAGGAACGTACTGCGCGGTCTCCATGAGGGGGATAAGGCGGTGATCGGCAATGCTACAGGATGCCTGGAGGTGTCGACATTCACATACCCGTATACGGCATGGGAAGACAGTTATATCCACAATGCGTTCGAGAACGCAGGCGCTACTTTGAGCGGTGTGGAAGGTGCATACAAAGCGCTTAAGAAAAAGGGGAAATTAGACGCGACATATAAGTTTATCACATTCGGCGGAGACGGAGGTACTTATGATATCGGTTTCCAGTCGTTGTCCGGCGCGATGGAGCGTAACACGGATATGGTCTATGTCTGCTATGACAACGGAGCATATATGAATACCGGGATTCAGCGTTCGTCGGCAACGCCGATGTACGCTGATACGACGACGACGCCCGTAGGAAGCAAGAGTAACGGGAAACCGCAGAACCGTAAGGATCTTGCGGCAATCATTGCAGCACACGATATCCCTTATGTGGCACAGACGACGTTTATCGGAAATTTCAAGGATCTGCATGTAAAATCTGAAAAGGCGATTTATACTCCGGGGGCGGCTTTCCTGAATATTATGGCTCCGTGTCCGAGAGGATGGAGATATAACACGCCGGATATTATGGAGATCTGTAAGCTGGGGGTAGAGACCTGTTATTGGCCGTTGTTCGAAGTAGTGGACGGCAAGTGGATTCTGAATTATGAGCCGAAAAAGAAACTCCCCATCGAAGATTTCTTAAAACCACAGGGACGTTTCAAACATTTATTCAAGAAAGGAAACGAAGATCTGATCGAAGAATTCCAGAAGGAAGTTGACCGTAGATGGGAAGAGCTTAAGTTCAGATGTTCCAGAGGATAGAGTAAGGTGAAAAGAGAAAAGTTTGGGTCGCGGCTGGGATTTATCCTGGTATCGGCCGGATGTGCGATCGGAATTGGAAACGTATGGAAATTTCCCTATATGTGCGGGGAGTTTGGAGGAGCGGCGTTTATCCTCATCTACCTGATATTTCTTCTGATTCTTGGAATACCGGTTATGATCTGCGAATTTGCGGTAGGAAGAGGAAGCCGCTTAAGCGTGGCGGCAGGTTTTGAGAAGTTGGAACCTGCCGGTACCCGCTGGCATGTGACCAAATGGATCGGCGTGGTGGGATGCTATATGCTCATGATGTTCTATACGACGGTGGGCGGCTGGATGATGTATTACTGTTACCGCAGCATTACAGGCGAGTTCGAGGCAGCGACGTCCGAGGCGGTAGCTGCAGGATTCGCGGATATGCTGGGGAATGTGCCTGTTATGACATTCTGGACAGTCTTAATCTGTATCGTGGGATTTGCCGTCTGTTACTTCGGGATTCAAAAAGGGATTGAGCGTGTATCCAAGATCATGATGTCAGCTTTACTGCTAATCATGGTAGTGTTGGCCGTTCACTCTATGTATCTTGAGGGAGCGGGAGAGGGGATTAAGTTCTACCTGGTGCCTGATTTTGCAGGAATGAAGGAGATCGGGATCGGCAATGTTATATTTGGAGCGATGAGCCAGGCATTCTTCACGCTATCTATCGGAATCGGCGCGATGCTGATTTTCGGCAGTTATATCGGAAGGGAGCGGAGCCTTACCGGAGAGGCGGTTAGTATTACGGCGTTGGATACGTTTGTGGCGCTTATGGCGGGATTTATCATTATACCGTCCTGCTTTGCGTTTGGAATTGAACCGGGAGCAGGCCCGAGCCTGATCTTCATCACGATACCGAATATATTTGCCCAGATGCCGGGAGGGAGGATGTGGGGAGCGTTATTCTTTTTGTTCCTGACATTTGCGGCGTTTACGACGATCGTGGCCGTATTCGAGAATATTATCTCGTTTTCTATTGACCTGTTAGGCTGGAGCAGAAGCAAGAGTGTGTTAATGAATGTGGTCATGGTCAGTGTGCTGAGCATTCCCTGTGTTCTGGGATTTAATGTTCTGGCAGGTTTCGAACCATTGGGCGCCGGAACGAATATCATGGATCTGGAGGACTTTATTGTATCTAATAACCTGCTTCCTCTTGGAAGCCTGGGGTATGTGTTGTTCTGTACCAGGAAAAACGGCTGGGGATGGGAGAATTTCCTTAATGAAGCAAATGCAGGAGAAGGGATCCGGTTTCCGCGGGGACTGAAAGGATATGTATTTTATGTCCTTCCTCTGATCATCATTGTCATCTATCTGAAGGGATATTACGACAAGTTCGCCGGACAGGGCACGGCAGCGCTTGTGGGATGGATGACGGCGGCAGTGTTGTTTCTGGGATTCGTGCTGTTTTGTGCAGGGATATCCGGCAAGAAGCAAAACAGATGATTATATATTACAAGAAGAAAGAGGTGTAATTATGCGTTATGAGATTTTGGGAGAGACGCTCCCGGTTGTAATCTGCCAGTTAGAGGGCGGAGAGAAGATGATTACGGAAGGCGGAGGCATGTCGTGGATGTCGCCGAATATGTTGATGGAGACGACGACAAACGGAGGTATCGGAAAGGCGTTCGGAAGGATGTTCTCCGGTGAGAAGATGTTCCAGAACATCTATACTGCTCAGGGCGGCAATGGGATGATTGCGTTTGCATCCAGTTTCCCGGGGTCAATCAGAGCATACGAGATTGCGCCGGGACAGGAGATGATCTTCCAGAAAAGCGCGTTCCTGGCAGGAGAAGCAGGGGTGGAATTGTCTGTATTCTTTAATAAGAAGGTCAGCTCCGGCTTGTTTGGCGGCGAGGGATTTATCATGCAGAAGATCAGCGGCTGCGGGACGGTATTTGCGGAGTTTGACGGACATGTGGTAGAGTATGAGCTGCAGCCGGGACAGCAGATTGTCGTGGATACAGGGCATCTTGCGGCAATGACGGCTACATGCCAGATGGAGATCAAGAGCGTGCCGGGAGTTAAGAATATGCTGTTCGGCGGCGAAGGATTCTTTAATACGGTAATCAGCGGACCGGGGAAAGTATGGCTTCAGACGATGCCGATCAGTAATGTGGCAGGGGTACTGAGACCTTATATGCCGTCCGGATCATAAAAGAATCCGGCTATACGCTATAATGAATGAAGATACAGGACAGCAGGATCTGGCGGTCATTGCTGTCTTGTACTTATGTTTCTTCCATATGTTCTTTACGGTACTGACTCGGCGAGCATCCCATATACCGTTTGAAGATCTGTCCATAATAAGCCGATGTGGAGAAGCCTGTCATGCTTGCGATCTTTGTGATGCTTTCTCCTTCCCGAAGAAGCGGAAGGCTGTTCTGGATCCGCAGGAACAGGATGTATTCAAAAATTGTCATTTTCATATATTTCTTAAAGAATCTGCAGCATTCGCTCTTGCAGATATTCACATGGTCTGCAATCTCGTCTAAAGTAAGCTCCTGGGCATAGTGTTCTTGTAAATAGAAAAGAATATCTTTCAATCGTGACAGATGCTTCTGGGGGTGGTGCGCGTTAACCGGAAGGGAGATGTAATATCGGTAAAGACTCAGCCAGATCTCCGTTAAGATGAGATGTATCTGCAGTTCATAGTCTGGTGAAGAAGCCTGTGATATCTGATAGATATTCTGAATCTGCCGGATGATCGTCTGGTGCCAGTCTATGTCTTTCTCAAGTTTCAGAGAATGCCAGCTCTCATTTGTGGTGATAAAGTCCACATATTTTGTCTGAAGCAGGCTGTTCTCATATCCGTAGATGAACCGCGGATGAAAAGTGACGGAGAGATAATTACAGTCCTGTCCGTCTTTCATATAGCCGGAGTGAAGGGTATTTCCGTTGCAGAAAAGTCCCTCGCCTTCCGTCAGAAGATATTTCTTATCATTTACAAAATATTCGATCTGTCCGGACATGATCCAGGTAAGTTCGATCTCCGGATGCCAGTGCCAGGGGAAGGAATGCTGTTCGTAGGCTTGTATCCTTTCGAGGCTGATATGGACGGGAAATTCATAATTCCCGTGCTTTTTAATCTCCTTATGGTCTTTTTCGGTCTTAAGCTTCATAGTATGTCTCCAATTCCTCAATATCCTTATAATATTATCAAATATTCTTATTGTATGAGATTCCAAATCTCATTATAATCATAAAATAAGCAGAGTAAATATGCAAGAATAATATAAATATACAACGTAAATGAATGGAGGACTAAAATGATGAAGGAAAGATTGATTCAGCAGTTTCAGGAACTGTTCAAGGGAGAGGGGGAGATCCGTTCTTACTTTGCTCCGGGGCGTGTGAATCTGATCGGAGAACACACAGATTATAACGGCGGCCATGTATTTCCATGCGCGCTGACACTCGGAACCTATGGAATTGTAAGAAACAGAGAGGACAGAAAGCTCCGCTTCTATTCTGCGAATTTTGAAAAGCTGGGCGTTATCGAGACCAGTCTGGACGAGTTGGTTCCGGATCCGAAAGCAAACTGGACGAATTATCCGAAGGGTGTAATGTGGGCGTTTGAGAAGAGAGGATACAAGCTTACGCATGGTCTGGATATCCTGATCTATGGAAATATCCCGAATGGTTCCGGCCTTTCTTCTTCTGCGTCACTGGAGGTTCTGACAGGAGTGATCCTGAAGGATACATTTGGATTCGATGTCTCGATGGTGGATATCGCACTGATCGGGCAGGATTCGGAGAATAACTTCAATGGCTGTAACTGTGGGATTATGGATCAGTTTGCCAGCGCTATGGGAAAGAAAGATCATGCGATCTTCCTGGATACCAATACACTGCACTACGAGTATGCGCCGGTAATCTTAAAGGATGCGAAGATTGTAATCACGAACAGTAAGGTAAAGCATAGTCTGGTAGATTCTGCTTATAATGACAGAAGAACAGAATGTGAGACTGCGTTAAAGGAGCTGCAGACAGTTACGGATATCAAGTCTCTGGGCGAGCTGACGGAAGAGGAATATGAGGCTCATAAGGATGCGATTAAGGATGCGGTGAGACAGAAACGTGCGAAGCATGCCGTATATGAGAACCAGAGGGCAGTCCGTGCGGTGGAGGCTTTGAAAAATCAGGATGTGGAACTTTTTGGCAGGCTTATGAACGCATCCCATGAATCTTTAAGATATGATTATGAGGTATCCTGCGAGGAGATTGATATCCTGGTAGATCTGGCGCAGGCGATGCCGGGGGTGATCGGTTCGCGAATTACAGGCGGCGGTTTCGGTGGCTGTACGGTCAGCATCGTGAAGAATGATGCGGTGGATCAATTTATCAGCGAGATCGGGAAAACCTATCAGGAAAAGGTCGGGCATGAAGCAGAATTCTATGTGGTAGATATCGGCGACGGCGCAGGCATTATTTAAGCTGATCCGGTATATTCAATGTAATAGAATAGTTTGTACTGCTGTATGGCTGCAGAGATAGGAATGTATAGGTATAGGATGGAGGAGAGAAGATGTTAAGCGAGAATATTAAAAAACTGGTGGAGTATGGTATTCAGACCGGGCTTGTTCCGGAGACAGAGAGAATCTATACAACAAACCTCCTGTTGGAGATGTTCCATGAGGACGACTATGAAGATGTGGAGATTGATACGGATGCGATCGAGCTGGAATCTGTATTGAAGGATCTGCTGGATGAAGCCGTAAAACGCGGTATTATCGAAGACAGTATCGGTTACAGAGATTTATTTGATACGAAACTGATGAACTGTCTGGTTCCAAGGCCGGCACAGGTACAGGAGACATTTGAGAAAAAATACGCGGTTTCTCCGAAAGAGGCAACGGACTATTATTATAAATTCAGCCAGGACAGCGATTATATCCGCCGTTACCGGGTTAAGAAGGATATGAAGTGGAAGGTAGATTCCCCGTACGGCGAGATCGATATTACCATCAATTTGTCCAAACCGGAGAAAGATCCGAAAGCGATCGCGGCGGCAAGAAACGCGAAAGCAAGCAGTTATCCGAAATGTCTGCTCTGTATGGAGAACGAAGGTTATGCCGGACGTCTGAACCATCCTGCAAGAGAGAATCACAGGATTATTCCGATCACGGTCAATGACAGCAAATGGGGATTCCAGTACTCTCCGTATGTGTATTATAACGAGCACTGTATCGTGTTCAACGGACAGCATGTGCCGATGAAGATAGAGAAGGCGGCATTCATTAAATTATTTGATTTTATTAAGCTGTTCCCGCATTATTTCCTGGGCTCCAATGCAGACCTTCCGATCGTAGGCGGTTCCATCTTGAGCCATGATCATTTCCAGGGCGGAAATTATACCTTTGCCATGGCGAAGGCTCCCATCGAAAAGTCTGTAAGCATTCCGGGATATGAAGATGTAGAGGCAGGGATTGTAAAATGGCCTCTTTCTGTCCTTCGTATCAGAAGCAAAGACGAGAAACGTCTGATCGAGCTGGCGGATCATGTACTTGGTGTGTGGAGAGGTTATACGGACGAAGAGGCATTTATCTTTGCCGAGACGGACGGAGAACCCCACAATACGATCACACCTATCGCAAGAAAAGTGGGAGATACCTATGAGCTGGATCTGACGCTGAGAAATAATATTACGACGGAAGAACACCCGCTGGGCGTCTACCATCCGCACGCGCAGTATCATAATATCAAGAAAGAAAATATCGGTCTGATCGAGGTTATGGGGCTTGCGGTTCTTCCGGCCAGACTGAAGGAAGAGATGGAGATACTTGCTGATTATTTGGTGGAAGGAAAAGATGTCAAGAGCTGTGAGAAGATTGAAAAACATGCGCAGTGGGTACAGGAATTCCTGCCGAAGTACGGCAGCATTACCAGGGAGAATGTGATGGATATCCTGAAAAAGGAGATTGGGATTACGTTTACGCACGTTCTGGAGGATGCAGGTGTGTATAAATGCACGGAAGAAGGCCGGAAAGCATTTATGAAGTTTATAGACACATTATAAAAGATAAAAATATTTCAGGAAGAATTGTCAGATAAGAGAAGCGCTGCCAGGGGGTCATAGATCCTGGCAGCGCTTCTCTTTTTTCGTAAAAATATATATGTATTTAAAACATATCATTTACAAAACATGTTATTTACAGATCTTGCAGGTTAAAATGTTTGTAGGCTTCTCCGTCCAGATCTTTCCATGTGAACAAGCCGTCTTCCAGCATCATATAGCTGTGCCGGCTGTCATCTTTTGGAATAGCGATGGAGCCGGGATTCAGATAATATTTACCGCCGAAGTCTTCTGCAGCAGGGACGTGCGTATGTCCGTGAAGCAGAATATCGCCTGCTTTTAACATGGGTGGGGCGGAGGTATTGTGAACATGCCCGTGGGTTGCGAAGATCATATGCCTCTTTTCATATAAGATGCAGTAGTCGGCAAGGATCGGGAAATCAAGGACCATCTGGTCGACGTCCGTATCGCAGTTGCCGCGCACGCAGAGAATGTCTTCTTTCATAGCGTTGAGAAGGTCGATGACTTCTTTGGGAGCATATCCTTCCGGGAGGTCGTTGCGGGGACCGTGATAGAGGATATCCCCCAGAAGCAGCAGTTTATCCGGCTGTTCTTTTTGGTATTGTTCCAGCAGCTTTCTAAGATAGAAAGCGCTTCCGTGGATGTCGGATGCAATCATTATTTTCATGGTGTTCTAAGCTCCTTTCTGGATTCGCATGGATATTTATAGCAGAGACGACCGTAAACAAAAAGACTCTTACCATGACTTTGCCACAATAAAAGTCTTTCCTTATATCCGCTGGAAATAAATATACTACTATGAAACAGGGATGTCAAGAATTAGTTTCGGTATGTTGAGAGGGTGAAGCGCTTTGTGAAGAATTGGAAATAACAGTTGCCGAATTACGGTCTTGATGATGATGGGACTGGCTTTTTTATCTGTTCACTTCAATATCGGCGGGAGCGATGTAAAAGATTTCGTTTCAGGCGTTTTGTTAGGTTTGTCAATTTGTGAAATGCTGGCTGGGATATATTTCTTTACAAAAGGTTTGGTACGGCGGAGAAAATAATATATAAAACTTTTAGAACAGGAATGTCAAGAATATACGGTAAAAATAGAATTTGGGTGTAACATTTTTGCTGTTTATTCGTTATTTATGAAAAAGAGAGTTTTAAGGTTTGGGGGTGATAAAGTGGAAAAAGATATTCTGGAACGATTGTACCGCAGACATACAAAGGCGGTCTATCTGTATCTCTATTCCCTTTGTCACGACCATGCTCTGGCAGAAGATCTGATGCAGGAGACTTTTCTTCGGGCATTTTGTACACTGGAGCTGTCAGAAACTGCAATACTTCCGTGGCTTCTCATGGTTGCCAGGAATCTGTATTACGACATATGGCGAAAGGAAAAGAGGCTGTCGCCGTACGAGGTGAATGAGACGGAAGGGCAGGGGAGAGCGCAGCGCCGGAAGGGGGCAGGCGAAAGCGGGATGAATACAGTGAGAGGGGACGGAGAAGGGATCCTCGATCTGCTGATTCAGAAAGAACGGAATCAAAAGCTGTACCGAACGATACAGAAGCTTAAGAGCACAGAGAAGGAGGCCGTTGTCCTGTATTATTTTGCGGGGCTTTCACAGGAGGAGATCGGGAAGATACTGGGGGTTTCCTATGGAAATATACGGGTGATACTGTATCGTGCGAAGAAGAATCTGAAAAGTCTGCTGGACGGAGAGGAGATGTTGGTATGAAGGGCTGTAAAGATATGGAGATAAGAAAGGACATAAAAAAACAGTGTGAAGACAGGAAAAATCAGTGTGGAGACGAGAAAGGGCAGAGTAAAGAATATAAGGGGTATCAGGAGAAGTTTGAAAAGTATTTATGCGGAGAATTAAAAGAGTCAGAATCGCAGAGAATCGAAGAGGACATTGAGAAATTTCAGGTTTTGTTAAGCCACATGGATCAGACGCTGGACATGGAATTGTATGAGAAAGAAGATGAAGGCCTCAGGAAGGAAGGTGAAGAACAGGAGAAGGAGGCAGAGCTTGGAAGGAGGATATCTAAGGCAGTTGCCAGAAAGTTCAGGCATTATATGATCGCGGCGGTTGCGGCTGCAATCTGTATTGTACCGGCGCTGCTTGCAGGTATTTCTCCGCTGCTTGACCGAATCTGTTATAATCCGGATCAGTCGGTGGAAATTGCGGATGAGGAGAATGATGCGGTTATTGTTGTGAACCCTTTTGTGACGGATATGTCGGTATATATGGAGATGTTCTGCGGAGATAAGGGATTTGTGGAATTGCGTTTGTGGGCGGAGGGTTATGGGCGTTATACCATTGATGTATGTACTCAGATTGACGGGGAGAATACTTCGCATATGCTTGAGCTTGTGAGAAATCACCTGTATCGTAATGATTTTACCTGGAACCGTTCGGATTTTCCCGATAACGCGTTCATC
Organism: Lachnospiraceae bacterium; assembly: GCA_910574285.1. Lineage (GTDB taxonomy): Bacteria > Bacillota > Clostridia > Lachnospirales > Lachnospiraceae > Sporofaciens. The sequence continues at coordinate 37,823 of CAJTAL010000013.1, read as the reverse complement.
TATGGAAATGAAGGGAAAAGCTGCAGTATGGAGAAAGAGGCTGCAGGGAAAAAGCTTGAAGAGGCGCCGGAAATGATGAAGATACGGGCGGCCGTATCTTTTGACGGATTGAAGAGTATGGAAGAGCTTGTGGATTTTATGCGGCGTTATGATACGCAATATCTTTATTGCCCGATTGAGACAGGGGGAGGCCGGTATTGGGGATTTTCACCGGTAAAAGCAGGTTATGACCTGGATATGACTTATGATCAGGAAGAATATCCGTATCTGGATCTTTCGCAGTATTTGACCGGGGAAGAGAAGTTTGCCTCTGCTGAGATTTATGAGCAGCATATGGAATCGATGGTCAGATATCTTATGGAGCGGAAAGAATTTCTAAAGATATTTGATGGAGGCGCGCCGGGAGGCAAGAATTTCCTGAATACTTATGAATATGAGAGAACCCTTGATTATATCAGGGAACAGGGGGTAAAGAGTTATGGGACGGTTGTCTATGCGACAAAGCAGGAACTATTGAAGATATTGGAGGATCCTTCTGTCAATGGTATATATATGCTGGAGGGAAAACTGGATCTGAAATTTTAGCGGATATTGACGCGGTGTTAAAAAACTGCTAAGCTATTCGTAAATATCGGATGACAGCCTAGTACAGCGTTGCATTTTACTCGAAGATTAATGCAACGCTGTACTAGGCATATGAGGGGGCGATACAGTGGAGAAAGATACATCCAATACGATCAGGCGTGCAGAGCATTTTCAGATGATACTGATCGGAGAGGGAATCGTGGTGGGAGGCATCGCAGGGCTTGTGATTGTCCTGTACCGGATGGTTCTGGAGTACGCAGGGCTTTGGCTTAATATGATCCTTAAGTTCTGCGGACGGCATCCGCTTCGGATTGCAGTCTGGTTTCTGATCTTGATTGTGCTGGCGGTCTGCGTAGGAAAGCTCGTGAAGTATGAACCTATGATATCCGGAAGCGGAATCCCGCAGCTTGAGGGAGAGATGACGGGGAAGATTGATCAGAAATGGTGGCGTGTGCTTCCGGCCAAATTCTTCGGAGGTTTCTTATGTCTCCTGGGAGGGATGTCGCTTGGAAGGGAAGGACCGTCTATCCAGTTGGGCGCCATGGTAGGAAAAGGGGTGTCAAAGGGGCTGGACAGGGGGATTACAGAAGAGAAGTTTCTCCTGACATGCGGTGCGAGCGCCGGGCTTGCGGCGGCGTTCCATGCGCCGCTGGCCGGCGTGATGTTTTCCCTGGAAGAAGTCCATAAGAATTTCTCGGTGTCCGTGTTGGTGTCGGTTATGACTGCTTCTCTGACGGCAGACTTCATGGCGTCTACGGTGATGGGAGTGGAATCTGTATTCCAGTTTGAGATCATTGAGGCTCTGCCGCAGGAATATTATGGGATGATTTTGGTATTGGGGATTGTATTGGGGGCGCTTGGGGCATTTTATAACTGGTTCACGCTGAAGGTGCAGTCTCTGTACCGCCGGACGAAGAGATTAAGTGTGACGCAGAAGCTTATGATTCCTTTCCTGTGTGCGGGTGTGCTGGGATTTACCGCGCCGAAGCTTCTTGGAAGCGGGCACAATCTGCTTGAATATCTGACGTCGGAGGACGTACTGCTTGGAACAGTACTGCTGATCTTTGCCGGAAGGTTTTTATTCTCGGCAGTCTGTTTTGGGTCGGGAGCGCCGGGGGGCATCTTTTTCCCGTTGCTGGTATTGGGAGGATACATAGGAGGAGCTTTTGCGACGGTGTATGTACAGTATATGGGATTGGATATGATGTATATCAACAATTTCGTCGTTCTGGCTATGGCGGGATATTTTGCGGCCATCGTCCGCGCGCCGCTTACCGGCATCATATTGATCTTTGAGATGACGGGATCGTTAAGCCAGATGCTTTCTTTGTCGATCGTGTCTGTCGTGGCGTATATGGTGGCGACGCTGCTTAAGTCCAAACCGATCTATGAGAGCCTGCTGGAGAGGATCTTAGAACAGCAGGGGCTTGAGACGCCCGAAGACCGTGGGCAGAAAGCGCTGTCCAATTATGTGGTGCATCAAGGATCAAAGCTCGAGGAAGCATTGGTCAGCGAGATAGAATGGCCGAATAACTGTCTGCTTGTAGCAATCCAGCGCGGGTCGGAGGAGATCATTCCCAGGGGAAGAACCAGGATGCAGACGGGAGACGTGCTTGTAGCTATGACGAATGAGAGAGATATGCCTGTCGTGCATGACGAGATGGAACGTTTGTGCCGGCAGGCTGTCTGAAAATTAGATAATACAGGTATAATCATGCCGTTTTTTTTACAGACTAAGAGAAAATGTAGAAAGAAGGGATAGATTATGGAAGAGCAGACAGTCGTACTTTTGAAGGAATGTAATGCCGGATGCAAGATGGCGATCAATAGTATGGAACGGTTGAAGGAATATGTAAAGAATGCGTCGCTGAATGAGCTGTTGGAGGAATATAAGAAGCAGCACAGGGAACTGGAAGAGGAATCAGCCCGGCTGCTGGAGGAATCTGGTGAAACGCAGAAACAGCCGGATCTGATGGCATCCGCATTTTCCTGGCTTACAACAGAGCTAAAGATGATGGTACAGGATGACAGTACACAGATAGCCAAAATTCTGATGAATGGATGCAACATGGGAATCCAATCGGTCAGCGAGTGTATGAACAAATGTCCAAAGGCATCACACGCCGGTATGTCAGTGGCGAAAAAATTGGTAAAATGTGAAGAAAAACTTATGGAAGATGTGAAGAAATTTCTGTAAAATCTTACGAAAATGGAACAAAGAAAAGAAAAATCCTTGAAATAAAAAAAAGAGTGTGCTATTATGTAAAACAAATTCTAATCTGGTAAAGCGTTGAAAGAGACTCTGTCCTTTGGAACTTGACAGGAATAAGGCGTCACCGACTGAGAACGCCTTTTGAGGAATAAGGACAATAGGGAACACTCCGGAGCAGACCGGTTGAACGAAGTAAGGAGTAGGCCGGTACGTGAACGCGCGTTAAGCGTAAGGAACTGTACAAGATATTCTTGCATGGTCCCTGAGAGGGGAACCCGGAACAACAGCGGGTTCAATGCGGGTGGTACCGCGGGTAAATGTAAGATATCCGTCCCGGAATACAGATATGTATTCCGGGACTTTTTTTCTGCACAGACCCGTGCAGAAGAAATATGCCGCCGGGTACATGGCAAGAAACCAGTAACACATACAGCGAAAAAGGAGGACTACCATGGATTATTTAACAGGAGTAAGACGAAAAGAAACATTGGAGATCAGTGAGCTGATGGAGAAAGCAGAGCCGGGGCAGAAGGTTAAGGTTAATGGGGCGGTACATACCATCCGCCATATGGGAACGGTAGCATTTGTAATCCTGAGGAAAAGAGAAGGTCTGATCCAGGGCGTCTATGAAGAGGGGATTGCGCAGTTTAGGCTAAAAGACGTCAAAGAGGCGGCAGCCGTAGAGATAGAGGGCGTATTGGAAGAAAACCAAAAAGCGCCGAACGGTATTGAGATCCGTATGGAAAAACTGAAGATTCTAAGCGAGCCGGCGGCCGACAGGATGCCCCTTGCGATCGCCAAGTGGAAGTTAAATACCTCTTTGGAGGCAAAGCTTAACTATCGTTCTATCTCATTGAGAAACGTGAGAGAACGCGCGAAGTTCAGGATTCAGGAAGGGCTGACAAGGGCGTTTCGGGATTTCCTTTATGGACAGGGATTTACAGAGATCCACACGCCGAAGATCGGCGCGAAAGGAGCGGAGGGCGGAGCCAATATCTTTAAGCTGGATTATTTTCATCGTCCGGCAGTGCTGGCGCAAAGCCCGCAGTTCTACAAGCAGATGATGGTGGGAGTGTTTGACAGGGTATTTGAGACGGCGCCGGTATTCCGCGCGGAGAAGCACAATACGAAGCGTCATCTGAATGAATATACCAGCCTGGATTTTGAGATGGGTTATATCGACGGATTCGAAGACATAATGGCGATGGAGACCGGATATCTTCAATATGCGATGGAGCTGCTTGCGAAAGATTATTACAGGGAGCTTAAGATACTTGATATCACTCTGCCGGAGGTAAAGCAGATTCCGGCGGTGAAGTTTGGAGAGATTAAGGAAGCGGTGTCTGAAAAATACGGGCATAAGATGCGGAATCCATTTGATCTGGAACCGGAAGAAGAGCAGTTGATCGGCAGGTATGCGAAGGAAGAGTGGGGAAGTGACTTTGTATTTGTGACGCATTATCCTTCTAAGAAACGCCCCTTCTATGCCATGGATGACCCGGAAGATACGAGATATACCTTAAGCTTTGATCTTTTGTTCCGGGGAATGGAGATCACGACGGGAGGCCAGAGGATTCATGATTATCATGCGCTGACGGAGAAGATTGCAGCCAGAGGAATGACAGAAGAGGGTATGGAAGATTATCTGGATACATTTAAGCATGGAATGCCTCCTCACGGAGGGTTGGGGATCGGCCTGGAGCGTCTGACGATGAAGCTGGTGGGGGAAGATAACGTAAGGGAAACGACGCTGTTTCCGCGGGATCTGAGCCGCCTGGAGCCGTAAAGCAGATAGAAAGAAGCCTTGAAAGTAGTATAGTGAAGCTTCATCCGGTCAGAAACTTCCGATGCTTGGTCGGACGGAGCGCTGATAGGAGGACAGATATGGCAAATAAAATATCAGATGAGACGATTGAATATGTAGGGATTCTGGCAAAATTAGAACTTTCCGGCGAAGAGAAAGCGGATGCCAGAGCCGATATGGAGAAGATGCTGGATTATATAGATACCTTGAATGAGCTGGATACAGAAGGGATTGAGCCGATGTCACACGTGTTCCCGGTCAATAATGTATTCCGTGAAGATGTGGCAAGCTGTATAGACGGAAGCGAGGATACCCTCGCCAACGCCCCGCTGAAAAAGGAGAACAGCTTCAAGGTGCCGAAGACGATCGGATAGGAGGAGGCAGTGAGGATGGATATTACAAGTTTGACGGCAGTAGAATTAGGAAAGAAGATCAGGGCAAGGGAGATATCCGTAGTGGATGCGGTTACGGCTTCTCTGGATCAGATCGAAAGGGTTGAAAAGGATGTACACAGCTTTGTGTCCGTTGACCGGGAAGGCGCGTTAGAGCGGGCGGCCAGGATTCAGGAACAGATCGATGACGGGAGGATTACAGGACCGTTGGCAGGTGTTCCGGTGGCAGTTAAGGATAATATGTGTACGAAGGATATGACGACTACCTGCAGTTCCAGAATACTTGAGAATTTCAAACCGACGTTTACGGCGGAAGCGGTCAGAAGGCTTGAGAAGGCAGGAGCAGTTATAATCGGAAAAACAAATATGGACGAATTTGCCATGGGAAGCACGACGGAGACTTCTTACTATGGTGTGACAAGGAATCCCTGGAATCTCAGGCATGTGCCGGGAGGTTCTTCCGGAGGATCCTGTGCGGCGGTGGCAGCAGAAGAATGCCCGTATGCACTGGGATCAGATACAGGCGGGTCCATCCGTCAGCCCAGTTCTTTCTGCGGAGTGGTAGGAATCAAGCCGACATATGGCACGGTGTCCCGGTATGGATTGATTGCTTATGGTTCCTCTCTGGATCAGATCGGACCGATTGCAAAGGATGTGACCGACTGCGCGGCAATCCTGGAAGCCATTGCCGCCCATGATCCGAAGGACAGCACGTCCATTGACAGGAGAACCTATGTCCATACAACCTCCGGTAAGGTGCGTTCCGGCGGGAAAGAGGAGGTCTGTCCGGCGGGCTATGATTTTACAGGCGCGCTGGTGGATGACGTGGCGGGGATGAGAATCGGCATTCCTAAGGATTATTTCGGGAAAGGGCTGGATGCGGAAGTCAGGGAGAAGATTCTGGAAGCCGTCCGGACGTTGGAAGAACGGGGCGCCGTCGTGGAAGAGTTCGACCTGGGACTGGTTCAGTATGCGATCCCGGCCTATTATGTGATCGCCTCTGCGGAGGCAAGTTCGAATCTGTCCCGGTTTGACGGTGTAAAATATGGGTATCGAACGGAAGATTACGAGGGGCTTCACAATATGTATAAGAAGACGAGGTCGGAAGGATTCGGAGCGGAGGTGAAGCGACGGATCATGCTGGGGTCCTTCGTCTTGAGTTCAGGTTATTACGATGCGTATTATCTGAAAGCCCTGCGGACGAAAGCGTTGATTAAGCAGGAATTTGACCGTGCGTTCGAGAAATATGACATAATCATTGCACCTGCGGCTCCGACGACGGCGCCGGAGCTTGGAAAGAGTCTGAGTGATCCGCTTAAGATGTATCTGGGGGATATCTATACGATTTCGGTGAATCTGGCGGGGCTGCCGGGAATCAGTATTCCGGTGGGGACGGATTCTAAGGGGCTTCCTGTGGGAATGCAGATCATCGGCGATTGTTTTGAAGAGAAAAAAATCATCCGGACGGCGTATACGCTGGAAAAGACGAGAACCTACGAAAGACCGGAGATGATAAATAATATGTCAAAGAAGAAAGAGCCGGCCATAGGCCGAAAGGGAGAGGACGATCAGTGTATGAAAGGAGGCAGAGCGTAATGGCAAAGCAGTATGAGACAGTAATCGGGCTTGAGGTTCACGTGGAACTTGCGACAAAGACAAAGATTTTCTGTTCCTGCAGTACGGAATTCGGCGGCGCTCCGAATACTCATACCTGTCCGGTATGTACGGGAATGCCGGGATCTCTGCCGGTTCTGAATAAACAGGTGGTAGAATATGCCATGGCGATTGGCCTGGCGGCAAACTGTGAGATTACAAGAGTCTGCAAATTCGACCGTAAGAATTATTTCTACCCGGATAACCCGCAGAACTACCAGATCTCGCAGTTATACCTTCCCATCGCGCGAAACGGGTATGTGGAGATTGAGGCGGGAAGCATGAAGAAGAGGGTTCGGATTCATGAGATGCATATGGAAGAAGACGCGGGGAAATTGGTTCATGACGAGTGGGACGATACTTCGCTGGTGGATTATAACCGGAGCGGAGTTCCTCTTGTGGAGATTGTATCAGAGCCGGATATGCGTTCGGCAGACGAGGTGATCGCGTATCTGGAGAAACTCAGGATGATCATCCAGTATCTTGGAGCGTCGGATTGTAAGCTCCAGGAGGGCTCTATGAGGGCGGACGTCAACCTGTCGGTGAGAGAAGCCGGGGCGAAGGAATTCGGTACCAGGACGGAGATGAAGAACCTGAACTCTTTTAAGGCCATTGCAAGAGCCATCGAAGGGGAACGGGAGCGCCAGATCGAATTGCTCGAGGCAGGGAAAGCGGTCATTCAGGAGACCAGGCGCTGGGATGACAATAAGGAATTCTCTTATGCCATGCGTTCGAAGGAAGACGCCCAGGATTATCGGTATTTCCCGGAGCCTGATCTTGTGCCGGTCATAATTGACGACGAGTGGATCGAGAAGATCCGAAGCAGACAGCCGGAGCTTCAGACGGAGAAGCTCATGCGGTATAAGAAGGAATTCGATATCCCGGAGTACGACGCGAAGATCATTACAGGCTCCAAGCATATGGCGGATATCTTCGAGGCGGCTGCGGCAATCTGCGGGAAGCCTAAGAAAGTGTCCAACTGGCTGATGGTGGAGACCTTACGTTTGCTGAAAGACCATAATATGGAGCCGGAGGAGATATCGTTCGCACCGGAAAATCTGGCAAAGCTGGTGGAATTGACGGAAGCCGGGACCATCAACAATTCGGTGGCAAAAGAAGTATTCGAGAAGATTTTTCTGGAAAATATCGACCCGGGAGTTTATGTGGAAGAGCACGGGCTTAAGACAGTCAATGACGAAGGAGCGCTGGAGGAGGTCTTGAAAAAAGTAATAGCCGATAACCCGCAGGCAGTTGAGGATTACCGCGGCGGGAAAGAAAAAGCGCTTGGAGCGCTGGTAGGGCAGACCATGAAAGCTATGAAAGGAAAAGCGAATCCCGGTATGGTGAACCAGAAATTAAGGGAGATGATCTGAGGGAGAATCATTTAAAGACGAAAATAGTGCATTTCAAGCAAAAATCAGGAAAAATCTCCCCCATCATGTTATACTGTTGTCAGCAAAGAAGGGAGAAAGACAGATGAGTTTAGAAGTAAAAAATTTGTCAAAAAAATATGGAGAGAAGACTGTGGTGGAGAACCTTAGCTTTGAAATGAAAGTTTCAGGGGTTTTTGCGCTGCTGGGAACAAACGGAGCGGGGAAGACTACGTCGATCCGTATGATGCTGAATATGCTGTCAAAGGACAGCGGCGAGGTGCTCTGGAACGGTGCGCCGCTGGATACGGCAATCTGTAATGTGGGGTACCTTGCGGAAGAGCGGGGACTGTATCCGAAGTATACGCTGATGGATCAGTTGGTTTATTTTGCAGGGCTTAGGGGAATACCGAAAGCAGAGGCGAAGAAGAGGATCCGTTTCTGGGCCGAACGGCTGGAAGTGGAGGAATATCTCTATCCTCAGGTACAGAAGCCAGAGGGAGGGAAGAAACGAGGCAGGGTAAAAACACAGGCTCCGAAGAAAGCAGATCAGCTTTCGAAGGGGAATCAGCAGAAGATACAGTTTATGACGGCGCTTCTGCCTGACCCGGATCTTCTGATTCTGGATGAGCCTCTTTCCGGATTGGATCCTGTGAATACAGATCTGTTCAAAGGCATTATCCGAGAACAGATTGCGAAGGGAAAGTATCTGATTATGTCGAGTCATCAGATGGCTACAGTAGAGGAGTTCTGTACGGACATCATTATCCTGGACCGTTCCAGGACGGTTCTGCAGGGACATCTGAATGATATCAAAAAGAGTTACGGCCGTGTTAATCTGCTGCTGAAGACGGAGACGGATGTGTCGGATATTATCAGGAGAGAGGGATTAACGTTGGTTTCGGTGAAGGAATATGAATATCAGATCAAGGTGACCGGGGATGAACAGGCGAATGCTTTCCTGAAGTTATTGATCGAGAAGGGGATTACAGTCGTTACATTCAGCTTGCGCGAGCCGTCTCTCCATGAGATTTTCGTGGAGAAAGTGGGTGATGCACATGAAGATTAGTAAGAATGATTTTACCGGGACAGGGAAGGTGTATCGCTTTACACTGTCGCAGATGATAAAGGGAAAGGCGAATATCATCACGGTGCTGATCCTTCTTCTGATCACGGCCGCCAGTATTCCGGTTATGGCGTTGATGATGGGCGGGAAGAAAGAAGATTCTTCGAATCAGGCCGACCCGTCAGGTATTCAGACCGTGTATATTCAAAATGATACAGGATATCAGTTTGATATGGAAAGTATTCCGCTTCGAGACGAGACGTTTCAAGACACGGAATTTGTAGACGTAGGTCCGACGGAGATGAATCTGTCAGATGAAGAGCTGTTGGATTCGCAGCATTCAGGTATGGAGTGGTCGGAAGAGACTTATGAGTCCCGGATCACGAAGGAAGAGGCATATGTGCATATGCAAAGAGATATGGACGGGATGTGTTTTACAATCCAGGGTTATACGCTGGAAGATAAGGATTTTACAGATAAGGCTCTGGATTCCTGTATAGGCTTGCTGTACGGTGTACTGGATGAAGCCCGCTATGCAGGGCAGGGTATGACTTCGGAACAGATGGCTGCTTTGACAGGTTTTTACGAAACGAATGTGCAGAGCGTTCCGGAATATCTGGAGGAAGAAGAGATTTCGTTCAACGCACGGTTTGGTGTGCAGATGCTATATTCTTTACTGCTTTTGATTCTGTGCTGTTTTTCTGCTTCTTTTATTATACAGAAGGTAATAGAAGAAAAGGCGTCAAAACTTGCGGAGCTTCTGATGGTCAGTGTAAGGCCGCTTGCCATGCTGCTTGGAAAGATTCTTGCTGTGATGACGTATGTGTTTGGGCTGCTTGCGGCTCTTGCGGCGGCTGCGGGAATCTCTTATGTGATTACCGGGCAGTTTGCCGATACGTCGGTTCTGTGGCAGCAGATGGCATCAACAGGTATTTCTTCGGAAATATTGAGAATATCGCCGGTTACGGCGCTGGTTCTGGTAATCTCGCTTCTGCTTGGTTATCTGCAGGTTTCGCTGATCAGCGGGCTGATCGGAACCGGCTGTTCTTCTACGGAGGATGTGGAACCTGCAAATCTTGCAGTCGTATTGCTGGTTATGGCAGGATATATGGCGGCAACGGTAACCGTAGGGTTTGGAAACAATCCTGTTTTGACGTATCTGGTGTCGCTGTGCCCGGTTGCCTCTATGTTCTGTGCGCCGGCCCGTTATATTATCGGTGATATCGGAATCGGGATGTTGGGATTTTCCTGGATCATTCAGATTATTGTGATTCTTTTGCTTGCCTATGTCTGTGCAAGGCTCTACCGCGCGCTGATGATGTACCGCGGAAGCCGTATGAAAGTCAGCGGGTGGATCGCGATGTTCCGGCAGAGTCATACGAAGGAGGTGGACGGCAGATGAAAGAGACAGGGAAGATTTTTTCTTTTACATTTGTTCAGCATGTAAAGCAGAAGGGGTATCGAAATGCGACGGTTATTATAGCTCTTCTGTGCCTGCTGCTTCCGGCGGTTATCATGCCGGCAATCGAATATTTTGATGAAGATGAGACATATGAAAGTAAGCTTAATAAAATATATGTGGTTGATAAGGAATATATGGCAGATGGGGAAGCGGATTTTGAGATTTTAAACGGTGTGGATCCTGAGCGATTCACGGATGTGGCTTATGAGACGGCAGAGAGTGTAGAAGAAGCCGCGAAAAAGGCAGAGGAAGACGCTTATGCCGCCTTGTTGGTCGTAGACAGACAGGAGGGAGATTATAAGCTTAACGTGCTTCTTCCGAAAGAAACGAAACTTGAAGAGAAAGACGCGGATGCATATGGGGCGTTTCTTTCAGAGTATTTCCGCTATATTTTGATTCAGGAATTAAATCTTGAGAGTACGCAGGTCGCGGAATTGACGATGCCGATTAAGACCGAGGTCCGGGACAGCGGGATTCCTGCCGGCGAGAGTGACGAATACGCGTCGATGAAGGGAGTCCTTGGGAGGCTGCTTCCGTATCTGAATATTATGATTCTTTATTTTATGATTCTTGCTTATGGACAGGGAACGGCGAATATTGTAATCGTGGAGAAGACGTCGAAGCTTATGGATTTGTTCCTGGTTTCAGTGAAGCCCGGGGCGATGCTGCTGGGCAAGGTATTTGCGACGGCGGCAAGCGGAATTATGCAGCTTTTTATCTGGATCGGCGGATTGTTCGGCGGTTTTGCCCTAGGCGTATGTTTTACGAAGATGGTGAACCCGCAGACAGATATGGCGCTGATTCAGTTGGTCGATACATTTGGTGAGTTTACAGGAATGTTTACGGTTCCCGGAGTCATCCTTGCGCTTCTGATGCTGATAGCCGGATTGCTGCTTTACTGCTCGCTTGCGGCGATAGGCGGCGCTGTCGCGGAGAAGCCGGAAGATCTGTCTAATACGAGTATGTTGTTTGTGCTGGTATTGATCTTAAGCTTTTTTGCTACCATGTACTCAGGGGGCACAGGTTCGGATGTGCCATGGGATGCTATTACGTGGCAGGTGTGGATGCCGTTTACAGCGATTCTGGTGGCGCCGACGAAGATATTGCTTGGGGCTATGAGCATACCGGAATCCCTTTGTTCGCTCGGAATCGTCGTAGTGACTGCTTCGCTGATTACCATGGCTGCGGGGAAGATGTATAAGATGATGTCTCTTTATAAGGGAAATCCGCCCAGTCCGAAGAAAATAGCCGAGATGTTGCTGAGGCAGAAATAAATAGGCAGAGATAAATTGCAAGTTTTTGTGTAAGTTTTTGGAAGCTCAATCTTGCTATTTTAGATGTCTTATGGTAGAATAAATACTGTTTAGACGCAGGAGGTGTAGAAGGTGGAGATTTTAAAGACAGTTTTAATGATCATATTTGCAATAGACTGTATCGCATTGACGGCTATCGTTTTGATGCAGGAAGGTAAGTCCGCGGGACTTGGAACGATCAGCGGTATGGCGGACACTTACTGGGGACAGAACAAGGGGCGTTCTATGGAAGGCGCGTTGGTTAAGTCTACAAAGTTTCTGGCGATTCTGTTTATTGTCCTGGCAGCAGTGTTGAATTTAAAAGTATTTGCGTAGGATAGGGCATATTTTTATGAAAAAGGTGGGACACTCCTGTATGGGAGTGTCCATTTGCGTTAAACAGATAAGTATAAGAATGTACTCTGTCAAAAACGTATAAAATCAGGCGCAGAGAGATATCGGGAGAGTATAAAATCAAAATCATAAAGGAGGAAGTGCAGAAGATGAGCCAGACTTTTGAGAAGAGGAAAAAAGTGATCTATGACCTGATCTGTGATGATCTGTACGTACCAATGAAGTTCAAAGAGCTTGCCATGCTTCTGCAGGTTCCGAGAGAACAAAGAGACGGACTCAGGGAAGTCTTAGAGGCGTTGGAGGCGGATGGAAAGATCTATCTGTCGAAGCGGGGAAAGTACTGTAAAGGCGCGGCAAAGCATTTGACAGGGGTTTATCGGGGAAGCTTAAGAGGTTTTGGATTTGTCGTGACAGAGGATGAAGGCCGGGATGTCTTCATCGGCGAAGAAGATAAGAACGGGGCCTTTGACGGGGACAGAGTTGAATTTATCATCCTGAGGGAGCCGGACCAGAAGCGCCGGGAAGGCAGGATTGTCAGGATTATATCCAGGGGAATCACCAGGGTTGTCGGGATCTACCGGAAGAAAGAGAAGCAGAATTATGGGTTTGTGATTCCGGATAATCAGAAATTTACCCAGGATGTCTTTATTTCCGCCGAGAAGTCAAAGGGAGCGGTGGACGGTCATAAAGTAGTTGCGGAATTGACTTTTTATGGAGAAGGCGGAAGGAAGCCGGAAGGAAAGATCACAGAGATCCTGGGACATGTCAATGATCCTGGCGTCGATATTATGTCAATTGTCAGAGGATATGACCTCCCGGAGGCGTTCTCGGAGAAGATATTGAATCAGGCGGAGCGTGCGGCGAAGGATGTAAGCGAAGCCGACATGTCGGGGCGCCGGGATATCAGAGACTGGCAGATGGTGACGATCGACGGGGAAGACGCGAAGGATCTGGACGACGCGGTTTCTCTTACCCTGGAAGGAGACTGTTATATCCTGGGAGTTCATATTGCAGATGTGACGAATTATGTCCAGGAGAACAGCGCGATGGACCGGGAGGCGTTAGCGCGCGGCACCAGTGTCTATCTCGCGGACAGAGTGATCCCGATGCTTCCTCACAGGCTGTCCAACGGGATCTGTTCGTTGAATGCCGGGGAAGACAGGCTTGCCCTTAGCTGTATCATGTCGGTGAATCAAAAGGGAGTCGTGATCGGACATGAGATTGCGGAGACGGTGATTCATGTGGACAGGAGAATGACTTATACCAGTGTGAAGAAGATACTGGAAGACAGAGATCCGGCTGAAATGGAAAATTATAGGGAGCTGGTTCCGTTGTTTGAACGTATGCGGGATTTATCCCGGATCTTACGGGAGCGGAGACGGAGAAGGGGTTCCATTGATTTTGATTTTCCGGAGGCGAAGATCGTCCTGGATGAAGCAGGGAAGCCGGTCGAGATCAAGCCCTATGACCGGAATGTGGCGACAAAGATTATAGAGGATTTTATGCTTCTGGCGAATGAGACTGTGGCGGAGAATTATTTCTGGCAGGAGCTTCCGTTCTTATACAGAACCCACGAAGCGCCGGAGGAAGAGAAGCTGCGGACCTTAGCCGCGTTTATCAATAATTTCGGGTATTCCATGCATATAGGGGTAAACGAGATCAGACCCAAGGAGATTCAGAAGCTGCTTGCAAGGGTGGAAGATACGCCGGAGGAGGCGTTGATCTGCCGGCTGGCGCTTCGTTCCATGAAACAGGCGCGGTACATGCCGGAGAATATCGGACATTTTGGACTGGCGGCGAATCATTATACACATTTTACGTCACCGATCCGAAGATACCCGGATCTTCAGATCCACAGGATTATCAAGGATAATCTTAGAGGACGGATGGATGAGAAGAAGATAGAGCATTACCGGAGTATTCTTCCGGAGGTGGCGAAGCATTCCAGTGAGACGGAACGAAGGGCGGAGGAAGCCGAGCGAGAGACTTTGAAGCTTAAGAAAGCGGAATATATGCAGCAGCATATCGGTGAAGAGTTCGAGGGCGTAATATCTGGGATGACCAAATGGGGTATGTATGTGGAACTCCCGAATACGGTGGAAGGTATGGTGCATGTCACGAATATGACGGACGACCATTATGATTATTATGACGACCGATATGAGATGGTCGGGGTTTACACCAATAAGACATATAAATTAGGACAGAAGGTAAGAGTGCGTGTTCTTGGCGCTGACCGGCTGCTCCGTACGATAGATTTTGAGATGGCGGATGACGCGCGCTGACCGGCTGAGTCCGCTTGGCTCGCTGACCGCGGGAATAATGACAGGAAAGAGGCGAATATATGGCGAAGACAAATGGTAAGATGATAGCCAACAATAAAAAGGCGTATCATGATTATTTTATATTGGATACCTATGAGGCGGGGATCGCCCTGCACGGTACGGAAGTGAAGTCTCTTCGTATGGGAAAATGCAGTATAAAGGAGTCATTTATCCGGGTGGAGAATGGTGAAGTCTATATATACGGCATGCATATCAGCCCTTATGAGAAGGGCAATATATTCAATAAAGATCCGCTGAGGGTCCGTAAGCTTCTCCTCCACAAATCGGAGATTAATAAGCTGCTTGGAAAGACGAAGGAGAAAGGGGTTGCCGTCGTCCCTCTTAAGGTGTATTTTAAAGGCAGTCTTGTGAAGATAGAAATTGGTCTTGCCAAGGGGAAGAAGCTTTATGACAAACGGCAGGATATCGCAAGGAAGGATCAGCAGAGAGAGGCGCAGAGAGATTTTAAAGTCTGTAATTTCGGATAGGATAAGGGGGCGAAGAAGGTGGTACCGATAAAAAAAGAAGATCTCAGGAAGATGGTTACGCAGACGACGGTTGAGATGTATGAAGAATTGACGCCCCAACTGATCCGGCTGATTGAAGAGACCAAACACAACGACACCCTGACAGAGGCCCAGAAGCAGGACGAGATTTCCTTACATATGCTGGGTTATGTGAAATCCTGTACCAATGAGATCATCATCGAAGTGTTGGCGGAGATATTGGGGTTGGAGGATTGAGTGTAAAAACGGTGGAAATTTATAAAGTACTAAGAGTCGTATGATAAGAAGAAAGGAATGAGGAAATGGCTTATTGTGTAAAATGTGGTGCGAAAGTAAAGGATGGGACTATGGTATGCCCGCAGTGCGGGGCGCAGATACCTGCTTTGCCGCCGGAAAGTTATCAGACGCAGTCTTATAATTCATATGGTTCGGCGGATTATTTTGACCAGAATGAAGTACGTCAGAATAAGGGAATGGGGGTGTTGTCTTACATAGGAATCCTGGTGCTCATCCCCCTTCTGGCGGGCGATAAGAGGTCGGAATATTTGAGGCATCATATCAACCAGGGGCTTATATTAGCTATACTCTCTGTGCTGGTGGATCTGTTAGAAGGTGAATGGATATGGGGGATGCATTCCATCATCCATTTTGACGGCGGAATATTTTCATGGGGACTTGAAATCATTGAGCTTGCGATCTTTGTATTATTTATCATGGGAATCGTGAGCGCATGCAAAGGCACCAGGAAAGAACTGCCGATTGTGGGAAAGATCAAGTTTTTTAAATAAGGCAGTGACAGAAAGGACGGAAATTAGTGTGCGCTTTGTCACTATAAAAGAAAAGAAGAATCCCCAGACCGTACGCTGATGCGGTTTGGGGATTCTTCTGCTTTTTTAATATGCTTATGGCAATCTAAAATTTACAAAAATGTTGGTTCCTGTGAAGGATTACTCGATGGTAATTAATCTTGGCTGTTCTTCTTGCTTCTGGATCTCTTTCGGGAATGTCAGATGGAGCACTCCGTCTTTAAATGCTGCTTTGATATCATCCTGAGTCAATGCATCTCCTACATAGAAGCTTCTGTTGCAGGTGCCGGTATAACGTTCCTTGTGGACACAGTTACCTTTGGCGTCTTTCTCTTCTTTTGATATATTCTTGTGGGCAGAGATTGTAAGGTATCCATCCTTCAGATCTGCCTTGATATCTTCTTTGGCGTAGCCGGGCAGTTCCATTTCAACCAGATAATTCCCGTCTTTTTCATGAATATCCGTCTTCATAATCTGCGAAGATGTATGGTCGTAGGAACGAGTGAAGAACGGATCACTGAACATATCATCGAATAAGTTGTTGAAATTTCTGTTTGCTAATAACATAAATCATTCCTCCTTAAGAATTTCATATGACTTAGTATTTCCACTAAGATATGAAAATTATTTATTGTTTTATTTGTTATATATATTATATATCATATATTGTTAGCGGTGTCAATAGGTGAGTGCTAATTTATTAAAAAAATTTTGCCTGTACAATTGAAAATCCATTTCCAATATACAGACAGTTCGGGGAGAACCGCCCCGAACTGTCGTCCTTTGGACAATGTTTTTAATCGTACAGGCAGAGAATCTTATCTGAGATGCCAGATATCTTTATTATATTGTTCAATCGTTCTGTCTGAGGAGAAGAAGCCTGCCTTGGCGATGTTCACCAGCATCTTCTTCGCCCATGCGCTGCGGTCTTCGTAATCGGCGAGGGTCAGGTCTTTGACTTTGGTGTAATCATTGAAATCCAACAATGTCATGAACCAGTCCTTGTTGACCAGTTCGCTGTGGAGTCTTCGAAGATTGGTCTCCTGTCCGATGGATAACAGCTCTTCGCTCAGGATAAAATCAACGCACTGGCGGATCTCTTCATCTTCTTCATAGATTGCCCTGGAGTTATAATCGCTTTTCTCATAATGCTCGATGACTTTCTCGCTGGATTGGCCGAAGATGTAGATGTTATCTTTGCCTACCAGATCACAGATCTCAACATTGGCGCCGTCCATTGTGCCGAGGGTTACCGCGCCGTTCAGCATGAACTTCATATTTCCGGTTCCGCTGGCTTCTTTGGAAGCGAGGGAAATCTGTTCAGAGATATCACATGCCGGGATCAGTTTCTCGGCTGCAGATACGTTATAGTTTTCTACCATGACAAGCTTCATATAAGGCGCCGCATCAGGGTCATTCTTGATGAGTTCCTGAAGGCAGAGAAGGAGATGGATGATATCCTTTGCAATCACATAAGCAGGAGCTGCTTTTGCGCCGAAGATGAAGGTTACAGGTTTTGACGGCTTATGCCCGTTTTTAATCTCCAGATATTTCCGGATAATATATAAGGCATTCAGTTGTTGCCGCTTATACTCATGAAGGCGTTTGATCTGGATGTCGTAGATACTGTTCTCGTCGATCTCTACGCCGGTATTCTTAAGGATAAAGTCTTTACATACCTTCTTTGCGTCTGTCTTGATGGCAAGAAGCCGTTCCAGGACTTCAGGATCATCCTTGTATTCCAATAATTTCTCCAGAGCGAAGCCGTCTTTCTTGAAATCATCTCCGATCAGCGAAGTGATATAATCGGTCAATTCATGGTTGCAATGAAGCAGCCAGCGGCGGAACGTGATTCCGTTGGTCTTGTTATTGAATTTCTCCGGATAGATCTCATAGAAATCTTTCAGTTCACTGGTCTTTAAGATATCCGTGTGAAGAGCCGCCACTCCGTTGATGGAGAAGCCGTAGTGGATATCCATATGAGCCATATGCACAAGGTTGTTATCGTCGATGATGGCTACAGACTTCTGCGGATACTTCTCTTTCATACGTTGATCCAGCCGGCGGATGATAGGAACCAGGTGCGGAACGACGTCTTCCAGATAAGCCATAGGCCATTTCTCGAGAGCTTCTGCCAGGATTGTATGGTTGGTATAAGCACATACCTGCGTCACGATCTGGCAGGCTTCTTCGAATTCGATCCCCTTCTCTGTCAGAAGCCGGACAAATTCCGGAATGATCATGCTGGGGTGGGTATCATTGATCTGAACGACCGCATAATCTGCCAGATCGTGTAGAGTACACCCTTTCCGGACAGCTTCATCCAGAATATATTGGGCCGCGTTGCTGACCATAAAATACTGCTGGTAGATGCGGAGTTTCCTTCCGGCGTCATCACTGTCGTCCGGATATAAGAACAGAGTCAGGTTGTGAAGTATATCATTCTTGTCGAAATCAATACCGTTCTTTACAATCGTTTCATCTGCAATGTCGATATCGAATAGGTGAAGGCGGATGGATTTGTTATGGTATCCGGCTACATCCATGTTATATAAGGAAGATTTTAACGCGAAACCGCGGTAAGGTATCATATATGTGACGTCTGTCGGGATAAGCCAACTGTCTTTTGCAAGCCACGGATTCGGCGTCTCCTGCTGGAGATGGTTGTGGAATTCCTGCTTAAAAAGGCCAAGGTGATAGTTCAATCCGATTCCTTCGCCCGGAAGTCCAAGCGTAGCGATGGAATCCAGGAAACAGGCGGCAAGACGTCCGAGTCCTCCGTTTCCCAGAGACGGTTCCGGTTCTGCGTCCTCGATCTCGGATAAAGACAGCCCGTTCTCTTTTAAGAATTCGTCAACCTGGTCATAGATGCCGAGGTTGATCAGATTGTTAGAGAGAAGTTTTCCGATCAGAAATTCTGCGGAAATATAATAAATCTTCTTCTTACCATCCTGATAGCCTTTATCAGAAAGTAATTTCTTCGTATACGTTAATAATGCCTGATACAATTCTTCGTTGGTACATTCGCTGCAGTCCTTGCGGAACATTTTCTGAATAAGAGTTTTTAATTCGTTCATTGTCTTTTCTCCCTTCTTAGAATATATTTAATCTGCATGTCTCTAATATAGCAGTCATGACAGAAGAAAAATACAACAAAATTGTCATGTTATGACAGGTTCTTGCGAAATGCCTTCGGCGTGGTTCCGTTGGCCTTTTGAAATCTCTTAATAAAATAGCTGGTATTGTTGAATCCGACTTGTGTGGCGATGGCAGTGATGGATTCGTCGGTATGCATCAAAAGTGCTTTCGCTTTCTCGAGCCGGAGGTCGTTCAGGTATTCGATCAGGGTCTTTCCTGTGTATTGCCGGAAGAGCTTCATGAAATAGTATTCGCTGAAATTAGACATGAGAGCAAGTTTTCTGGCAGAAATTGTTTCTGAATAATGCTGATTCATATAATCCAGGACGTATTTGATTGACAGCAGATTATTGTTCTGCTCCGTGTCGGCGGGAATAATGTAGTTTCCGGCCAGCATCTCATAAAAGAAATGATAGAGAAGAGATTTTAACCGGACAAAATAATAGGGTTCTTTATCTCGGTGGCAATCATGGATCTGATAGAAAAGCCGGTTGATATTCATATAATTAGCGTCCCCGTCAGAGATGCGGTGTGTAAACTCCGCCCGGTTCTCTATCAATGGAGAGATTACCTGCTCCTGACAGAGATCACCGGCGGCTCCCTGCAGGAATCCCAGATGAAACACGATACTTTTAAAATACAGGATATGCTTCAGATCCGTCTTGATACCATGGAGGACTCCGGGGTTCACGATCAGAATATCGCCCCTTTTTACCCGGAGGATTTCACGGTTCAGACGTAGCATTCCCATGCCGTTTTCGATCAGGATAATTTCCATCTCGTCATGCCAGTGGTTGTAGAGGGAATGGAAGATGACGCAGTTATCGGTATAAGTCTCTATGGGCAATTCGAAAGACCCGTGGGCATTCAATTCTTTTAATGTATGGTCTACTTTAGAATTCTTTATTGAGTCCGGCATAATGATTTCTCCGTAATAATATCAATACATTTTTTTGGATATAAGTATTTCATAGATTGCAAATATTGTCAGAGAATGTTATATTATAACTGTACAACCGAAAGACCAACAAGAAAAGGGTGTTGGTGAAGGAAAGGGGTTGTCACTTGGTTTTATGTTGATGTTCTGTCGTTTTTTCGGCATCTTTCTCTTGTTGGTTTTTTGGTTGTAAAAAATCAATGATGAGAAAGGGGTGAATTTGTGTGGAGATACTTACTTTTATTAGTGTAATCTGTAATATAATGATGCTGTTTCTTATGTTATTGGATTATGTTGAGAAAAAGAAAGTGGTTCGTCCAACTGTCTGCCAAACATCAACGAACCACAGCGTGATTATCGACTTCTGTATACATATTAGTATTACGATTTGTCGGTAATCATGTACTAAAGGCAACGGTTTACCAGACCGTTGTCTTTCTTTTTCTTTATTATTATAGCGTATAATACGAATATTTACAATGTTTTTCTATATTTCTTAAGAGTTCAGGGGCGGATTTCTTCAAGGTTGATTCACATAGAAATTGTGTCAAATATGTTCCGGATAAAACATAACTCTGTATATAACAATGTCATATACAGAGTTCGTCTTAATACGTTAGAGTGGACCTGGCGGGAGTTGAACCCGCGTCCGAAAGCCCATCCACCAGAGCGTCTCCCATCACAGTCATTAATTTAACATTCCCTCTGCCGGCCGCCTAATGACAAGCTTCCGGGTTCAGTAGCTTCATAAATTCTTCCATTCCCTCAAAGCTTCGGGAACGAAGTGCTCCGCCTTGATGAAGCCGGTGTCTTAAGCAGCGGATTACCTAAGGCCGACTGCCGCTTAAATTAAGCAGCGTACGCTAATTCTCTATTGTCTGCGTTTATATTTAATTGGAACTTTTAACGTAGTGTCCCGCTACGGATGGCTTCTCCGACTTCCAGACCCCCGTCGAAACCAGTACAAGCCCTGAAATGTGCTCTATCCCTGGCCGCAGACTGTCTTCATCAGACATATATATTATATGAACAGATATTCGCTTTTGTCAAGGGTTTTTTTGTGCTATAATAAAGTGCTATAATAAATTTCGGGTTTTGGGAAATTGGATGCTGCTTTTTACGGGTGCAGGTGTGAAAAGTGATTTGGGAATGGCGGCATAGTTGAAGAAAATGTGAGCGGCAGAGATATTTTCCAGGATCAGGGCATACATTGAGAAAAGAGCATTGGACAAGAGGTTACAGTATAATTGAAAAAATATAGTAAAAAGAACGGATATCAGTTATTTTCGATAAGGATTCCCGATACATTTTTGTATGGGATGCTGATTCTTCTCTGTCTTCTGTTGATCGGCGGACTGTTGGCGGCCCTTACGTACCGGGAGGAAGGAATGTTAGGAAAAGTCAGGAAAGAAGAGAAGAAAAACGAGAAGAAAGAAAAACAGGAAGAGGCAAAGGAAATTGCAGTCAATAATCCGAATATCAGGGTTTTGATTATGACGAATGGTTATGCAAATACGGTGCATCCGGCAGTAGAAGTATCGTCAGAGCAGGGAGTGGTAATTTCTTTTGGCGGAGAGGAGCAGGAGACAGAAGGAGGCCAGCCGGTTTCTTTCTCGCCGGATGATCCGCGTTTTCAGTCGGGAAAGATACAGATCTGCGCGAAGGACGGAGGAGAGATCACGCTGAACAGTATTCAGAGGGCTTATGGTACTCCCTCTTACGCAGGAGTCCTGGAGCTTCGTACAACGGCGGAAGGAATTGCAGTGATCAACGAGGTGCCGGTAGAGACTTATCTGTGTAAAGTCGTGCCAAGCGAGATGCCTGCTTCTTATGAATTGGAAGCGCTGAAAGCGCAGGCGGTGTGTGCAAGGAGTTATGCTTACCGGCAGATGCAGGGGTATGGTTATCCGGAGTATGAGGCGCATGTGAATGACAGTACAGACTATCAGGTGTATGGAAATTCTACGGCGCAGGAGACGACGAATCAGGCGGTAGCGGAGACGGCGGGTCAGGTGGTGCGCTATCAGGGGCAGATTGTTACGACGTACTATTATTCTACATCCTGCGGAAGGACCGCGGGAGTGGAAGCGTGGGGGACGGCGCCGAATGAAAGCAACCAATATCTGCGGTCTGTGGAGGTGAAGGATCAGGATGGAGATTATGAGGCGGCTCTCCCGTGGTATCGCTGGGAGGCGAGGATTCCGGCAGGGACATTATCGAACCTGGTCGGGCTGAATACAGGGACGGACATAGGAACACTTCAGACGATTGACATCACAAAGACAGGAGAGGGAGGGGTTGTGCTTCAGATATGTGCGGCGGGTGATAAAGGGAGCGTTACGGTGGATACGGAGAATAAGATCCGGAGGGCTCTTGGCGGAAGCGGGTACGAGATCATAAAGCAGGACGGAACGCCGTCCGCGAGCGGAACGCTGCTTCCGAGCGCTTTTTTTACAGTACGAAGAGAAGGTGATGTCTTTATTGTGTCAGGAGGAGGATTCGGGCATGGAATAGGCATGAGCCAGAACGGGGCGAATGAGATGGCTAAAAAGGGTAAGAATTATAAGGATATTCTTACGCTGTTTTTCCAGGATATAACGATTGAAGCCGGGGAAGGTTAGATCCCCGGCTTATTTGGCGGCGCATTTTATGCCATGTCTTAAGATTTGCCGGTTTGAGAAGTCTGTCATGAATAGTAATGTGCTTTTGTTATATACTGTAGATTACAGGATGAAATTACAAATTGCAATGATTATAGACAAATTATGGAAAATCGGGTAAAATATAGTGCAAATCAAATGCCCTGTAGCAATAAGAGGGAGAGTGCTATGAAAAAGGTAAAAGACATTTATCAAAGGATTATGAATATATCCTCAGATATATCCGAGGATCATGTGGGTGCTTACGCTGCACAGTCGGCATATTTTTTTATGCTGAGTATGATTCCGATTATTTTGCTTCTTCTTACGATGGTACAATTTACGCCGGTGACGAAAGCAGATGTTATGACGGCGGTAATTCAGGTGTTTCCGGCGTCGGTTGATTCTCTGATTACATCTATTGTTAATCAGGTCTATAACCAGTCTACGGGAATCATCCCGGTTACGGTTATCGTGGCATTGTGGTCGGCCGGAAAAGGAGTGCTGTCGATGACGTCGGGACTTAACTGTATCTATAGCTGCAGAGAGACTCGTAATTATATTGTGCTGCGTATCAGGGCGACGATATATACGGTTTTATTCATCATAGTCATCATTCTGCTGCTTGTTTTATCGGTTTTTGGCAATACTTTGAATCTGTTTATCGCAGATCATATTCCGTTTCTCAGGAAGATAGCGGATTGGCTGATCGAGACTCGTACGTTTATCACTCCGACGGTATTGATCCTGTTCTCTCTGATGATCTACCGCTTCCTTCCGAATAGAAGGGAACGGTTCCGTGACCAGCTTCCGGGAGCGATGTTTGCGGCTGTGGGATGGATGGTGGTGTCCTGGGTATTTTCTATCTATCTGGATGTGTTTGAAGGATTTTCCAGTATGTACGGAAGTCTTACAACAATTGTATTGATTATGCTGTGGATGTATTTCTGTATGTATTGTATTTTGCTTGGCGGAGAGATGAATGTACTGCTGGCGGGCAAGATATTTGAAAAGAAATAATATATAAAATCTTAATAAGGATTTAAGAATACTTTAGTTGTGTCTTTTCTGACAAGGGAGTATAATTAACGACATGATAATAACGCAATTTCACATCCTGATGTCGGCATATAGGGAATAGACAGACCGCCGTGAGGATGATTAGAATAGAGGAGAAGAATGGATGCGTACGGATCATAGAAGAAGGATTTATTACAGGCGCAAGCGTCAGGTGCAGCGTCAGATGATCTTGATGGGATGGTCTCTGCTTCTTATTGTAGGTGTTGTGGGACTTGTTTTGGGCAGGAAGAATATGACGGGCACAGTGGCACAGAAGGTTGTAAGATCAGGAAGTCAGAAGAAAGCGGAACAGATAAAGCAGATTACGGTCGAAGCAGAAGACGACGAGAAGAGAATGAAGCGTGTCCGGAAAGAGGCAGTAGAGAAGGGATATCCGGACGGCTTGATTGAAATGCTGGATAAGAATGAAGAGACGCTGGATTTTGTAGAGCACTATGAAGAAAAAAAAGATGATCCTAGTGCGGAGACGATCGGAGATGACTTAGAAGAAGGCCAGATTCCAAATTTGTATCAATGGGATGAACGTTGGGGGTATGCGCCTTATGGGACAAGTATTGTGGCGGTTAGCGGATGCGGTCCTACATGTATGGCAATGGTCGTGGCGGGGCTTACCGGCGACCCGTCGGTTACTCCTGCCAAGGTAGCGGCTTACGGGACGGCAAATGGGTATATAGATGAAAATAATGATACCTATTGGAGATTTATGAGTGAGGCGGGCGCTAATTGGAATCTGTCCTGTTATGAAGGATTGCTGCTGGAAGAGCAGGTTCGGGATGAACTGGAGGCAGGGCATCCGATTATCTGCAGCGTCGGCCCTGGTGATTTTACGGGGAAGGGTCACTTTATTATATTAACAGAGTATACAGATGGAGTAGTTAAGGTTAATGACCCGTTTAGCCAGAAGAGGAGTGATAAGAAGTGGGTATTTTCAGAGATTCAAGATCAGATTAAGGCGATGTGGATATTCTCTGTAAATCAGTGATAGTGTGTTATAACCGGCTTCTTGCTGTCGTATGGCGGCATCAAGCCGGTTTTTATGCGCAGCCCCATGCAGAAGAAGTATGCCGCTAATGCGGTGCACGGGGCGCGCGGCGAGTAGGGAAAAGTCTTCCCTACTCGATTCATATAAAAAATAGCATGCCCGTATGTACATTCGGCGGTAGCCGAGAGGGATTTATCTATGGAAGGAGAGAAGAGATGATGTGTAAAGGAAGGGGAAATACGCTGTATTTGGAATGTTATAGTGGAATTAGCGGAGATATGACAGTAGGAGCGTTGCTGGATCTTGGAGCTTCACAGAAAGTTCTGGAAAAGCACTTGAGAAGTCTTCCTGTAGGAGGATTTGAAATTAAGATTACCAGAGTGAAGAAGTCAGGGTTGGATGCATGCGACTTTCATGTGATTCTGGATCGAAAGCACGAAAATCATGATCATGATAATGATTATTTATATGCGCATGAAAAGAACAGCCACAGGCATGAATGTTATTTCCATGACCATGAAAGCCATATCCATGACCATGAAAGTCATAGCCATGACCATGAAAACTATAGCCATGACCATGAAAGCCATATCCATGGTCATGAAGACCATAATCATATGCACCGGCATGAGCATAGGGGACTGCCTGAGATACAGGATATTATCAGCCGTTCTGATATGTCCAAGAGAGCGAAGAAGATTGCGTCTGACATCTTTATAGTTCTTGCGGAGGCGGAAGCAAAGGCTCACGGTGTTCCTGCCGAGGAGGTACATTTTCATGAGGTGGGAGCGGTAGATTCAATTGTAGATATTGCGGCAACGGCTATCTGTCTGGATGATTTGAATATTACAGATGTAATCGTACCGGAACTGTATGAGGGAAGGGGAACTGTCAGATGTCAGCATGGAATTATCCCGGTGCCGGTACCTGCAGTTATTAATATCGTCGGTTCTCATCATATTTCTCTGCACATGACTCAGACAGAAGCGGAGCTTGTAACTCCCACAGGCGCCGCGATCGTAGCGGCGATTCGGACTTCTGACCGTCTCCCGGACAGGTATAAGATATGTAAGATCGGCATGGGTGCGGGGAAGAGAGACTATGGTAGAACCAGTATTCTCCGAGGCTTGTTGATAAATCCTGCGTCAGATGAGACAGACAATACAGATATTACAGGCAATACAGAGAATACAGACATTACAGGCAATACAGAGAATGCAGGCAAGACGGACAATATCTGGAAATTAGAGAGTAATATTGATGATTCCACAGGAGAGGCTTTAGGATACGCTATGGAACGGCTACTGGAGGCAGGAGCAAGGGATGTATATTATACGCCTGTATATATGAAAAAGAACCGTCCGGCATACCAGTTAAATGTAATCTGTGATGAAGAGTCAACAGCTTTGATGGAGGAAATTATTTTCCGAGAGACTACTACAATCGGAATACGAAAAATGAAGATGCAGCGTGCAGTGATGCAGCGGGAGATATGCCGGGTTGAGACGTCCCTTGGTATGGCTGAAGTTAAAGTATGCAGGGCAGGAGAGATCGTCAGAGCATATCCGGAATATGAAAGTATCGTTGTTATCTGCCGGGAGAAGCATATGGATTTTCAGGATGTGTGGAACAGGGTATATGAAGAAGTAAAAGAAAGATTGGGGGAGTAAATCCGTGAAAGATTATGAATCTAAGCGGGAATTATTGAAAAGACGGGTGTATGAATATGTATCGGAAGATGCTGCAGTGGCATTCTCCGGAGGTGTAGACAGCAGCCTTCTTTTGAAGATCGCGTGTGATGCGGCGAAAGAGAGAGGAGCAAAGATATATGGTGTTTTTCTTCATACTATGCTGCATCCACAGGGTGAATTAGCGGAGGCAGAGAAAGTGGCGCAGGAAACAGGCGCCATATTTCATATGATTAAGATTGATGAATTAGAAGAAGCAGATATTGCAGAGAATCCGACGGACAGGTGTTATCGTTGTAAGCGGTATCTTTTTCGTAGGCTCCAGGAGGAAGTGAATCGGTTTGGCGTAAACCGGATCCTTGAGGGGACGAATGAAGACGACCTGCATGTATATCGCCCGGGCATCAGGGCAGTTCGGGAGCTTGGGATCATAAGTCCGCTTGCGGATGCAGGGATGACGAAAAAAGAGGTGCGCAGGATGGCGGAAGAATATGGGATCTCCGTATCAAAGAAGCCTTCTTCTCCTTGTCTGGCCACTCGTTTCCCCTATGGAACCAGGATAACTTATGAAGAACTGCAAAAGGCCGGCGATGGCGAAGCGTTTCTAAAGGCATTGGGACTATATAATGTTCGATTAAGAATTCATGGTAAGATTGCGAGAATTGAAGCAGACCGGCAGGACATGGCGCTTGTTATAGAACAAAAAGACTCTATCGTAGAATATCTGAAGAAGCTGGGATACATATATATTACTTTAGATCTGGAAGGATTCCGGTCAGGAAGTATGGATATTGACATCTAGTGTGCTGTCTGCATTACATTCATATTTGCTGTAAGAGCGAGATATAATCGCCGGCAGACTGTCCGAAAACTCATTCACACAATCTGCACGCCCTACTTTGCAGGACAGTCTGCCGGGGGTGGATAAGCACATAAGAAAACGCAGCGGGAGGGATTTGAACCCCCGGAGCCTTGCGGCTCTTCTGCTTTCGAGGCAGATGCCATAAGCCAACTCGACCACCGCTGCATACCGTTTGTTATTATAGCAAAAAATGTACGAAGAGGGAATACCTAATTTCAAAATTTATAAAAAATCTCATAAATTATTAAGGAAAGAGGGCTGACGCTTTTGCGTCAGCCCTTGGAGGGGGATGAAAAAATCTATCTAAATTTAAGAAAACGTCTAGGCGAAGTCCGGTAACCATACTTTACTGAAATATGTAATGTGAAGTACGATCACCGTCTTCATTTATTTGATGAATTTATTATATAAAGTAAATGTGACACAAGTATGTCAAAAACCGGAAATGTTTATAAAATTTCTTAAGAAAACCATAAGACGTCCCAGTACCGGCTGTGCCTATCTGATATTGAATTGCCGCAACAGACCATTCAGTGTCCTTGCCTGGTCAGACAATTCTTTGGAGACTTCGGCGCTCTTCTCTGCGGCATAAGAATTCGTCTGAACTGTCTCAGAGATTTCCTTAATTCCCCTTTCTATTGAAGTAATCATTTCAGACTGCTGCACGCTGGCGGATGCGATTTCATCCATCAGTTTCTTAATTGATTGGATACAGTCGGTTATAACCAGCATTGCAGATACTGCGTCGCTGGTAGAGGCGGTTCCTGTCTTTATATCCTGAAGAGAACGGTTGATGAGTATTCCCGTTCCCTGGGCTGACTCGGCAGACCTTTCTGCAAGATTGCGGACTTCCTCCGCCACCACTGAAAAACCTTTCCCGGCATCGCCTGCGCGTGCTGCCTCAATGGAGGCGTTCAGCGACAGGATATTTGTCTGAAAAGCAATGTCCTCGATTGTTTTGAGGATACCGCCGATTTGTGCAGAGGATTTGTCAATATTCTCTGTGGTTTCCGTAAGCTGTTTCATCTTTTCATCTGCAGATGCGGCATATCCGGTAGCCTTATCCACCAATTCACTTGCGTCGCCGCAGCGAACTGCGCTGATCTGTACCTGCGAAGTAATGGTTGTTATGTTAGATACAAGTCCGTTGATAGAAGCAGTCTGTTCCAGCGTTCCCTGAGACAGTGTCTGTGCTTCTGTTGAGACCTGGTCGGCACTTGTATCCACCTGATCTGCAATCTGGGAAATATCCCGCAGCAGGTGGGTGAGATTCGCCTGAATCGTTTTCAGACTCTCGGCAAGTGTCTTAAAATCACCAATATAGTAATCCTCATTCTTTGCAACATCAACCGCAAAATTACCTTTCGCCATTTCACCTAAGATCCGTCCGACGTCGTCAATCGTCTTGCGCAGGCACGCACAGACGTGATGGATGGTCTGCGCGATCAGACCGAGTTCGTCTGACCGCCCATAAAACGGCTCCAGATCTCTGTCGGCCTGAAGATCCAGATCTCCCAGGTATTCGATTGCGTTTTCCATAACCATAAGCTCTTTTCCTACCTGCCTCAGAATAAACACAGAGACAAGTATTACGGCCACCGCCACCATTGCACACAGGGCTCCGACTAAGATCCTTACCTGTGTTACGGATTTATAGACCTCTGCGTTGCTGGCGCGAACCATAAATACCCATCCGCGGTCTTTCAAATATTTGTAAACGGCAAGTTGTTTCTCTCCATTCTCATCCGTATAAGAATATGTTCCCACTTCGGTGCTTTGGTTTTTTTGAATCCTGCTTATGATCTTAAGGAATCCGTTGTCCGTCGTTTCGGTATTCAGTAATACTTCGTCCGGATGATAAAGATAGACGCCTGTTTCCGCATTCAAGAATATGTACTCGCTGTTTGGCAGTCCTTTTATCTCTAAGTTAAGCAGAGAATCCATCAAATGGCTGGCATAAACACCGGCTCCCACATAGCCGACGCACCTTTCGTTTTCAAAAATCGGATAATACATTGATAAGATCATGCTTCCTGTTCCCGGCGATTCCATAATCCCCAGATTAGTTAACTGGTGCCGGGACAAGATTGTATCTTGAAATTCAGTCAGCGAGTCTCCGGACCGTGTAGTCATTCCGATCGCACCTTCAGAAGTATGCGTCAGCACACAAGTATTCGGGGTGGCAATATACAGCCCTTCGAAGATGCCTTTAACAGCCGCGAAATCTTCAGTATATTTTTGTGCTATACTCAGCAGTTCCGGATCTTCCGGGTCTTTAAGAAGCGCATGAACTTCGCTGCCCAGTGCAAAGGCAGTCAGATATTCTTCTGCCGAAGCCACATAGTCATCAATTATAGCGGCTCTGGATTCTACAGCATTTGTCATCTGATTCGTAATATCATGTTTGACCATAGAAGCCGCATTTGAAGATACCGTAAGCCACAGCAGCAGCATTCCCGCCAGAATAATTACGGTTGTGATGATACTGATACGTGTAGCAAGTTTTTTGTTAACCAGAAATTTCATTTTGATTTTCCTCCCACAACAATATTTCGTAACAAGGCACCATGCTGATGCATGGTGCCTTGTTGGGACGTACTGCGACGGAAGGGTAAAGGTGCCGCTTCATTCTATGCGGTCCGCCGCAGCCGGACTATAGCCGAATAATGGCCGCGCTCCGGTACGCAGAAGTTCCCCTGAGGGAACTCTGTTCATATAATAGCAGTTTCATATATGAAATTCAAGAGATATTTGGGAAGCAGTTTATAATTTATAATAGGAGTGAGAGATACTGCTCATAATCGACCCCATCGTTGCGGGGAATCTGCTCTTTGACAGAATGAATCAGTGATTGTTCCAGAAAATCGCCTGCCGTCTGGATGACGGAAGGAAGAGCATATCCACGTGCAGTTCCGGCGGCTATGCAGGAAGCGAACAGATCTCCGGTTCCGGAATAGCTTCCGCCGATGTAGGGAAAAGAGAAGAGGGAAAAGCCCTCTGAATCAACCAGCAGATTGCCCATCTTTGCGATTCCGTCTCTGTCCTGAAACCGGATTCCGGTGACAATTACATGCCCTGGCCCTCTGTTGCAGAATTCTTGCCCTAATGTTCCGATCGTCTGTATTAGTTCATCTGGCGATGCGTGCGATATCAGCGTCTGGTAATCGCTGTCCGTCAGGAGGCATAATTCGGTGAGGTTCGGAGTGATAATATCGGCTGATATTGCCAGTTCATGCATCTTCTCAAGAAGGGTTGGTGTATAGATGGGGTAGGGCTGCCCATCGTCGCCCATAACAGGATCAACCAGAAGAAAGGTATCAGGACTTTTGAAAGTTTCGGTGAAGCGAAATATCTGGGTGATCTGCCTCTCGTCAGCAACGAACCCGGTGTAAATTCCGTCGAAATGTTGGTTCATCTTCTTCCATTCAGAGCGGAAATATTCCATCTTATCTGTATAATTATCGCAATAGTAGCTTGGATATCCCGTCTGTGCGGTCAGGATAGCTGTTGGAAGAGGACATGCCTGGACGCCCATCACAGAAAGTACGGAGATCGCCGCGGTAAGCGAACATCGTCCAAAACCCGACAGATCATTGATTACGGCTATTTTCTTTGTCATAGTTTTTTTCCTTCATTTCCTTTAGAAACTTTATTATATAGTGTCTACTTTTGTCAGTACTTTGATATCCTGTCAATTTGCCGTGGGTGTTTTTGGCTCTGTACCGTAGTACTCTGTCAAAAAACATATCCTTTGCGCCCAGTTAAGATGAGTCTTGTATTCATTCATCCGCTCTTTACTGATGCTGCCGGAGACATAGGAAGCTTTCCCCGTGTTCCAGTTCAGGATTTGTAACGCGTCTTCATAATTCTTTCTGGGAACCCGGTATTCTTCATTCACGATTCTGATCTGATTGGGATGGATCACGGTTTTCCCGGTAAAGCCGCATAGTCTGTCGTCTTTGATCTCTTTTCGGAGGCCGGATTCCCATCGGGTGCCGGAGTAATACTCCCACACGGGACCGGAGATCACGTAATCTGTGCCGTATACTGTGACGATATCCGAGAAAATATTGGCAATAGGGGTGATCTGGTGGATGGATTCGTCCGCTTCCCGGCGGAAACCGAACAGGTGGGACAGATCATTGCCGCCTACACGTATATTCAAAACCCATGGCTCGATCAGGGAGAGTTTTTCTTTGAGGCCGTATAAGACATCATAGCGTGTCCGCAGGTCTGCGATTGCAGAGCTTTCGTAGATCGGCATTGCATACTTGACCGTACCTGCGGCGCTGTTCAGATCCGTGATCTGCCGGAGATAAGAATCGGCATTGCTCATATCGAATTTTGGAATGATATATCCTGTTACAAGTTCGCCGCTTTCTCCAAAACGGCGGGTTAGTTCTTTAATCTGTCTGGGAGACCGCACCCGGATGAAGATCTTAGGCAGATAGAAGTCCTTATCCTGCCTGGATTCGTAGATATTACTTATGGAAGCTACCAGCAGATTCTCAGCTTCTGTGACGAAATTATCATTTATCGTGTCTTCCAGGCAGAGGGCGAGGGAAAAATGCGTCCCAAACCTCTGTGATATGACGGAAGCTGCGATGGAGGTATTGTCCGCGGGACAGTACAGAAGCGGTCCCACACTGTAATAAATTGCCTGATTCTTCATATAATAAGGGCTCCTTTAAAATCTATGTCATAATCTATGCCGCATATAACGCAGCGAGTTATCTTTCATGCTTTCCTGTCTGTAAACGGTAGATTCGTGAGTGAAAAATAACCGCAACATTTTAAATATAGCATATCATTGAGAGAATTGGTAGATATATTTTTAACGTTGTGATAAGATTAGATTAGTTGTAACAATTCACAACCATACCGGATTACATAAAGATTTTAGTTTTGCAGACAGGTGATTACGATGGCAAGAAAGATTACATACCGGCATAACATTATGAGTATCGGTTCTTTGGAATCATTCCTGAGTATAAAGGGCGGTTATAACGGAGACAGGCGGGATGTGTATTTTGTTAGGGCCCTTGGGTGCGGGCCGGATACAGAATATAAGATTTTTGCTATTGACAAGAAGATGGCCGGCGAGATGAGAAATAAGAGACTGTTCTATACAAGAGTGAAGTCCCTTCCGCGGCTGACTTCCCGGACGGATATGGATTTCTACGAGAAGCAGTTTAAAGCGTTTCAGGCGAAGAAGGAGATCTTCGTGCAGAATCAGGAAGGAGACGGGAGATTTGGCAGCGCGCTGTCTGACGCATGCCTTGAGGCGGCAGACAGATACCGGCATCTTAAGAAGAATATAACAGAGTCTATAGAGAAGAACTTTATCATCAAGCTTTTATATTGGACAGATTGTGTGCTGGGTACGTCTCTGGCGGAGTGGAATGAGCGCGGCTGCTATAAGATACTGGCGGAGGACGTGCAGAAGGAGCAGGAGTATCTGTTTTATTATATGCTTACTCTGATTGGATGCGACGTGCTGCTTCTTGAATACCGGAAGGATATTGAAACTGCGGCTGAGATTAAGGGATTGTCTAAAGTGTTAGAGCTGGGAGAATTCCGTTCTTTGGCGCTTCCGGAGTATAGAGCGGATGAGAACGAAAAGTCAGGGATAAATTCGGGAGGGGATGCTGGAGAGTCAGAGATGCGGCGGGCAGGAGGTTTACAGCAGCCGGAACGTATCCGCCCGACTAAGCCGGTGAATCAGCCGGAACGTATCCGCCCGACTAAGCCGATACAGCAGCCGGAACGTATATGCCCGGCTAAGCCGATACAGCAGCCGGAGAATTGTCCGCGTCCGCAGCTTACGGAAAAGAGCTTCGAAGAGCTGGCGCGTCTGGCTTCTTCCATTGTTATGATAGCGGTGTATGACAGGAAGGGAAGCCCTGTTGCCACGGGGTCGGGAATTATGATAGGAAGGGCGGGGTATATTCTTACGAACAATCATGTGACGGCCGGCGGATGTTTCTTTGATGTTCGGATAGAGGATGACGAGAAAGTTTACCGCACGAACGAAATCATCAAATACAATTCCGTGTTAGATCTTGCCGTGATTCGGATCGACAGATGTCTGGAACCGCTGCCGATCTACCGGGGAAAGAAGAGCCTTGTCAGAGGACAGAAGGTAGTAGCCATCGGCAGCCCTCTGGGGTTGTTCAATTCCGTATCGGACGGAATTATATCAGGTTTTCGTAAGATTGATTCGGTCAATATGATTCAGTTTACCGCGCCGATCTCTCATGGAAGTTCCGGCGGAGCGGTGCTGAATATGCAGGGAGAAGTTATCGGAATCAGTACCGCAGGGTTTGACGAAGGCCAGAATATCAATCTGGCAGTCAATTACGAGGATATCGGGCTGTTTGTCAGGGGATTCACGGATTAGTCTGTGGTTTTTTTGACAATAATGCTTGTAATCCCTTCGAAAACTTGTAAAATGATACCTCCTATGCTAAAATAATACATAGTGTTTTCCGGGGGAAATGAAATGAGCCTTGATGATTTTTTTGTGGAAATGAGTAAACGCAGAGAAAAAAGAGCATATTTTTATCGGATCAACCGTACTTCGGATGTAGTCGAAAGGTTCCTCTATCAATATTATGATACTGCGCGCAGGACGGGAGTGGTCGTTGACGGGAGAATTGCGAACCCGACAGAAGGCAATCTCTCTTATTACGGAGAAATCATGGGGATGGATTTCCGGCTGAGTACAGGGTTCATAGCCGAAAGCCTGAAGAAATGGCTTCCGAGACTCGACGAACGTCAGAGAGAAAGCGTCGCGTATTCCATATATGACTGTCTGGATAAGTTAAGAAAAGCCGGAAAGACAGAGAACATGCTTAAGAATGCATATATTAAGTTTATGTGCTGGCTATATTATAAATTCGAACGTATCGTAGGACGGCTTGGAGAGAATAATGTGCCGAAGATTCTGTATTGCGGTGTGATCAGTAATTATGAGCTTCTTCTCATCACGATCCTGAACCGGGCCGGATGTGATGTGTTGCTCGTACAGACGGCGGGAGATGAAGAATATCGAAAGCTTGATCCGGCTTCAGAGAGATCAGACGTGTATGACGTTCCGGAGGGGAAAGCATTTCCGAAGGATTTTTCACTGCGGCAGTTATGCCGGAAGTTTGAACAGGAAGAACAGAACCGGAAGATATTCGGAGACGGTGCGGGGATCAGGAACTGCACGAATGCCTGGATCGGAGGGGAAGGTCTTGCGGATATACTGAAAGCTCCTGCAGACAGGGGCGGCAGGCCGGATCTGTTCTATAATTGTTATTGCAGGATCAGCGGCGTAGAAGATAAGCTTACATATGCCAACGAGCTGTATCAATTCTATCTGTCGCTGCAGAACGAGAAGCGGCGCGTGGTCGTGGAAAACGGAAGGATACCGAAGCCGACGCCGGATGAGATTATGCGGATACGCAGAGGTAATTACGGGACTCTGGAGCAGATGCTTCTTGATCTGCAGACGAATATACAGTGCCCGGCAAGCAAGGAACTTCGGGGACTGCTGGCGAAAGCATTTGCGGAAGTGATAACAGAAGAATCAAAAGAGGCGGGAATGAATCTTCACAGACTGCTTAATAAAGCAGTATACCTCTTGTGCTGGATCAAGAGGTATCAGGGGCGCTTGTTTCAGAACTGGAAACTGCCGGAGGTGGGCTGCTTTATCTATATGGGAGGCTGCAAGGACGCGAATGAAGCGCTGTTTTTGAAGTATCTGGCACGGATTCCGGCAGATGTGCTGATACTGTGCCCGAACCTGAATGAAAGATGTTGTCTTGAGGATACGCTGTTGTATGAGATAAATCATCAGGTGTCGATGACCCTTGAGAGATTCCCGGAGCAGGATGTGCAGATTCATATCGGTACGGCGGCATATCATGCGGAGAGGGAGCTGGATACGCTGATGTATCAGGATTCCGGGATGTACAGGAATCAGCAGTTTACGAAAGCGAATATTATATTGTTACAGACTATGGACCGAGAGATTAAGATTCTCTGGAATAACGAGTTGAAATTCCGACCAAACTTCAGTACGGTTGACGGAATTGTAAATCTGCCGGTTATCTTTGCGAAGATGTCCGGTGTGAAGGATCGGGATGTGGAGAATTACTGGACGTTGATCAGGCAGCTTATGACGCCGGAGACACTGGTGATCGATCACGCGCCTTTCCTGACCGCGGCGATGCCGAATCCCCTGCGGATGTATGCCACGGAGTTTTTAAGGAATGGGAAGCTTAAGAGGGAGAAGATCAAAAACCATCCTGGTTATCCATATGCATTCTTGCGGGAAGAGATGCAGGAACATATCCTGGATAAGCTGGAAGTATTGATCGAACAGCGTCTGATCAAGGGAACCTTTGAAAACGGGACGGAGTATACCATCGTCTCTGTCGCCCTTAATCTGCCGAAGGAAGCGGTGAGGCTGCTTCAGCAGTTTGATTTTACGAAGAGGAATCCGAAGCTGATCTATCTGATTACTACGGAGACTTTGATGTCGCCGGAGGATTCTATCTATGTTACTTTTTTAAGTTTGCTCGGATTCGACGTGCTTTTCTATGTGCCTACGGGCTATAACATTGAGAATCATTTTAATAAAAAACGGATGGAAGAACACCAGCTTGGGGATTATATGTATGACCTTCAGGTTCCGGACTGGAACAGGATTCCGTCTGCCGCCCGCAAGTCGTGGCGTGATAAAATATTTAAGAGAGGATAAAGGATATGGGACTTGATTTTAGTAAAGCAGGAACAACAGAAGCTTTGGCGACGGCGGCGACGGTAGAGAACGAGATCGAAACCGTACAGTCTTATGATATTGTTGCCGACAGGAAGCAGATGAATGAGGCGCTGGTTAATTCGCAGGAGGTTGACGCCATCGTCAGCACGATAGAGGTATATAATCTTGAGACGATCGTATCCTTTGGCGCGGAAGCGGCGGATGAAGTCTCAAAGGCGTCGGATATCGTGCTCAACAGCATGAATATGCATCAGTTAGATGAATCAAGCGAGATGCTGACGGCTTTGTCAAAGATTATGTCAAAGTTTGATATCGATGAGATCAAAGAAGATAAGGGACTCTTCGGGAAATTATTCGGGAATCTTAAGAAGCAGCTCGAGAAGATTCTGGAGAAATACCACACGATGGGGGAGGAAGTCGACAAGATCTACGTCCAGCTCAGGCAGTACGAAAGTGAGATCAAGCAGGCGAACCGGAAATTAGACCAGATGTTTGAGGCGAATGTGAATTATTACCATGACCTTGTAAAGTATATTCTGGCGGGAGAGCAGGCATGTAAAGAGGTGGAGGCATATATTGCCCAGAGACAGGCTGAGTTTGACGCTACGGGGGATAATTCCATCCAGTTGGATCTGGCGAGCCTGAATAATTCTCTTATGATGCTGGAGCAGCGGACTCAAGACTTAAGAACGGCGGAGAATATTGCTATCCAGTCGATCCCTATGATCAAGACGATGGAATTCAGTAATATGAATCTGGTCAGAAAGATCAATTCGGCGTTTATCGTTACTCTGCCGGTGTTTAAACAGGCGCTTGCGCAGGCGGTCATGCTTAAGCGGCAGAAGATCCAGGCGGAGGCTATGTCGGAGCTGGATAAGAAGACGAATGAGATGCTTATTAAGAATGCGAGAAATACTGTGGAACAGTCTAAGATGACGGCAAGGCTTGCGTCCGGAAGTTCAGTCAAGATCGAGACTCTTGAGACAACCTGGAGGACGATTGTCAACGGAATCGACGAGACAAGGGCGATTCAGGAGAACGCGAGAAAGCAGCGGGTAGACGACGCGGCGCGTCTGGAGAATATCAAGCAGGAATTTCTGGCGTCTTATGGCGGCGCGCATCTGAACGATGCTTCGAAGACAAAAAGAAGAATGTTTTAATTATTAAGAGAGGAGATACATTATGCCAATTAGTTTAACAAAGGGACAGAAAGTTGATCTGACGAAGAAGAATCCGAGTCTGAAGAATATTATGGTAGGGCTTGGCTGGGATGTGAATGAATTCGATTCGGGCGCGGACTTTGACCTGGACGCCGCTGCGTTCATGCTTGGCGCCAACGGGAAATGTCCGACGGAGAAGGAGTTTGTCTTCTATGGGAACCTGGAGCATGCGTCGGGGGCGGTGAAGCATATGGGCGACAACCTGACGGGAGAAGGGGACGGAGACGACGAGCAGATAGAAGTGTCCCTTGCGAAAATCCCGTCCAATGTGGAGAGGATCGCTTTTACGGTTACGATCTACGACGCGGAGCCAAGAAGGCAGAATTTCGGGCAGGTTTCGAATTCTTACATCAGAATTGTCGATGCGGATACGGACAGCGAGCTGATCCGGTATGATCTGGGAGAAGATTTCTCAATTGAGACGGCAGTGGTAGTAGGAGAGTTATATAAGCATAATGGTGAATGGAAGTTCAACGCGATTGGCAGTGGGTTCCAGGGCGGACTGGCGGCATTGTGCGGCCATTATGGAATAGAAGTAGCATAAGTCCAGCTAAGAAATGTCAATAGCTAAAATGAAAAATATTAAAAAAGTTTTTCAGAAGAATTTGATGTAAAAAAGGGTAACTTTAATAAGCCCACCCATGTGGAACTATCTAAAATTCATGAGACCTGTTAGGCTGC
>CAJTAL010000012.1 GCA_910574285.1 Lachnospiraceae bacterium | reverse complement strand
CTACCAATTTTTTCCAACTAATCACAGTATTGTCGAATTCATTATCCATTATACAAAAATGGATGTGTCGAATAATCTGTGATGATTTACACAGATTATTTTACACACCCTTTTTCTTATGTAATTTCCTATTCCTTGACCGCATTTTGACATTTGGCTTTTATAATTGAAATACATCAAACATGACAGGAGGATAAACAATGCGAAAACGAATATTATCATTAGTTATGATTTGCGGCTTGCTATTCACTACGACAGCTTGTGGAAATTATAACATTGAGGACGGAAAAGCTCCCCCACAAAACACGGAAGAAAATCCATTCACAAAATCGGAGGAAGATGGCTCTTTAGGTTTTCTCAGCCACGAGGAAGCGAGTCCCACCAGAACTGATGACCAGAGTGTTTTACCGTATGAGTATAACGGCGGAGAATTTACCTTGGACTATCAGTTTGTATCAGAGGGAAAATTGGATAACATAGGCTTCCTGCTCTTTTTGGACGGAAAGCCACAGGCATACAAGGTGAATGATACGAGGGCGGAATATGAGTATCTCCATTGTTTCCAAACATCAGAAAAACACGAAGAAAAATTTTCGTTTATGTTTACACCGAACACAGGAAAAAAAGGTGATACCCTAAATATTACAATCATGAGCATTACCAATCCCGCTTTCCAACCCGATATGAAAGAAACATCAAGTTACGGCTGGTATCACCAACACCTTGAAAGAATGTTGAAACTGCATTTTAATGAGGATGCTCCAGACAGCGATATTTTTTATGGAGAAAGTGAAAATATTTTTCGTGATGTCCGCGTTGCGGAAGAAAAAATCACTTCCTCTTTTATTGAGAATGAGCTTGTGAAAAACGGTTGGGATGGAATTACTATGGATACATTGGATAGCGGCGTTTATTCGACTATTTCATATGATGGAGAATTAGTGTATGACAATATCAATCTTACCAATAAAGATACACTTACAGTACGTTACACGATTTGCGGAACGCCGGGTACAAGGTATGGCATATCATTTTTCTTAAATCATAAGCCTATATCGTTTGATAAAGTGATTTCATACGATGCAACATTAAGCAAAGGAAATGTGTGGATAATTGAAGCCATCATAGACACCTATAAATTAGATGACTTCAATACTTTCTATGCGGCAGCCGTTGCTGCAAGCAATGATTGTTCTACAAATAAGACAGGCTCAATTTTGCTTTATAAGGAGGGCTGAAAAATGAAAATGAAATTTATGTGCATTATGCTTATACTTGCTTTTGCTCTTAATCTGTCAGCTTGTGGTAACAGTCAGGAAAATGTGAATAGTTCTGAAAACGGAAGCTCCATAGATGCTCCACAATCCGAAGAAGATAACACATCGGAAAAAACAGGAAGTGAAAGCAGCGGCAAAAATAAGTCCAACCCACAGAATAGTGATACAGATAAAAATACTATGGATGTTGGCACAGTGAATGGCTCGGCTTTCTCTGGAAAGGTCAGCGGCTGTTATTACGCCGATGGCAATCGGATTATTGTTGCAGCAGATAAGCTCTATCTTTATGATACTGGGAAAAGCGGGATTATAGCAAGTGCGGATATTTTTTTGAATGAGTTATGTGTGCAGCCTTATTCGGACGGGTATTTCATTGTCGGTGAAGAAAATAGCGGCGGCAGCACGGACTCATTTGCAACGGCACAAAGCAGTAATGGAATAAAAGGATACCTATTAAATAAGGATTTTGTTGTTGAGAATACGATTTCCTTTAGTGGGCTGCTAAATGATGATTCTGTCCTCCAAATGGCGAGCGTCGCCATTTCACAGGACGGAAAACAAATCGCTTTCGGCGGATTACAAGGACTTTATCTCTATGATACTTCTTCCCAAAAGGTACATGCCATTCTGAACTATTCCGAAAATGGCAGGGCAAATAATATGGAGATTGCAACGATGGATAGTCTTGCATTTACGGGAAATAAAACTTTAACTTATGTAGGCATGGGAATAAGCTCTAATGGCGGGGATGGAGTCTCTGTTTATGGAACAGTATCTACAGACAATGCAAGTCTTAGTATCACCCAAAAAGCCGATTATGAAGTGGATGTTGAAGAAGTACAAAAGGGCGGGAACTTACTTGTCATGCCCCAGAGCTTTAATAAAAATAATGGAACGCTGTTAATGCTTGATACTGCATCTAATACAGAAAAAAAGATTGCATTCTCAAGCAGCAGCGAAGGAAAGGACGGGGTTTTCTGCTCTGAACAGGGTAAATATGTTGCTACTTCCATTTTGGGAGAAGCAAGCGTAACAATTAATATTTATGATACAGCATCGGGAAAGGTTATCCATACCGAAACGGTCAAGGACAACAACAGTACTTATTTCCAGCGTATCCCGCAGATTTTAATTTTGGATGAATCCGGCGCCTGTATCGTTGTGCTTGGGCGAGGTATTGGCGAGGTAAGCACCTTGATAACAACATTTGGCTTTAAGGGGTAATGATCTATGAAAGTATCATTTCAGAATATTTCAAAACAGTATAAAGGTAAATATGCCTTAAAGAATTTTACCACTGAACTTTCGGAGGGCGTCTATGGACTTTTAGGGGCTAACGGCGCAGGAAAAACAACGCTGATAAATATATTTGTCGGTATTTTGGGCAGCGATAATGGAACTGTTTTGATAGACGGTCAAGATGCAAAAAAAATGGGCAAAGACTTTTTATCAAAAATCGGATATATGCCGCAATACCCTATCTTCTATCGGGATTTTACGGTAATGGATTTCCTGTTATATATGTGCGCGTTAAAAGGAATCCCTGCGGAACAAGGAATAGAACGGGCTTTTAAGCTTCTGGGCATTGTCAATCTTTTCGATGCGAAAGATAAAAAGATTGGCGCACTTTCTGGTGGTATGCGGCAGAGAGTCGGCATTGTCCAGGCAATGTTAGGCGACCCTAAAATCCTTATTTTAGACGAGCCTACAGCAGGACTTGACCCAAGTGAACGCATCCGCTTTCGCAATTTGATTTCACAGTTTGCACAGGGACGGACGATTTTGCTGGCTACCCATATCGTTTCTGATGTCGAGTGTATTGCAAAAGAGATTATTATTCTGAAAGAAGGCGCTTTGATTACCCAAGGAACTACCGACGAATTAGAACAGAGTATCTATGGTAAAGTGTGGGAAGTGACAACAAACGCCAAAGAGGCTGCTTGCCTTAGCGACAAATATTATGTCAGTAATATGAAGCAGCAGGGCGAAAATTTTTCAGTAAGGATTGTAAGCGATAGTTCGCCCGCAACAAACGCAGTAAAA
Source organism: Lachnospiraceae bacterium (assembly GCA_910574285.1). Lineage (GTDB taxonomy): Bacteria > Bacillota > Clostridia > Lachnospirales > Lachnospiraceae > Sporofaciens. The sequence goes on along the minus strand of CAJTAL010000012.1, from coordinate 111,182 downwards.
GCTTCCCCTAACTTGGAAGATGTATTTTTATATTATTTCCGCGGGCAATGAGTCAAGCGCCGTGCTCACACGAGCATTTGACGAATGCCGCGAGAGTCGAAAGGCATTGGAGAGAAAAAATGACACGCTTAATCAGATATGAATTTTACAAATTGTTTTGCAAGCGGTCAATACTTGTTGTACTTATTCTGTTCAGTGTAATAAATCTGTTCAAAATAAATAATGAATTTCATTCCTATTCCTATTTGGCAGACGGGAAAGACAGCCGCAGTTGGAACAGCGTGTATTGGCAGCTCTATGAGAAATATCGTGGAGAGATAACTACCGATAAAATCAACAATCTTCTTGACCTATATCAGCCGTTAGCAGATGCTACGGCTGATATGACGGCAAGCACAGACACAGATGACCCGAATACGATGACGGGAAATATATATAGTGACGAAAACATCTTAGAAAAATACTATGTACAGCCTATGGAATATTTCTATAATTATCGGACTTATGCTTCGGAAGTGGCAAAGAAGGCAAAAGAAAATGCTGTATTTTACAAGGAACAAGGACTTAACTTTGAAGTGCGTAAAAACAGTGTAATTTACAATCTTTATTCTGGACGGAATATACCAGCTTTTGCCTATCAGGAAATGTATAACTATTATTTGAACTATGATTTTTCAAATATATTGGTTATGTTTCTTTGTTTATACGGGATTATCAGCACTTTCGTCTATGAAAAGGAAACGCAGATGGATATGCTGTTATTGACGAACCCTAATGGCGGTAAAAAAATCGTATTAGCTAAAATTGTTGCAGTTACTTTATTTGTAATAAGTGTTGTAATATGGTTTTCCGTTCTGGATTATCTTGGCTTTTCCTTTTCATTTGGAACAATGGAGGGATATAATCTTCCTCTGTATGCCATCAGCAATTTCAGTACGGCTGCGGTAAACTGCAATTTGTGGCAATACGTAGTTCTATCCGCAATTACAAAAGCAATCGGCATATGGACTATGAGTATGGTATTCCTACTGATTTCCATGTTTTGGCGTAATGCTCTTATCCCATTTGTTTCTGATTTTGGAGTAGCCTTATGTTTGGTTATTATAGGTGCATCACAGAGTTACTCAAGCAATATTGGGCTAAAGATAATAAACCCATACTCGCTGCTCACTAACCGCATTCTGTTCGGCAAGACTGAATTTATCGGTTTTGCGGGCTATCCAATACAAAGTTTTTTGGCAGCTATTATTTTTGCCGTAATAGTGGGAATGGTTGTAATAACGGTAATGGTTATATTTTCTAAGAAGAATTGTCATTGCCGGGACAGGAGGATAAAATGTCTGGATTCATGTACGAAATAAAAAAGATAATGCTCCACCAAAAAGGGCTTTGCTATATCGTCCTTGTTCTATTACTTGGCACCATTTGGCTCGTTGCATCAGACAATCCTTATAATAGTGCAATGGAACAGTACAAAAGTGAATATGAATGGTATCTTGAAAAGGTAAATGGATACTGTACTGATGAATCCTCTCTCTATCTGGAACAGGAGGCAGAGAGAATTGCAGAAGCCAAGGGGAAGAAAAGCTATCTTTTGGAAAGCTGCTATGATGGCAAAATCAGTGAAAGTGAATATAAAAGAGAGAGCCAAGAAATCGAAAATGTTCTGGAACATCAAAATGGATTTGAGGTCATATATCAGCAATATCTCTACACCTGCGAAAATGCCAAAAACCGTTATTTTCTTCAAACAAACGGATGGACGGGGCTTCTTGGCGGAGGTACGCTTAATTTTGTCCTGTTCCTTGGCATTTTGCTGATTGTTACGCCCGTATTCTGTTCCGAGTATAGCTGCCAGATGGACGCTTTGATTTTGACATCAAAAGAGGGGAGGAAAAGCTCTTTGCATAAGCTGCTCATTGTTATTTCGGGCGTCCTCTTGATGTGCGTAAGCATATCGCTCATTGAATACGGATTTTACAGCCTCAAATATGGACTGCCTAATGGAAATTATCCCATCCAAAGCCTTAGTTACTTTGCAGGCAGCAACAAAAGCATAACTTTATTCGAGGGATATGTTTATATAGGATTGCTCCGTCTTTTTGGCAGCGTGTTTTTAACAATACTTCTTATGTTTATTTCTGTTTTGGCGAAAAAGTATGCGGTGACCCTGCTTGCAGGTGCAGTATCGGTCATTATTCCCTATGTAGGTCTATCCAAAACAATGATTTACCGTCTGCCGTTGCCTTTGCCATTTCTGCTCGGAACAGACTTTTTTGCAGGAGATATTGTTTCAAGCGATGCTTTTACAGGTGATGAGAAAATTGTTTTTGCAGAGATTCATACTATTACACTGCTGATTTTGTTTTCAGTATCCGTATTCTTATGTATTTTGGCTACCGCTTGGATTTTACGGAGCAATTCTAACAAATGGCAAATGAAAACAAGGAAAATGCGAAATATATCGACTCTTGCTATCATACTTAGTTTCGTATTGACAATGACAGGATGTTCAGATAACGGAAAAAGCCAGAATTTTATTTATAATTCATCAGCGGAATATAATTGTATGGGCTATGAAATAACACAGGACGCAGAAACTTTTGATTATTATCTTAAAAATGCTTCCACGGGAGAAATGCTTCATTTAGTACGCTCACCTATGTTTGGGACGTTTTCTGATGAAGAAAAGGTAGGTGCGATTTGTGTATGTTCACCATATCTATATTATACGACATCGGTTACGGAAAGCTATGTAAACCGCATCGGAAACTATAACAGCAGTATAACAAAGGTGTCGGTGGTAGAACTTAATTTAGATACCTTTGAAGAAAAAATCGTTTTTGAACAGATTACAAATTCTGGTCGTTCCCTCTTTGGCATTGATTATGAGACGGGTGATAAATGGAAGTTTTTAGAGTTCCATTACGATTTTTTCATAAATGATGACAGCATATTTTTCATTGGCAATGATGGTATAACAGAAGTAAACCGTTTTACGAAAGGCATTACAAAACTTGACATCCCTACAAGTGGAAATATCTCATTCGATGGAGAAAACATTTTTTACAAAAACGAGCAATCGGTTTTAACAAGGTATCATGTTCTAAGCGGCGAAACTTTTACTTATGAAAAAGTAGTTGCGTATGATTTCTGCATTGATGAGCAGTCGATTTATTATGTATCCAGAACAGACGGAAGTCGTGTATATTCCTGCAACAAGGACGGGAATAACAAAAGGTTGATGAGCGATACGCCCGCAATGTCAGTTACTTGTGATGCTGGCAACATTTATATATTAGCAAAAGAAAGCGGGGAGAATATCGTTTTATCAAAAAGTCGTTGAATAATGCCTAATTCTTGACCAGTTTTTGACTTTCCTATGAAACAATATATTTTGGAAAAAGGAATGAGGAACAAATGCGGCAATGGATAAAAAACAACACAGAAAGAGAAAAAAACTCAAGAAGAGAAAAAAGGTCAAACGGCTTGTGATTGGTGTTAGTATATAAGTGTGGACAGAAAAAGTTGAACAACCTATACTATAAAATGAAAGAGCAAAGGAGATGTTCAACATGGCGAAAAACCAAAAATCCTACACTCTGGAATTCAAACAGCAGATCGTGGATCTGTATAATGCCGGAGGAACTTCGTATCCACAACTGGAACGTGAATATGGCGTAAATCGGAGCACACTCAGTAACTGGGTGAAACAGCTTTCTCCAATCAAGGTATCTGAAGAGGAAACAGTCACCCTCAAGGAGTATAAGGCTCTCCAGAAAGAGAACCAGCGTCTTAAGATTGAGAATGAAATACTAAAAAAAGCGACCGCCATATTCGCGAAAGAACAATAGCCGAGATTGTGACTTTTATCCAAGACAACCTAAACCATTACACGGTATCCCAGCTTTGCAGTGCTTTGAAATTTCCAAGGAGTACTTATTACAAAGCTTTGATCAGTGTACCCTCAAACAGACAGGAGGAATATGAAGAATTCAGCCATAAAGTGAAACAGGCTTACGATGATTCAAAACGGAGGTATGGCGCCGTCAAAATATGCCGTACCCTCAATGGCAATGGGACACCCTGCAGCGTAAAGCGTGTCCAGAGGCATATGGCAGAACAAGGGCTGAGGTCTGTAGTGGTAAAAAAGTATAACCACAATGCAAACCATGGGGCTGTCCCTGATGATAAGGTAAATATCTTGAGACGTAATTTTGAAGCAGAAACCATCAATCAGAAATGGTGTACGGATATCACCTATATCCATGTGCTGAAAGAAGGATGGCCTATCTGGCTTCCGTAATGGACCTGTACAGCCGCAAGATTATCGGATATGCCTATGGGACATCCATGACAGCGGAGCTGGCAGTGGAAGCGGTAAAGAATGCCTGCCTGAATGTCAGAGACACGCAGGGAATCATTCTCCACAGTGATCTGGGCAGTCAGTACACAAGCCAGGCATTTGAGAGTTATCTGGGCAGTCATGGAATGATCCATTCATTCAGCCGTAAAGGGAATCCCTATGACAATGCCTGCATAGAATCCTTTCATTCCGTATTGAAAAAGGAAGAGATCTATCTTCACACATATCAGGATTCTAGAGAAGCCCGCAGGGCAATCTTTGAATATATAGAGGGCTGGTATAACCGCAAACGAATCCATAGTGCAATTGGTTATATGACACCTCAGCAAAAGGAGGATGAGGAACTCAAAAAAGCAGCATAAACTTTCAACTTTTTGTGTCCAAAGTATTGACATAGGTCCACAATTATGAGATGCTCATGAATATCTGCTATTTCGTGTTAGACGGTTTGCTCCAGACTACGGTAAAAGGCAGGTATAAGATGACGGTATTTTCTGACGATCATATGCACAGGCTTTATGAAAAATTTGTTCTGGAATATTTTAAACGGCACCATACATATCTGGCAGAGGTAAGAGCAGCGCAGGTAAAATGGAATCTGTCGCCGGAGGCAGAACAGGACATGATACAGTTTCTGCCGGTGATGCAGACGGATATTTTTCTGAGGTACCAGGAGAAGATCCTGATCATAGACACAAAATATTATGGACAAACCATGCAGAGACGATACAATAAAGCCGCACTGCACTCCAGTAATATTTATCAGATTTTTACTTATGTGAAAAATCAAGATGCAGTGGGGACAGGAAATGTATCGGGGCTGCTGCTGTATGCCAGAACGGAAGAGGCAGTGGTGCCGGACTGCAGTTTTGTAATGGGCGGCAATCGGATTGGCGTGAAAACGTTGGATCTAAATAAAGATTTTTCATTGATAGCGGCACAGTTGGATGGAATCGCAGAAGAGTATTTCGGATTAAAGAAACAGGTATATAGCGGATATTCTTCCGATAAGCTACGAAGGATCTCGTCAGGTGAACCGCTAGGTTGCTCATTATAATCTCCAGATTCATCAATTTTATTTGAGATATTATCCCAATATACGAAAGAAAAAACAGTAATTATTCTTTATTCCCAATATTATCATAGCATTTTGCATGGCTTTGTCTCATTGGAGAAGGCAGGATTTTTTAATGATGGATTCTCAGTAGAGGAAAGTCTGTTTGATATAGTAGATGATTTTATCAGACAGTTTGAAAGTAAGTAACTTGTTAGCTGGAGGTATGAAATGGGCATGGATGTTTTGATTTTCGAATGTAGTAATATGAAAAATGGAGAAAAATTTCCGATAGAATATACAGGACGGGGAAAGAACCGTTCTCCTGAATTTATCATAAAAAATCTATCTCCACGTGCAAAGACTCTAGCCATTATCCTTGAAGACATTAAACACCCAATCTTTAAGGATTTTACGCATTGGCTTATCTTTAATATATCAGCCAGAGAAAAGATCGACGGAGCGATTCCGGAGGGAAAAATTGTTTCAGATTTGGGAAATGCCAGACAGGGAATTGGTTATGGGCTATATAGGTATGCCGGCCCTAAACCGCCCAAAGGCAGACAGCATTTATACCGTTTTACGATATACGCTCTTGACAGAGAGATAGATTTAACTGGTTTACCTACAAAGAGCCGTTTTATGAAAATAGCGAGGAAACATATGATTCAGCAGGGCAGTATCGTTGGTAAATATGAGTAATGTGAGTAATAATATGAGTAATAGTTTGATTTTTGCTGACATGAAGCGCGCTTCATAGTTTATACTTTATTGAAATACTAATGAGTATTCGAAAGTGAATGAGGAGGTGAGCCAATGATCATAGGAGTCATTGTGGATTTTGCAGTCGGATTGCTCTGCATAATATTAGGGCTTATGCTTTGGAAAAAACAAAAGATTTCTCTTATACACAGCTATCATTATAAGAACGTGAAGAAAGAGGATGTCCCTGCATATACACGGCTTATGGGAATCGGACTGATACTGATCGGAGTTGGAATCTGTATTACGGGGGTACTCAATTTGCTATATTCGTCTCTGTGGTGGGTTCCATTGCTCGTCGGATTTGTCATGGGATTTATCATTATGAACAAATCCCAGAAAAAATACAATGGTTCTTGGTTCAGTTGAAACTATGAGGAAAGCCAGGGCATATTATCTATTATGCCCTGGCTTTCCTCGTGCTTTAATTTTGGTAAATTCTATGAGTTGTTCCACAGCCGTATACCGACACATGATTACAGTCCGCAGTTTTCTGAACAAAGAAAGGACTAATATGGTGCTGTGTAGTCCGGTGGTGGCTCGGTCGGGTTCTCCGGCAATGGTGCGTTAGGATCATACGGATCGCCGCCGGTATTCCCTTCGTTGCCGGTATTACCGGTATTACCTTCGTTGCCGGTATTGCCGGTATTACCTTCGTTGCCGGTATTGCCGGTGTTACCTTCATTACCGGTATTACCTTCATTGCCGGTATTTTCATCCGTATCTGTATCGTCTTCGTCTGTTTCGGTTCCCGTCATCCAGTCGTAAGGGTTATAGTATTCATATCCATGACCGTCGCAAAGATCATTCCCAGGCATATCCGTGGCGAAGAGCTCTGTAGTGCTGGGACATCCGGTCGTCGCCCGCAATCCGCTGACCGTACATACCGACTCCTGTTCTACAGTCGGCGGAAGAGAGAACTTTCGCGGTTCCAGATTCTGATGTATACGGCTCATGATACCTCTCCAGAGACGGAAACGGAAGTTCGTATCATAACTGCATTCTTTATTGTCATCATATCCGCCCCATACAGCACAGGTATAATATGGTGTAAAACCACAGAACCAGAGGTCTTTATTAGAAGTAGTCGTACCTGTCTTTCCGGCAACCGACATATTCGGCAGTCTGCAGGCAGTACCTGTACCGGAATTCACGACATCCTCCATTGCGCTTGTCAGAAGGGCGGCAGTACTTTGACGTATGACGGTCCGCTTTTCACCGGTTCCTTCCAGAAGGACATTTCCGTCGTGGTCAAGAATCTTAGAATACAGGGTCGGCGTATTGTAGACTCCGCCGTTTGCGATGGCAGCATAAGCGGCGCACATCTCAAAATTATATACACCGTCGGTGATTCCGCCGAGTGCGAGAGTCTGGTTGTCAAGATCGCTGAAAACGCCGGCATCGGTTGTCTTGCTCTTAACAAGAGTGCTGATCCCGAATTTCTCGCAGTATTCGAAACCTAACTGCTGGGTAATCTCGTCGCTCAGCTTTACGGCGCATACGTTGATTGACCAGGTGATCGCTCTTCGGATCGTAGTATTGCCGCTATAGCGTCCGTTCGCGTTCCGGAGGACGTTGCCGTTTCTCAGAGTATAAGGCTCGTCCTTTATAATTGTTGCCAGTGACTTCCCGCAGGAATCAAGAGCCGGAGCATATGCGGCAAGGATCTTGAAACAAGAACCAGGTTGCCTCTTGGAACCGGTATAAGCTCGGTTCAGCCCTAAACTGGTTGCCTTTGTTCCGCGGCCGCCTACCATGGCCTTGATCTGTCCGGTGGACTGATCGATAACGGTTACGGAAGCCTGGGGCTGAGGAGATACGTTGATAACCTCGTCATAAGTATCACCTTCCCGGGCGATTGTAGACTTCCATTCTTCTACCATAGCACGGGCGGCTTCCTCACTGGGGTAGAGAAGTCCCTGTTCTTTTCCGTAAGCATTCTTTACATATTGTTTAATATGGCCGGAACTATAGTTCTCGACCGTTCCGTCCGCCCTTGTGACGGTAACGGCGCAGTCTAATCCAAATTCCTTGAGTCCCGGATAATTGGCGTCGTTATTCATCTCTTCATCACAGATCTGCTGCATGGCGAGATTCTGCGTGGAATAGATACTTAAGCCGCCGCTGTACACTGCATTGTAAGCCTGGGTATCCGTATAGCCAAGCTGCTCCTTAAGGTCGTCGATTACCTGTTCTGCCAGCGCGTCGACAAAATAACTGTAAGGACTCTCGTCAGCCGCGGCGCTGTTGACAGTCTGGATTCTTGAATATACGTCGTCGGCAATCGCCTCATCATAGGCCGCCTTGTCGATATATCCCTGCTCCAGCATATCGTCCAGTACCTTTTTCTGACGCTTGGCGTTTTTCTCAGGATTGGTAACAGGATTCAATGTTCCGGGGCTCTGGGTAATGCCTGCAATGACGGCGCTTTCGGACAGTGTCAGATCTTTGACGTCCTTGCCGAAATATCTCTTTGCAGCGGCCTGAACACCCAGACAGTTCTGACCAAGATTGATAGTATTCAGATAACTTTCCATAATCGTATCTTTGTCCATCTGTTTCTCAATCTGGACTGCAAGAAACTGCTCCTGAAGCTTACGCTCAATCCTGTCATACAGAGTCTCTTCATTGACAAAGTTCGGAAAGACATTGTTCTTGATTAACTGCTGGGTCAGAGTACTGGCGCCCTGGGAAAGGTTTCCTGAAGTGATGCCGACTACTCCGGCGCGGACGATACCCTGAAGATCAATTCCGTTATGTTCATAGAAGCGCTCATCTTCAATTGCGACAAAGGCATGCTGCAGATCTTTCGGAATCTCGTTGATTGACTTGTACACACGGTTGGAACCCGAGGATACAAAACGCTCAATCTCCGTTGTGGTGTCGTCAGCATAAACAAAAGTAGTGAACCCCTTTGGTTTAACATCATCAGGGGAGACCTCAGGCGTATTGTCGATGATCTTCTTGGCAAATACAACCACGCCCGCTACGGCTGCCACTGCTACAATGATCATGCACAGAAGGAATGCCTTGAAGAGCCGTACACTGATCTTCTTTCCCTGCATGGTAGATTTGGACGTTATCTTCTTCTGCTTTTGTGAAGCTTTTTTCTTACCATAATTCATATGTGAAGCCTCCTTTATACCTGATTATTATAACAAACAAATAAGGTGAAATAAAGAAAAAAATGAAAACTTCATATTTCAGTAGGAAAATCTTAAGAAATCCGTTATAGTAATTAATATAAGCAGGAGGGAGGTTTTGTATGGAAACGGAGTACAGGACGGTATATAAAGGCGGAGAAGGGGAAATCGTGGAGAAGAAATCAAGGTTTATTGCGGCCGCGGCGCCCGTCCGCTCGGAAGAGGAGGCGCTTCAGTTTATCGAGTCGGTTCGGAAAAGATACTGGGACGCCAGACACCATTGCTATGCATATGTGATCGGGGAACGCGGTGAATTACAGAGATGCAGCGACGACGGAGAGCCGGGCGGCACTGCAGGCAAGCCGATCCTGGAGGTTATCACAGGAGAGGAGATCCGTAATGTGGTTCTGGTCGTAACGAGGTATTTCGGCGGCACCTTGTTAGGGACCGGCGGGCTGGTCCGCGCATACTCGTCTGCGGCTAAGGAAGGATTGGCCTCATCTGTAATTATAACCAAAATTCCCGGAGTTAAACTCCATATCGGCACAGATTATACCGGATTGGGAAAGATTCAATATATTCTGGGGCAGAGAGGGCTTGAGACTTTAGATGCAGCTTATACGGAGAAAGTAGAATTGGAAGCTCTGGTACCGGAAAAGATCCTGGAAGATGTAAAAGCAGAGATCACAGAGGGGACGAACGGGCAGGCAGCGCTGCAGGAAGGAGAATCTTGCTTTTTTGCCAGGATAGACGGGAAGTTCGTCATAGTAGATTAACTCAGGCGTAAAGAACGACGAAAAATCAGGAGCCGGAATGATATTCCGGCTCCCGCGAGGGTCGAATTTAATGCATTTATGAAAATTCCGGTTCGATCAGACCGAAAGATCCGTTCTTTCTGCGGTAAACAACATTTACTTCATCGGTCTCTGCATTGCAGAATACATAGAAGTCATGTCCCAGAAGCTCCATCTGTACGCAGGCGTCTTCCGGATACATAGGCTTGAAGCCGAATTTCTTCGTGCGGACGATCCGGATCTCATTCTCATCGTCTGCGATATCCTCGCCTTCGTAGAATTCATGTTTGAAATTGCCGCCTTCCTGATGCCGTGCGATCAATTTGTTCTTATACTTCCGAAGCTGGCGTTCGATGATCTCTTCTACCAGGTCGATGGAAACATACATATCGTTGCTCTCTTGTTCCGAGCGGATAATATCGCCCTTGACAGGTATGGTTACTTCGATCTTCTGGCGTTCTCTTTGTACGCTCAACGTCACATGAATCTCCGTTTCCGGAGTAAAATACCGTTCTAACTTCCCAAGTTTCCCCTCTACGGCATCTCTCAAGCCATCTGTTACATCAATGTTTTTTCCGATAATGATAAACTTCATACTGTCCAACTCCTTTTTGACATAATTTCAAATAAATTAGTCTGACAATTACTGATCTGACAAGTAATCTATCTGATATATGTAGTATATCACGTTTGAATACTAATGTATAGAACGAATTACCTCAATTCTGGAAATTTTACCCTGATCGTTAAACTTGGCTACTCTGAGACCGACATCGGAGAAATACGCACAGGCTCCGATACGGGGCTCCTTCTCTATCTCGGCTAATTTTTGCAGCAGTACGTCCGCGAGCGTCGCGTCATTCTCGTAAGGGATCTGGACTCCGAGAAGTTTGTTGATGGCATGGACTTTAGCGCTTGCGCGGAAAATAGTGGTCGCGGAGATATCGAATTCACAGAACAGGTATTTCCGTGTGGCAAATAATACAGCGATCGCGCATACTCCCACCAGACTGCTGAAGGTAGAAGTGTGGTCGGTAATGATATGGCGCGCGATGGCAAAGAGAAGAACCTCAAATACGGTGTTCGGCGTATGATAATACATCATACGGATCAATTCGACGCCGATGATCAGGTTGAAACACGTGGAAAGCAAGTCGTCATAATTCGGCCAGACTTCCAGATTTGGGATGTCGCTCAGAGAACCGGCCATCCGTATACAGATAAGAACGATCCCGACTGCCAGCATAATTGAGATGAAAAATTCCAGAAATTCTGTGATCTTTTTTAATAAATTAGCTATGATCTGCTGCATAATACCTCCTCGTCCCGTCAGTTTGCCGCGGGATATTTGATCCTGAGAAACAGATAAGGGTATAGGACAAGTACCCATAATACCAGTATAAAGTATTCCAGCATTTTTGCCAAGACAGAATTTCCGAATATCAGGGAAAATCCTTCCTTGATCGCCAGCGCAAGAACCAGTCCGATCACCAGTTTTACCGCCTGGGTGAAGAAACCGCCGGTTCTGGTGTCAAAGTTCAGTTTTGTACGTTCGATATAGTATCCGACGGAGAAGCCGAATCCCGCGCCCGCAGCCTTGCAGCAGTCTACGGCGTATTTCGTTTCGATGGCGCCGCCGTTGTGAAGGATAAGAGCATACGCGGCAACCGCCAGCGACAGGAAGATCAGCGCGGCGGTGATAAGACGCAGATATCTGTCTTCGTCAAGCAGGACGGCTTGGTATTTCCAGATCACGGAAGCGATCACAAGTGACAGAGCCAGGGAAGTCAGTACATCCTTCGGGGTGTGGCAGCCCAGATACATCCGCGAGAATCCGATCCCGAGGAAAGCAAGGACGTATAAGATCTTCGCGGCAAGCCGGGGAGTGCGGAGGGCAAGAGGGAAGAACAGGCACGCAGCCCCCTGTGTGTGGCCGCTTGGAAATGAATAGCCTGTAGCGCCGTCAAGCGCGCTTTCTACGGCTCTAAATTCAGGATCCAATATCCAGGGCCTCGGGATACGGAAAGTGATCTTAAGAGCCTGTACGCATAATCCGGCCGAGAAGTAAGTAAAGCCCAGAAGATAAGCAAAGCGCTTATCCACACACCAGTAGAGTGTGCAGATAACCGCTATGATGATCAGTTCCTGGCCGAAATATGTGACAAGCTGCATCAGTTTATCTAAGAAAGGAGTCCGAATCCCTTCTAACAGCCATAAGAATGTCATGATTTGTTGCCTCTCTTTCTCATCTTGGGGTCTAAGATCTTCTTGCGGATCCGAAGAGACTGCGGAGTGACTTCCAATAATTCGTCGGTGTCGATAAAGTCAAGGGCCTCTTCAAGACTTAAGATCTTAGGAGTCGTCAGCCGGAGCGCTTCGTCCGCGCTGGAGGAACGTGTGTTGGTCAGGTGTTTCGTCTTGCAGACGTTGACTTCGATGTCGTCTGTCTTAGCATTCTGGCCGATGACCATGCCCGAATATACCTTTTCACCGGGACCGATAAACAGAGTCCCGCGTTCCTGTGCGCTGAATAATCCGTAGGTTACGGATTCGCCGGTCTCAAAAGCGATCAGTGATCCGCTCTTTCGGTACTGGATATCTCCTTTATAGGGGGCGTATCCGTCGAAAGCAGTGTTCATGATACCGTTGCCCTTTGTATCTGTCAGGAATTCCCCGCGGTATCCGATCAGGCCCCGGGCAGGAATCAGGAATTCAAGCCTGGTATATCCGCCGTTGGACGTTCCCATATTCCGCAGCTCGCCTTTGCGCTGGCTTAATTTCTCGATGATCGTGCCGGTAAATTCGTCCGGTACGTCGATATAGGCAGTCTCCATAGGTTCTAATAATTTACCTTTTTCATCCTTTTTATAGAGAACCTCGGCTTTGCTGACGGCAAATTCATAGCCTTCTCTGCGCATATTTTCGATCAATACAGACAGATGGAGTTCGCCGCGGCCGGATACTTTGAAGCTGTCCGTGCTGTCGGATTCTTCCACACGGAGACTGACATCCGTATTCAGCTCCCGGAACAGACGGTCCCGCAGATGCCGTGATGTTACGTATTTACCCTCCAGGCCTGCGAACGGACTGTCATTGACGATAAACTGCATGGCGATTGTCGGTTCGGAGATCTTCTGGAACGGAATTGCTTTCGGATTCTCCAAAGAGCAGATGGTGTCTCCGATGGAGATATCTGAGATACCGGAGACAGCGACGATGGAGCCTATGGTGGCTTCTTTTACGTCGACTTTATTCAGTCCGTCGAACTCATATAACTTGCTGATCCGTACCTTTTCCTGGCGGCTTTCATCGTGTTCATTGACGACTACCGCATCCATACCGACCCGGATGGTACCGTTGTCTACCTTCCCGATTCCGATACGTCCTACATATTCGTTATAATCTATGGTGCTGATCAATACCTGGGTATCCGCGTCAGGATCTCCCTCAGGCGCCGGGATATAGTCGAGGATTGTCTCGAACAGAGGCTTCATATCCCGTTCCTCATCCGTAAGGTCGAGAACCGCTACGCCGGCTTTGGCAGACGCATAGACGAAGGGGCAGTCTAACTGTTCGTCGGAGGCGTCCAGATCCATGAATAACTCTAAGACTTCGTCGATCACCTCGTCGGGCCTTGCCTCGGGGCGGTCGATCTTATTGATGCATACGATGACCGGCAGACTTAAGTCCAGCGCTTTCCTTAAGACAAACTTCGTCTGCGGCATTGCGCCTTCAAAGGCGTCCACAACGAGAATCACGCCGTTGACCATCTTTAGGACGCGTTCTACCTCGCCGCCGAAGTCCGCATGCCCCGGTGTGTCTATGATGTTGATCTTCGTTCCGTGATAATAGACCGCCGTATTCTTTGAAAGAATGGTAATGCCGCGTTCCCGTTCGATATCATTCGAATCCATGACGCGTTCTTCAACTTCCTGGTTTTCGCGGAATACGCCGCTCTGTTTTAGTAATTCATCTACTAAGGTTGTCTTTCCGTGGTCTACATGCGCGATAATCGCGATATTCCTGACATCCTCCCGTGTTGTTTTCATATCGTCATCCTCTTTTCATATTTATATATCTGTCTGGAACCGCAGAATTTGGCTTTTCCACACGTTAGTTTACCATATTTCGAAAATTTTACAAGTATTTTGGTTCTAAAATGAGAACTTGCTTCATAGACTATGTAATGACCCTGCGAAAAGATGCAGGAATGCTTGACAACTCAAAATACGATTCAGAGGAAGGGAGATTGTAAGATTATGTCAGATAAGATTATTGAAAACAACCAGGTAACTATTATGGGAGAGATCGCGTCGCCGTTTTTCTTTAGCCATGAGGTGTATGGAGAAGGTTTTTATATGGTAGACGTACAGGTAAAGCGCCTGAGCAACTCGGAGGACCGGATTCCTTTGATGGTATCGGAACGTCTGATCGACGTATCCCAGGACTACATCGGGGAGTTCATCATGGTAAGCGGGCAGTTCCGCTCGTATAACCGGCACGACGAACAGAAGAACCGCCTTGTGCTGTCGGTGTTCGTGCGGGAGGTAGAATTTATCGAGGAAGAACTGGACGGAGCGAAGACGAACAATATCTTCCTGGACGGATATATATGTAAGCTGCCAGTATACCGCAAGACGCCTCTTGGAAGGGAGATCGCGGATCTTCTGCTTGCGGTGAACCGTCCTTATGGGAAATCCGATTACATACCGTGTATCTGCTGGGGGAGAAACGCGAGATTTGCTTCTACTTTCGAAGTTGGAGAGCATGTCCAGGTTATAGGGCGGATCCAGAGCCGGGAATATATCAAGAAATTATCAGAGACGGAGACAGAGAAGAGGGTTGCTTATGAAGTGTCCGTGAGCAAGCTGGAATGTCTGGAAGAATAGAAAGCATATGATTCGGAAACATACTTCGAAAACATACGGAGACTTTCATTGACATCATATTTGATTGATGATAGAATTTCTATAAAATCAACACAAATGAATGATTTCATTATTATTATGGATGTCAGGAGGATTACGGATGGCTATTTTTACAGGAGCCGGTGTAGCGATCGTTACACCATTTAAAGACGATGAAAGTATTGATTATGATAGACTGGATGAACTGATTGATTTTCACTGTGAGAATGGGACAGACAGTATTATCATTTGCGGCACGACGGGAGAGTCTGCCACGATGACGGAGGAAGAACACCTGGAATGCGTGAAGTTCACGATAGACCGTACAAAGAAGAGGATCCCGGTCATAGCGGGGACAGGGTCGAACTGTACAAGGACGGCGATTGATATGTCTAAGGAAGCGGCGGAATATGGGGCAGACGGTCTTCTGCTGGTGACTCCGTACTATAACAAGGCGACTCAGGCAGGATTGATCGCGCACTATACGGCGGTTGCGAAGGAAGTAAAGACGCCGATTATCATGTACAGCGTCGCGAGCCGTACCGGATGCAATATTGAAGCCGCGACTGCGGCTGCCCTGGTGAACAACGTGGAGAATATCGTAGGAATCAAAGAAGCTTCCGGCAATATCGGCCAGGTGGCGAGGATCATGGCGCTGACAGACGGGAATATCGATCTGTATTCAGGTAATGACGACCAGATCGTTCCTCTTATGTCATTAGGCGGTAAGGGGGTTATCTCCGTATTATCGAATATAGCGCCCCAGAAGACGCACGATATCTGTGCGAAGTTTTTTGAAGGAGACGTAGCAGGAAGCGCGAAGATGCAGTTAGAAGCGCTTCCGTTAGTGGAGCAGTTATTCTGTGAGGTGAATCCGATCCCTGTAAAGAAAGCGATGGAGCTTATGGGTATGAACTGCGGACCTCTGCGTATGCCTCTTACAGAGCTTACGAAGGAACATACGGAATCTTTGGCGAAAGCAATGCAGGATTATGGAATTAAGCTGGCATAGATCCGGCGGAGATTCTTCCGATATGCAGGAATGCTTTGTAAGAAGATGACGAAATGTGCTATGGAGTGCAGAGATTCTTCCGATATGCAGGAATGCTTTGTAAGAAGATGATCGGGCAGCAGGGAAAGCAGGATGTAGACAGTACACGCCGATCCGGGCGATGATATTATAGCCTTAATGGAGCAGCAGGGAAAGCGGGATGTAGACAGTACACCGGGAGAAGGAGGACAAAAGATGGTACGTGCGGTCATGCATGGATGTAACGGCAAGATGGGGCAGGTAATCACAGGTCTTATCAAAGCCGATGAGGGGATAGAATTAGTAGCGGGAATTGACACCTATACGGGGATCAGGAATGATTACCCGGTGTTTCAGAGTATAGATGAGTGTAATGTAGAGGCGGATGTCGTCATAGATTTCTCGAATGCAGGGGCGGTGGATGCGCTGCTTGATTACTGCGGGGATAAACAGCTTCCCGTAGTGCTGTGTACGACCGGATTGTCGGAAGCGCAGCTTGAGAAAGTAAAGGAGACGGCAAAAAAGACGGCGGTTCTTAAGTCCGCCAATATGTCTCTGGGAATTAATCTTTTGATGAAGCTTCTTAAGGATGCCGCGCAGGTGCTTGCGCCTGCCGGGTTCGATATCGAGCTGGTAGAGCGGCATCATAATCAGAAGGTAGACGCACCGAGCGGTACGGCGCTTGCGCTGGCTGATTCCATCAATGAATCGATGGAAAATGCTTACGAGTACGTTTATGACCGCAGTCAGGTGCGTAAGAAGAGAGAGAAGAAAGAGATGGGGATCTCGGCAGTCCGGGGAGGAACTATCGTAGGGGAGCACGAGGTCATCTTCGCAGGCGCGGATGAAGTGATCGAGTTTAAGCATACGGCTTATTCCAAGGCTGTGTTCGGCAAAGGAGCGGTAGAGGCGGCAAAATTCCTGGCGGGCAGACCGGCAGGCGCCTATGACATGTCGGATGTGATCCGTCTGTAAAGACCGGAATGCTGCGGTTGGAATGTTGTTTAAGGGACGGAAGTTATAAGATGCCCTTCCTGTACATTGGAAATGGATTTGCAACCGCACAGATGGAAAGAGTTTAAGAAGAAAAAGATTCTAAGAAGACAGAGATTCTTAAGAAGAAAAAGATTATAAAAGACAGAAGATATACATGGGAGGAAAAGATTATGAAAGAATTGGAAGTACGTTACCTGGAGAGACTTTCTGAACTTTATCCGACCATCGCAAAGGCGTCGACGGAGATCATCAATCTCCAGGCGATTCTGAATCTGCCGAAAGGCACGGAGCATTTCCTGACGGATATCCACGGGGAATATGAGGCATTTTCTCATGTGCTGAAGAACGGTTCGGGAGCAGTGCGCCGTAAAGTCGACGATGTCTTCGGTAATACTATGAGTAGCAGGACCAAACAGGCTCTTGCTACTCTTATCTATTATCCGAAGGAAAAGATGGACCGGATTAAGCGGGAAGAAGATAACATGGAGGATTGGTATAAAATCACGCTGTACCGGCTGATAGAGATCAGTAAGCGGGCGGCAAGCAAGTATACCAGATCTAAAGTAAGAAAATCGTTACCTGCAGATTTTGCATATGTGATCGAGGAATTGATTACAGAGAAGGCGGATATCACAGATAAGGGATCTTATTATAATGCGATCGTGAATACGATCATTCGGATCGGCAGGGCGGAGGAGTTCATCATTGCTTTGAGCGAGCTGATTCAGAGACTGACGGTAGACCATCTGCATATCGTGGGAGATATCTATGACAGGGGACCGGGTCCTCATGTAATCATGGATAAGCTGATCGACCATCATTCGGTCGATATCCAGTGGGGCAACCATGATGTATTGTGGATGGGGGCGGCGGCAGGACAGAGGGGCTGTATAGCCAATGTCATCCGTATCTGCGCGAGATATGGGAATCTGGATATCCTGGAAGACGGATATGGAATTAATCTGCTTCCGTTGGCGACATTTGCCTTGAATACCTATAAGGATGATCCTTGCAGTTGTTTCCAGTTAAAGGGTGATTCCGGTCATGGTAATAACGAGATGCTGATCGATATCAAGATGCATAAGGCGATCTCGGTTATCCAGTTTAAGGTTGAAGGGCAGATTATCAAGAAGAATCCAGAATTCAAGATGGGGGATAGGAATCTGCTGCATCATATCGACTATGAGAAGGGAACGATCGAGATTGGCGGAAAGACCTATGAGATGTTGGATAAGAGTTTCCCGACGGTCGATCCGAAGGATCCTTATGCATTGACGAAGGAAGAAGAAGATATCATGGAACGGCTGGAGCAGGCGTTCCTGAACTGTGAAAAGCTGCAGCGCCATATGAGGTTCCTGCTGAATAAAGGGGCGCTCTATAAGGTTTATAACAATAACCTGCTGTATCACGGCTGCGTACCGCTGAATGAGGACGGAAGCCTTAAGGTCGTGCAGATCTATGGGCAGTCTTATAAAGGGAAAGGGCTGTATGAGATCCTGGAGAGCTATGTAAGGAAGGGATTCCATGCCCTGGATGCGAAGGAGCGGGAGAGAGGCAGAGATATGATGTGGTATATCTGGCTCAGTGAAGGCTCTCCGCTGTTCGGCAAGGATAAGATGGCGACGTTCGAGCGGTATTTCCTGGCAGAGAAGGAGACGCACAAGGAGAAGAAGAATCCGTATTACAGTTTATTGGAAGAGGAGGATATCGTCAATGTGATCCTTGAAGAGTTCGGCCTGCCCGCAGAAGGGACGCATATTATCAACGGGCATGTCCCTGTGAAGAGCAAGAACGGAGAGAACCCAATCAAGTGTAACGGTAAGGTTATGGTTATCGACGGCGGATTCTCCAAGGCATATCAGAAAGAAACCGGAATCGCGGGTTATACGCTGATCTCTAATTCATACGGACTTATTCTGGTTGCCCATGAACCCTTCGAGTCTACGGAGGCTGCGATAGAGAAGGAGAGTGATATACATTCGGACAGTATCATTGTGAACCGGGTGTTGGAACGGAAGATGGTAGGGGATACAGATATCGGACGCGATCTGAGAGAACAAATCAAAGATCTGGAAGTGCTGTTGGAGGCTTATAGAAGCGGACAGATTGCAGAGAAGGTATAAGTGCAATATCAATATCAATATAAAGCATGAATATGAAAAGAGCCATTCTGCAAGCAGAATAGCTCTTTTTCTATCACACATAATAACAGTTATGCCACATTGCTTATTTTTTTGGTAAAGCAGGGGTTAAGCTTCCCTGCCGAATCATATTACTTGATTATAGACTACCATTTTATCCGTCTACAGGTATTCTTAGAATTCACCTGTCTTTGGAGATCTTCCAGTAGCAACTGTTTGAGTTGTCTTAGTGGTAGTAGTTTTATTAACTACCTGAACATTTCTGTCTTTGTCCTTAATTGGGTTGCCATTTGCATCAACTTTAATTTGCTGACCATTAGACATTACCTTAAGAAAAGCAACTGGTGACAGGCTATCGAAATGTACTGTTACATATCCCTGACCGTTAGGGTTGCCAACTACTGTTACTTCCTGTACTTCCCATGTATTCTTAGCAGTGTTATAGTGCAATACAGCGATCTTATCGCCAACTTCTACCTGTTTGTATCCATCGCCAAGCTCAGCAATTGGAATTGCACGGTCAATTCCGTTCTTTGGCCAATCTACATCTGTAGGATTGATTACGGTACCATCTGCACGATAAAGTTTGAAGTCGCCAGCGCTTACTACAACACCATCTACTTTACGTCCAAGAAGTTCAGAAGCTTTTTCAGAAGCTTTTGTATCATCCGTAAATACATCCTTAACTGCATCATAACGTTTGTCAGCTTCCTTCTGTACAGCTTCGTCAGTCCAATTCGGATTGTCTTTCTTTACCTGATCTGCAATATCATCTTTTGCATCCTGCAGATTATTTACATAAAGATAACGACCTTCGTTTGCAGGATCCTGTGATCCATTATCTACATATCCGCTTCCAGTTGGTCTGGCAAGACCTTCATTCGGGCTGTTGTCTGCAAATACAGTCATGCTCATGCCTAAGCAAAGGGCAGACGCTGTTACTAAAGCTACTATTTTTTTCATTTTCATTGTTTGTTTACTCCTTCCTTTTTCTGTTACTTTGTGTGATTATATATTAAAGCTTTATTTGCTTTAATATCATTAATTTTAGACAAACTTATTCTTTTGTCGCATTCACCATCCACCGCTGACTCGGAGAATCTCCTATACAGGTGGAAAGTGTAAGAATTCCGGTTTCTTGTGTTACATTTACCTCTGCATTTACGTGACCGTCCATTGAACTTTTTAGTTCATCCAAATATTTTTGGAAATCTTCTGGATAAGTAAAATTATAATTTCCCAACAAGTATCGATCATCAAATGTTACTGCCGCAAATACACGATATTTTAATGTTTGATCTGGCAGATAAATGTATATATATGGGTTATTGTTAAAAAATTCCTGGTCTTCATATTTATGAAGATCTGCAAACATGCTGCCGTTTTTCATATTATGTCCGTACACTACGGTTACCGGATCCGAAAAATCTTTTGCATTGTATTTCTCTACATAAATAGTTCCCGGAAGTCCTTCTGACCGATCAATGGTGTGATTCAGATAATAAGCGTCTTCCTCGGTTTCACTTCTCAAAATTGGATAATCCACATTCGTTCCTGGAATCCAAATCCATGCATAGATATCCGAATTTTCAGCCTGTGCCGCCGCAAAGTCTACTTTTCGGAGCATTGGATCATCTGCGTCTACTGCAACTGTGCTTTTTAACTTATCATATTGATTTTGTATCTTATCCGGGTCGGCTTCTTTTGTATTCTCCTTGGCTACTTCTGTTTTTTGACCCGAACTATATAGATAAAAGCCAATTCCACCTCCAGCTCCAACCAATAGGATAATTGCCACTATAATAATGACGATTTGGCTTTTTGCCATTCCCTTCTTATGTTTGTTTCTTCTTGTTTCTTCAAATGCAGTCTGCTTTCGCATGAGTATCTCTTTGAACTCCTTTCCTTCCTGATGTATAATTATGTATAATGTGACTCAAAATTCTTACGGAATTTCTTTATAAAAATAGTTGATTAAGGTTTCTTTCAACTGATCTACATTTGGGATATACTCCAAATGCTCATTCTGCATCATTGCCTCTCCAGGAATTGTTGTCATGTCTTCTGCATTCAAGGACATTCCCAATACCTTTGGTACCAGATAAGCGATATCTTCAGGTGTAATGTTTGTACACATATCTTCCTGCAGACTGTTAAATACGGTAAGAGGAAGAGAAACATCGCTTTTTATTACTTCTTTAGCCTTTGCAAAATAATTTGTGATATATTGTTTCTGCCGGTTTAAACGTCCTATACTGCTTCCGTCAACGCTACAATCCCTAGCCTGG
Source organism: Lachnospiraceae bacterium (assembly GCA_910574285.1). GTDB lineage: Bacteria > Bacillota > Clostridia > Lachnospirales > Lachnospiraceae > Sporofaciens. Next base: position 89,701 of record CAJTAL010000012.1, on the reverse strand, counting down.
ATATATTCTCTTGCCATATCACCTTCCAGATGTACAGTCTCACCGGCATGATAAGTTCTGGCACCACCTGTCACATCCTCTAAGACTTGAACATCTACACCGCCGATTGCATCGTTCAGGATGGGAATTGCGGCAAGGTTAATGGAGCAGTATCTTTGTATCGGAATTTGATAAAGAAGTTTTGATACAGCTTCTATCATCAATTCACAAGCTTGTGTAGCATTCTGTCCATATGCATGCTGCAGAGTAATTTGTTGTCGTACTTCTTCAATGAATTTTCCGCCTTCACCAACTACCTTAACTGTTGTAACAGTATCTCTGGGAATTGCCAGGAACCGGATTTTCCCACTTTCCACATTGATGCTGACCAAAATAATCGCATCTGCCAGACCAGCGCTGCCGTTCGCCAGATTTTCTGCTTCCCGCCTTGATTCAATTGGGGTTTCCTTATCTATTCCAAGGCACAGGAAATTAATAACATCTTCATTATACTGATACTTTTTACCGTTATAAGTAACGAATAAACCAACATCATCATCTTCTGATTCACTGTTTGCAGTAACCCTTGTCTTTAAATTTTTCTCCCCCTGGGCGCGTAAATAGAAGAAGCTTCCCGTCACTCCTGTAACTACGACTACCAGAGCCGTCACCACACATAACACAACCTTCTTCCATTTTTTCATTGATAGGAATCGGTCTAAGATGCCTTTTGATCTTCTCGAGCTTTTCGAAGGATTTCTTGAATGTCTGCCCTGCTTAAGAGGCCTGTCTTCAAAATCATCTTCATACAGGATTTCTGTAATATACCCGGAATCCAGATCATCAAACGATCCCTGTGTCCCGACAAAATTCTGGGAATTTTTTTCCTTATGGGAAAAATGTTTCTTTTTCTTCATAAATTCCTCCACATCATTTCTTAGGACATGTTGTTTACTTTTATATTAAAAATATGGCAAAGTTACGGATGTCCGGTAAAAGAGATTCTTTTACGGTTAAAGATGCTCTGATCATGATGCAAACCATGATAAAAAGGTTTTTAAGTCCAAAAGAACAACTTGTAAAGGATAGATGTTTTGAGTATAATAAATTTAAGAAAGAAGGAGCGGAATTAGTGGATAATAGCAGGAAGGAACGGTGCTATGGCAGAGAAAGACATTGCGGAAAAGACGCTGGAAGCTTACAATGATGTGTTTGCAGATATCATTAATGTATTGCTTTTTGACGGCAAACAACATATAAGAGAGGACGAATTGGAAGAAGAGAGCCCGAATTCCAGTTATAAAGCGGATGGAAAATTACATGCACAAGAACGTGATGTAGCAAAATACTGGCGTAAAGGGCTGGTGCGGATTGCTCTGTACGGCTTAGAGAACCAGACAGAGGTAGATTACGATATGCCGCTGCGGCTGTTCTCTTATGATGGAGCGGCGTATCGGGGTTGATGGCTGTAATGACGAAAGATAACCGTTTTGAGGATGTTTATAGTCCAGATATGGAAGAAGGAGACATAAACATGTGTGAAGTTCTTGACAAGATTGAAAATAGAGGGATTAAAAAAGGCATTGCTCAGGGCATGACTCAAGGTATTGCTCAGGGCATGACCCAGGGCATTGCTCAGGGAGAAGATAATGCATTCTCACTTATAAAAATTCTTATAGCCAATAATCGGTTGGAGGACTTGAAAAGAGTATCGGAAGATGAATCATATCGAAAAAAACTTATGATAGAATTGTTACCATAAAAACAAGAGCATAAGAAACAAGAGCATATAACAAAACAAAAGATTCAATCAACAAAAAAGTAAAATCTATAATGAGCGAAAAGGTTTTGGAGTATGAGACTAAGACGGGCAGGAATGAAAAGCAGTATTGACAAAAGACGTGCTAATCTGTCAAAGGTTAGATAATAGATTTGTTTACAGTCTTTAGAATTAATAAACAGGGAGGATATATGCTGAAAATTGTTTTTGGTGATATTGAAAATTCTATATATCATCCACCAACTTATTTTGATAATCAGTATGAAGATGAATGGATAACCGATCCGTTGTCTGTGGAAATGATAAAAGATATTGATAAGTCAGAAGTAATAAGTGCGCATTTGATTGTAAGTCCGGTGTTGGGACCGATTTCCACAAAGGAAATCTCGGGCGGAGTAAAGACCTTGATATTGATGGCTTTTGATGAATCAGAGAAAGTCTTTAATGCATCGTCCTGCGGAGATAATTGTGCGAAGTGGATTGTAGAAATCGGGAGGAGGAAGGATCTGACCATTAATCTGCATCATGTACTGGATTTTAGTTCTGCAGGCGAGTTTGACGCATTGATACTTAATACGGGCAAGATAGTCCACGGATACAGAGAATATCTGGACGAAGCGCTTGCTATAAAGGAGCGGTGACGGATGAGAGGTCAATATCATATTATAGTACAAAACAAAAGGCTTCGTTATGAATTTGATATAAGGAGAAATATTACAATTATCCGGGGAGACAGTGCAACCGGAAAAACGACGTTGTACACGATGATAGCTCTTGCCGCAAGGCAGGGAGACAGTTCCGGGGTAGATGTGCAATGCGAGAAGAAATGCCGTACTTTAGATGAACTTGACTGGAAGATAGTTTTGCCGACATTGCATGATTGTATTATTTTTCTGGATGAAGATAATCTTTTCCTTAAGACAACAGAATTTGCAAGACTGGCAAGGAATTCTGATAATTATTTCGCGATTATTACAAGAGAGGATCTGCCCAATCTTCCATATTCCGTAGAAGAAATATATGGTATTCACACATCAGGAAGATATCATGATATGAAGAAGATATATAATGAATTTTATCATATATATAGTGGGGAAACCCTTTTGGAAGAAGTCAGACCGGACGAATGCATAGTGGAAGACTCTAATTCTGGATATTATTTTTTCCGTGATATATGTGAAGGGAAGGGCATATCATGTAAAACTGCAGGCGGAAAATCTAAGATAAAGGATAAATTAAAAGAATCTGAAAAAGAGAACATACTGGTGATTGCGGACGGGGCGTCTGCCGGTCCTGAAATGAACGAATTGTCTCAATATATGAAGATTCATCCGAAGACTAAATGTTATCTGCCTGAATCTTTTGAATGGATGATATTAAAATCAGGCTTGATTGATGGGAATACGATCCAGGATATATTGGAACATCCTGAGGATTTTATAGAAAGCCAGACATATTTTAGTTGGGAGCAGTATTTTACGAACATTCTTATACAATATACACAGGATACTTATCTTAAGTACAATAAAAGTAAATTAAACGAATCATACTTGCATGAGAAAGCAAAGAACATGATCCTGAATGTTATGGAAAATATTATATTTTAGTAGATTATGTTATAGAAACTTATGAAGTTTATAGTCCAGAAGACTCCTGAGGGGGTCTTTTGTTTTACTCTGGTGAAATAAAAGAGCGATGCAAAGCAGCTATTACATCGTGTGAAAAGAGCCATTCTGCAATGGCAGTAGCCCATAAGGAAACATTACAAAACTTATGACTTACGCCAGGTAAACGGAAAAATAGAAAATGCTATGCAAAAGGTTCACTGATTGCATAGCATTTTTTATTTTGGTAAGATATTAACTTTCGATTTTTCAGCGTTCCAACGGAACGCGCAGCCATTGCCAGCGGCAATGATCTTAGGGGTTTGGGGACATATCACCAACAAGCAACAGGCAGGAATTACGGGAACGAAATTTCTGCCTGGTAGGCATCTTTTACGTAAAGATGCATTGCTTGCCAGTAGTTTTAAGAGTCTTTGGCAGAGAATCTGTTTACAGTTGCCGCATTGAGAAACCTTTGATAACTGCCTATAATAAAATCATTATTTTGAGCTACTATAACAGAGAAATGAATGAAAAAAATAAATTTTTTTGCTCGTTGTAACATTTCGCGGACATTTGCATGTTATACTATCTGAAAAAGATAAGGGGGATTGATATGGCAGCAGTAAAGACAGTATCTTTAACAAAAGAATATTCTAATGGAGAACACTATTTAAGAGCAGTTGATGATATATCTTTCACAGTTGAAGAAAATGAATTTGTAGCTATTATGGGAAGTTCAGGTTGCGGAAAGACCACGTTGCTCAATTTACTAGGTGGTTTGGAAAATCCCACACACGGATGTGTCTATATCAATGATGTAGATATTACACAGTTATCTATGGAGGAAAGGAGTTCCTTCAGAAGATGGCATATTGGGTTTATTTTTCAAAATTTTAATTTAATCCCAGAGATGAATGTATTTGAAAATATAGTTTTACCTGCCAAACTTATGGAAAGAAATATCAGTAAAAAAGAAGTAATGCGGATAGCTGAAGAACTGGAAATTGAGGAAAAACTATTACAAAATCCTATGACTTTATCTGGTGGACAACAGCAGCGGGTCGCAATCGCCAGAGCTATTTATACACATCCTACCATACTTTTGGGAGACGAGTTGACAGGAAATTTAGATTCTACAACCAGTATATCCGTTATGAAATTTTTGAAAAAGATGTGTAAAAAATATAGCCAGACAATGATTATCGTTACACATGATGAAAGAATAGCAGCTATGGCAGATCGGATTATTCAGATGAAAGATGGGAGGGTTGTATAGGATGGAGAATTACGATTGTAATCAGTCGGCTGAAAGAGTGCTTATGGATGCTTCCAGGAAAAAGAATCAAAACAGAAATCGTCTACTGTTTATCGTAATTACAATTACTGTAGGCGTGATTTTTAGTGTGTTCTCTTTAATCTATGGGAAGATGGAGATTGATATTCAGAAAAATATGAAAGCCGATGGTATGGCTGTATCGACCTATATTGAAAATGGTACAGCGGATATGACACAACAGCTTACACAGCTACCATGCATAGAAAGCATTGGGAAAGAAAAGTTTGCAGGAAAATTATTAGATGATTCCATAAAATATTGTGATTGCGTCATTACAGATGTGACCGGATTTGAAAAAATGATACGTCCTGCATTTACAAATGTGGTAGGGACTTATCCAGAAAAAGAAAATGAAATTATGCTTTCTACGAAAACTCTGCAATATCTTGGAATCAAGAATCCCGAAGTGGGCATGGAAATTGAACTGGATTTTTATTGGAATGACATTTTCAATACCAGTGGAACCGGTATGCAGAACTTTTTACTTTCTGGGTATTTTACAGAGTATCAAAATCAAACCTCCGGTGCTTCTGTGGCTTTTTTATCAGAGAAATCAATGGAGAAGAACGGACTTCAATGGGAGCCATGTAGGATTTTAATAGATCATACAAAGAAATATTCCAGTGGTTCGCAAATAGAACATATGCTGACAAATAACATAAAGTTGAATGAGGGACAGAGAATTGTAAGTATGAACCCAGCAGAATATCGGGCAATAAGTGAAATGATGGGAAGTTATGGATTTGCAGTCTTTTTTTCGGTTATGGTTTTACTTTCTATGTTTTTGTTTATTTACAATATCCTAAATATTTCGCTGGAAAAAGATTTACAACGTTATGGTCTTTTACAAGTAATTGGTGTGGAACAAAAGCAGAATATTAAAGTCATGAATCGTGAGATGCTAAAAATAGGACTTACGGGAAGTATCGCTGGAGCAGTTTTAGGAGGAATGTTTATATGGGGTATTATGCCATTGTTATTAGAAAAAATGTATGCAGAGAATACATGGAAATTAGAAAGAATGGTTTTCTTTCAACCCAAACTTCTTATCCTAGCGATTGTTCTTGTGATTTTCACGTTGGGAGTGGCAGTGGAATGTCTGAAAAGAAAAATGAGGAAATTAAGTCCGTTGGAGTGTATGAAATATACGGAGGCGGTCACTTATCATAAAAGCAGGAAGAAACCGAAGATAAAGAAATTCCGCTATTGGGGAAAACATCCTGAAATTTATCTTGCAAAGAAATATTTATTTCGGAATAAAAAAACATTTGGGATAACAAGTTTGTCATTATGGCTTGGGTGCGAATTGGCATTATGTTCTGCGGTAATTGTGAATGGAGTGGATTTACAGAATTATTATAGTAAAGAGCCGGACTTCCAAATAGGAATTACAGAGGAAGCTTGCAATTATTTAATTGAATCATCACCGGACACAAAGAATATGAAGTTTTTTCCGAAGTCCCTTATGAATGATATTGAAACGACCATAGGAAACGAACTTCATTCAGTAGAAAATATTAAAGGATTTTATCCGATTGTCGGAAAAAATGGCAAGGAGAATATAAAGATTCTAATCAATGGAGATAAAATATCCACGGTAATTCAGACAGTCAGTATCGGGGAGCAGGAAGAACTAAAAGACTTTATTCAGAAAAATGATAAGCTAGTAAATTGGGAGCAGTTTCAAAATAATCATGGAACAATCGTGCTACATGATCATAGGATGTCAGATTATATAGCAGGAGAAGTGCAGGATTATATAGGAACAGAGATGGAATTTTATGATCTGGTTCCGGTTGGTACGGAAATGAGCAGTTTAGTTCCTGAGAAATTAGTAAATTGTGGTTATCTGGATATAACAGAGGATGATTTCCCAGAGATGAAATTGTGCTGGGATGGTAAAAATATAAATATCCTATTGGTAACAGAGACTACATATGATTGGCTGGTAGAAAAATTAACACCACAAATTTTTGAAATACAATTTAATGTTGACAAAAATCAGGAGTCAGTTATCCGAGAAAGACTGAATCAGATGATTCGCAATTATAATATGGAATTTCAATCAAAATATGGACACGCTGATAAATTGAACTTGTTTTATTTAGATTCTAAATCAGAACGTCTGCTAAAGGAGCAGAACTATATTCAGACAAGTAGATGGCTGCTTATGAGTATTAGTGGAATTTTAATATTTATAGGAATTATGAATTTCGCAAATACAAGAATATCGGATATTATGCTTCGGCAATGGGAGTGTAAAATCCTGGAACGTGTAGGGATGACAAAAAAACAAGAATATCGAATGTTTGTAACAGAGGGTCTTTTCTATTGGTTACTGTTATGTGGATTGCTTATGAGTTTTGGAAATTTAGGGATTGGTATCATGCAGTGGTATATGAAAATGCAGATTTCCTATTTCGCTTTCCGCTATCCGGTAAAAGAAATGATTGCGTTGATGGTACTTTTATTATTGTTCAGCATTATTTTTCCAGGAATTATTTATAAAAAACTAAAAAAGAAAGGGAAGTGAGGATATGAAGCAGATTTTAATTGTCGAGGACGACAGTTTTTTGAATAAGATGTTAGACTATAACCTGACCGCAGACGGCTACGGCGTGACTTCTGCCCTAAATGCCAGAACCGCAGCCGAAGCTATCCGTCAGTGGGAATTTGATTTAGTGCTGCTGGACATCAACCTGCCGGACGGGAACGGCTTTGAGCTATGCAAGCTGATAAAGCCCCAGCACCCGGACACCATCGTGATTTTCCTGACCGCCAACGATCAGGAGAGCGACCAGATACGGGGCTATGAGGTGGGCGCGGTGGACTACATCACAAAGCCCTTTGTAATCGGAGCTTTGCAGCGGAAAATCAAAGCCATGTTCGCCATGCTGGAACACCACAAACCGGCCAAGGACATTTACGACGACGGGCGGCTGTTTCTGGACTTCTCGGAGCAGACGGCTTCCTTAAACGGCAAGCCCCTGACCCTATCCCCGATGGAATATAAAATGCTGAATCTGTTCCGTAAAAATCCCCGGCAAGTGCTGACCCGTGGGCAGCTTTTGGAAAAGCTGTGGGATATAGACGAAAGGTTTGTAGACGAACACACCCTGACAACCTCCATTAGCCGGATTCGCAGCAAGATCGAATCCGACGGCGGCGCGCCCTACATCAAGACCGTTTACGGCATGGGTTATCAATGGACGGGAGGCGAGGCAAAATGAAGTTTCAAAACCTATCGGTAAAGCGGCTGTTTAGCCTGGTGGCAATAGGACTTGTCCTTTCCATGTCCGGGATCACCATAGCCCTGTTTCTTGTGACAAAACAGACGGCGGTGCTGCTGACTGGCGGGGCGCTGCTACTGTGCGCCCTTGTGGGGATTTTTGTACTGACGCAGGCGTTTGGAAAGCGGCTGTCGCAGTTTACCGCTAACCTGTGCCAGACTTTAGACCACATGATCGCCGGAAATGAAGCACCCCAGCGGCCAGAGGACAGCGAAACCCAGCTTGCCAGAATCGGACACCGGCTGGCAAGGCTTTACCAGATCATGCAGGAGAACCGCCGCCGGGTGGACGAGGAACGGCAGGAGTTGCAGACCCTTGTATCGGATATTTCCCATCAAGTGAAAACGCCGGTAAGCAATCTGAAAATGGCGACGGACACCCTGCTGGAAAAGCCTATGACCGAGGCGGAGCGCACCGACTTTATCCGGGGAATCCGCAGCCAGACGGATAAGCTGGACTTTCTCTTTCAGGCCCTTGTGAAAACCTCCCGGCTGGAAACAGGCGTGATCCAGTTGGATAAGAAGCCGGGCCGCCTCTTTGATACCGTGGCGCAGGCCATGAGTGGGATTGTGTATGAAGCGGAGAAAAAGGAAATTGCCGTGTCCGTGGATTGCCCGGAGGATTTGACCGTTTTCCATGACAGCAAGTGGACATCCGAAGCCCTCTTTAACCTGCTGGACAATGCGGTGAAGTACACCCCGGCAGGCGGGAAAATCGCTGTGTCGGTGGTGCTGTGGGAAATGTATGTGGAGATCAAAGTGACCGACACCGGCAAGGGCATTTCCGAAAGCAATCAGGCTGCCATCTTCCGGCGCTTCTATCGTGAGGAAGAAGTACACGAACAGCAGGGCGTGGGCATTGGTCTGTATCTGGCCCGTGAGATCGTAACGCGGCAGGGCGGCTATATCAAAGTGGTTTCGGAGCCGGGTAAGGGTTCGGAATTTTCCATTATGCTGCCTACAAAATAGAACGCGGCGGACGGCCATTTCCGGCTGCCCGCCGTAAATTTTTTTGAAATGTCCGAGCGTTGTAACATTTCACCCCGATTTTCAATGAAATTTTTTGGCCGCTGTAACATTTCGCGGACATTTGGGTTTTACAATACCCTTATCAACAGGCAGAAAGCCTTGAAAGGAGTTTTGAGTATGAGCGTTTTACAGACGATTGACCTGAAAAAGTATTACGGTACAGAGCCGAACATTACCCGCGCCCTTGACGGCGTGAACTTCTCCGTGGAGGACGGCGAGTTTGTGGCCGTTGTGGGAACCTCCGGCAGCGGCAAGTCTACCCTGCTTCACATGATGGGCGGGCTGGACACCCCTACTTCCGGCAATGTAATTGTCCGGGACAAAGAGCTGTCGAAAATGAACGACGAACAGCTTACCATCTTCCGCCGCCGCAACATCGGCTTTATCTTCCAGAACTATAACCTTGTTCCCATCCTGAATGTGTATGAGAATATCGTCCTGCCGGTGGAGCTGGACGGGGATACGGTGGATCAGAAGTTTTTGGACGAAATCGTTCACCTGCTGGGGCTGGAAGATAAACTGAAAAATATGCCGAACAATCTTTCCGGCGGACAGCAGCAGCGTGTGGCGATTGCCCGCGCTCTGATTACCAAACCGGCTATTGTGCTGGCCGACGAGCCGACCGGCAACCTTGACAGTAAGACCAGCGCCGAGGTGCTGGGGCTTATCAAACGCACCAGTGCGGAGTTCCGGCAAACCGTTGTGATGATTACCCACAATGACGACATAGCCCGTCTTGCAGATCGGATTGTCCGCATTGAGGACGGCAAGATCGTGGAGTAAGGAGGTGGCAGGCTATGACATGGCCTTTTGAAAATGATACCAGCGCTATTACAAAGAAGCTGGCAAAGAAAAGTTTACAAAGTGAAAAGCGCCGGAATCTGATGGTGGTGATTGCCGTTGCGCTGGCGGCGTTTCTAATCTGCTTTACGGGAATTGTGTCTACCTCCCTGACACAAATGCAGCGCAATCAGGTTGTCGATACTTATGAGGCGGTTTGGCTGGGCGTAGAGGAAAACGACATTGAAACCCTGAAAGGACTGCCGGAGTTTGAGCGCGTAGGCGGCTACTATATACTGGGTGAGGAACTTTCGGAACAGGGCTATCATGCGTCCTATGTGTATTGTGACGCGCAAATGATGGAGATTACCAAGGTGCAGATGGAGTTGTTAGAGGGTCGGGTTCCTGAAAAAGCAAATGAAGTTGTCGTAAGCGAATACTTTCTTTCCACCTATGGAAACAATGCCAAGATCGGGGACACTGTGACCTTAGACACCGAGAGCTTTCATGGTGATTATGTCGTTACCGGCATTATGGACAGCGTAAATGAGAAAGAAGCAAATACCTGCGCGATCATTCTTTCCAACGCTGCCCTGACAGAATGGGATGGGTTTGACCCGGCTGGGTATCGTGCCTATGCCCATTTCAAAAACAGCGACCAGTTGGGCGAAGAACTGATGACCTCTTATTGCAGGGAGATTGCGGAGGAATATCAGCTTCCTATGCCCAAAATGAACAGCAAGTATTTTGCCTATGCTTCTAAATCCTTTGATTTTGCACTGATGGCTAGCGTGATTGCCATTGTTCTGATCGGCGGCTATATTGTGATCCAGAGTATCTTCCGTATCTCCATCAATGACAAAATCCAGAGCTACGGGCAGCTTCGGACGATTGGTGCAACGCCAAAACAAATCAAGCGGATTGTAAAGCGGGAGGGACGCAAACTCGGCAGTATCGGGATTGTGATAGGTACAGTGTTGGGCATATGTGGCGGTTTTCTCCTGTTTTCTAAGGGTTTTAACGCTGTTTCCTATGTGGCAACGGTTATTTTGACACTCATAAGCAGTTGGATCATGGTATCTGTTTCCATCCGTAAGCCGGTAAAAATTGCGGCAGGGATTTCCCCGATTGAAGCCGTCCGTTTTACCCCGGCGCAAAAGGACATCCGCAGCCGGAAAAAGAATATCAAGCTCAATCCTGTTTCAATGGGAATTGCAAATTTTAAGCGTGACCGAAAAAAGACCGTTGCTATTGTAGCCTCATTGAGTTTGGGCGGAATTATCCTGCTTGTGGTATCCTCCATTGTTTTGCTGCGCTCACCAGAGGCACTTGCAAGACAGTTTTTCCCAGACGGCGACTATAAAATTTATTTGGATTCTGAAATGACAGAAGAAAAGGTTATGGCAGCGGGAAATCCATTGAATGAGGAATTAAAGCAGGAAATCTTATCTATTGATGGCGTTACAGATATAATTCCAAGCAGGCAATCTCTCCATGCAACTTATAAAACAGAGATTCATCAAGCTGGTGGTATGTGCGATATGCTGACCGACCAGAATTATGCGGCAGTTGAAGCGGCTCTGACAGAGGGAACCATGCCAACAGATTCCCGTAGTATTGTAATTGACTATAATGTGCTAAAGCAGAATGAGGATATGGGTGTTGGTTCAAAGGTTGAGATTTCTTTGGGAGAAGAACAGCCATCCGTTTCTGTTACCATATCGGGGTTATACGCTCCTGCAAAGGTATATTCAGGACATGACAGGATGCACTTAGATGGGGCAACTCTTTTTGCACCAGAAGCGTTGTTCCACGAACTGCACCCGGAAATCACCTCTTTTGACTATTCATGGAGCATTGTAAATGACCCTAAAAAAACAGACTATGTGGGAGCTGAATTGAAAAATATTGTTGCCAGCCATAGTAATATTGCCTTAGATGAAATCAATACAGTGATTGAATATGAAGAAATGACAAATTCTTTTGCGTTTGGCAGTATGGAGATACTTTCATGGTTGGTATTTCTCTTTGGCGTTATCAACCTTATCAATACGACACTCTCTAACCAGATAGCCCGAAAGCAGGAAAACAGTATTCTGCGTTCTATCGGCCTAACACAAAAACAGCTATGTAAAATGAACATCTGTGAGGGGCTGTGCTATGCGCTCTTTGCAACATTGGCGACGCTGATCGTTGGGCTTCCGGCTTCCATCTTTGCTTGCAGAAAAATGAGTGTAGGTGCTTTTGCCGGAAATGTAGTGCCTTACAAATTCCCGGTTTTGGAAATGGGCCTGTTCATTCTGGTATTGTTTGGAATGGAGCTGATCTTGTCTGTATGGACAATCCGCAGACAGAAAAAACAATCCCTGATTGAACAAATGCGGGCGATGGAATAACCGTATGGGATCGGCGGGGCGGCGTATGCTGCCCCGCTTTTTCGCTATTTCTCAAAAAATTTTTGAAATGTCCGAGCTTTGTAACAATTCAGCCTGTTTTTTTGTCGAAATCAAAGGCACCTCGGACATTTGTGTAACATTTGTAGTTTATACTTGTGGTAAATCAATATTGGGGGTGAGGACACATGAAAAAGATACTGCTGATCGACGACAGCGACACCTATACATGGTGTCTGCAAAAATACTTACAGCACCGCGGTTACCCGGTGAAAACGGCTTGTACGCTGAAAGAAGCGCGGGCCGCCATCCAAGAGGAAATGCCGCTGGTGGTCTGCTGTGATCTCGACCTGCCGGACGGTTCCGGCATGGACTTTCTGGACGAGGTGCGGGCCGCAGACAAGGAACTGCCTTTTATTCTGGTGTCCTGCCATGATAAAGAGGACTACGAACAGGAGGCCAAGCAACGGGGTGCGACGCTGTGTATGGACAAAATGAAAGGGATGCTGCTACAGGATATGCTGGTGGAATACGCCTACCGGCAGTTATCTGGCGAAAAGGCCCCGACTTTTCACAAGCTGCTCTTTGTCCATGCGGAAGATACCAGCGCCGGAGTGCTGCGGGCTACTATGCTGCAAAAGGGCTTTGACCTGATTCTGGTTCCCTCGATTGCAGACGCTAAGCGCCGGATTTTTGAGGATAAGGAAATAGAACTGATTTTGTGTGATGTGGAACTGCCGGACGGTACAGCAATGGAATTGTTTCATGCGCTGCGGCGGGTGGAGGGGATGTTCCAAATGAAGAATCCCCCTGTCCGGCTTCTGCCGTTCTTTATCCTCACCGAGAACAGCGACCTTGCCACGGAATATGAATATCGGCATGAGGGCGTGAACGACTATATCATCTCCCCGGTAAATATCCCGGAGCTGATACGGAGAATTATGTATTTTGTTGAAGATTCAAAATAATGGTAAAAATCTTGAAATAAAGTTGATAGAGAAGAGCAAAACGCATTGATTTTAAGATGAGATTTGGCTGTTAGACTTTTAATGTTGAGGGAAGACGCTTTTTAGGCATAACAAAGCTAACGTAAGTCCAAAACCTACGAAAATCAGAGAATATTCAGTTACAAAAGTCAGGCAGTCCGTTTTAAAGATTTTAGCTTGCGGTAGGATTGACCGGAATTGCCAGTAACTGCAGCAATGGCAACAGCCAAAAGACTGATATGGGCAAGTGTGTTTAGGTTTGCAACGGAGGATTTGTTTCTTACCCACATCCGTTCCTGCCCCGTGTTTTTAAAACGGGGCAAGAGAGTTCCCCTAAATTTGTTCGTGATTCTTATCATGCTTCACCTACAAAAATCAAAAATGTCCTGACAGAAATACAGGAAGGCGAACTTTATCTTTGCCTGGAGCACCGTATTGTAAGAGTCCGGGAGCGAGTTATCTCTCTGACAGGCAAAGAATTTGACATACCGGCATTACTGGCTGCCAACCCAAAGCGTGTTTTTACTTATGAATTGATTACCGATATAGTCTGGAAAGAGGATTATAATTTCTATTCAAGGAAGGCAATCCATAACCATGTGAGCAAACTTCGGAAGAAACTAAGGTTTGAACCCAATCTGCCAAATTATATTGAGAGTGTTGCCGGAATCGGGTATAAATTTGAATATCTGTCTGCTCCATAGAAAATCCGTCGCAGGAACAACTGCGGCGGATTTTTTTGACAAATTTTTATGCAGACGGCAACTTTCCTCTTAAAAATGTACGGATATATGAGGGGTTTATTTTATAACCGCTTACCCGAACACGGCAATTATGAATTTTTTGTGAAATTTGCAAAATACCCCCGTCATTTTGCCCCAAAAATGAACTGTATAGTAGAGGGATATTTTTTTACGGTAGGAAGGAGGCGTTTTTATCCACAATCAGATTCCAGTAATGAATTATCCGCAGTACCGCCGGATGCGTAAACTGGTACACGAGTGCTGCAACTACGATAACGGAAACTGTATTCTTCTGGACAACGGGGAGGAATGTGTCTGCGTCCAGAGTATTTCCTATTCGCTTCTCTGCAAATGGTTCCGCTGCGCTGTCCTGCCGCTGGACGGACCGCTGGAAACGGCGCTGCTGTTCCGGGAGGAATTAAAACGCTGCGTGGTCTGCGGCCAATCATTCCTTCCCGGTTCCAACCGGGCAAAATACTGTAAACTCTGTGCAAAGAAAGTCCACCGCAGACAGAAAACAGCCAGCGACAGGAAAAGGCGGCTCCAATGCGGACAATTAGAAGCAAAAAAGCCTTGAGATTATTGGCGTTTCAGGCTGCGGTCAACGGGTATGAGGGATAAATCCCCTGCTCCCCTCTAAAACCTGCTTTTAACTGTCCGCAGGACGATTTTAACCTAAACGGGATTTCCCCAGATAGGTGTTGGTTTCTACTTTGCCAATTTACCGCTTTTGCCATTTCCACCTATATGGGATTCTCCAATACTGGATTTTCAGAGACTGGAAAACCTGACGCTCCGGGCAGCCCTGTTCCTCTCTTTCCGGCGGCGGATTTCCAGACGGCCTTGACGGCCCATATTTAGACGGAAATTAAAGAGAAAAAGTTAATAACAAGAAAGTCAATATCAATCCAATCAATCAGGGAGGGATTGATGGAAAGGAGTACATAATGCAAAATGATTTTTTGATGCCTTACAAAGAGGACAGCGGCGTACCGCCCTATCTGCCGTTTCCTCGTTTTCTGGTGCCGATGGACTTATCCAACGATGCAAAGGTACTGTATGCCCTGCTCTTAGACCGGGCGGGTATTTCCAGAGAAAACGGATACATAGAACCGGACGGGCGGATTCGTCTCTACTTTACGCTGGAAGAAGCAAAAGGAAAACTACATAGGAGCAGGCAGGTGGCGACTAGGGCATTTCAGGAATTGGAACGCAACGGTCTAATCATCCGTAAAAAACAGGGGCTTGGCCGTCCGGCGGTCATTACGCTGAATATTTTGCCTGCAAGGAAGGAGCGTGATGGGATTGTGTAAGCCTGTGGATTTAAGCAAACTTCCAAAAAATCTGAAACCTGAAATTGCCGAGCGTGTGGCAGAGCATTTCAAAGACGGCGTTTTCGAGTTTGATTTCAGCACAGAAGAAATGATTGCCGTTGAAGGGAATACGGTCTATCATGTCATCCCCCATTATACGGAGGGAGAGGCGGAAAGCGTACTGGACAAGCTGCGCCGTATCATGGCAGGAAATTTGGAGGAAACCGAATGAAAGCTGCTGAAAAAAGAGGAACGGCACGTTATAATATAGGCAACCGTTTACCTGGCTGTTATCCCGATATACGGGAGGAAAGGAGCTACTATGAACCAGCAGCCAGATAAGATCACAGCGTTATATTGCCGTCTAAGTCAGGACGATGCTCTTGATGGGGAGAGCAATTCCATCACCAACCAAAAGGCGTTATTGTCCAAATATGCGGCGGAACACGGATTCCGCAATCCCATGTTTTTCGTGGACGACGGATTCTCAGGAACGAATTTTCAAAGGCCCGGATTTCAGGAAATGATGAAATATGTGGAAGATTATTCGGTTTCTACCCTGATTGTCAAAGACCTGTCCCGTCTGGGCCGGGAATATTCCTATATGGGGCGGCTACAGGATTTCATTTTCCCCGCCTACGATGTCCGGTTTATCGCCATCAACGATGATGTGGACAGCGCAAAGGGCGAAAACGACTTCGCCGTGTTCAAAAACGTATTTAACGATTATTACGCAAAGGACACAAGCAAAAAAATCCGGGCAGTCGTAAAAATGCGCGGAGAAGCCGGGGAACATATCGCCAGCAATCCGCCCTACGGATATATCAAAGACCCGGAGAATAAAAAGAAATGGATTGTAGACGAGGAAGCCGCAAAGGTGGTGCGGCGTATCTTTGACCTATGCATTGCGGGCAAAGGCCCCATGCAGATCGCAAAAATCCTGACTGCCGACAGGGTATTGACGGTTACTGCGTATAACGCCAGACAGAAAGGATGGTCCATGCCGGATAACCTGTACCAGTGGTGTGCGAAGTCTGTCGCTGGAATACTGGAGCGGCCGGAATATACTGGCTGTACCGTCAACTTCAAGACCTATACCAAATCCCTCAAATTCAAGAAGCGGATGGAAAACCCGAAAGAAAACCAGAGGGTATTTGAAGATACGCAGCCGGCGATTATTGAACGTGGACAGTGGGAACGGGTACAGGTGTTAAGAGCCAACAAGCGCAGGCCGACAAAGACAGGGAAAACCAGCATTTTCTCCGGACTTGTCTACTGTGCCGACTGCGGTGCGAAGCTCTATTACTGTACCTGCAACACCTACAAGGATGATTCACAGGATCATTTTGTCTGCTCCAACTATAAGAGCAATACAGGTTCCTGTAAAATCCACTACATCCGGGAAGTCACGCTTTATAGGCGGGTTCTGGAATGTATTCAGGGGACGCTGACCTATGTGCGCTTGTTCCGGGATGATTTCACCCAGGAAATGCTGGCGCAGGACGAAGCCAGCCGGAAGGCGGAACTGGCACAGAAGCGGAAAGCCCTCTCCGGGGCGCAGAAGCGCATGGAGGATTTGGACAAGATCATCCAAAGGCTTTATGAAGATTCCGTTCTTGGCAAGCTGAGCGACCTCCGCTTTCAAAAACTTTCGGCACAGTATGAAGCGGAGCAGGCGGAAATTCAGCAGCTTGCAGCTTCGCTGGAGAGAGAAATTGAAAATGAAGCCAGACAGATTGCCGATGTGGGGCGTTTCCTCCAGCTTGCCGACAGGTATTCCGATTTGCAGGAGCTGGACGCCGCTACGGTAAATGAGCTGATTGAAAAGATTGTGATCCACAGCCCAGAGAAGATCGGCGGGAAGAAACATGTCACGATTGAAGTCTATTTTACCTATGTGGGGAAAATCCGGATTCCACTTGCCAAACCGGAACTACTGACAGAAAAAACGGCGTGACCTCTGCCATGCCGGTTTTTCCGGAAATTCTATTTACTTCCTTATGGGCATCCGCCCAAGCAGGACGGCTCTTTTTCTATCACACATAATAACAGTTATGCCATATCGCTTATTTTTTCATGAAGCAGGATTAAGCTTTCCTGCTAGATTAGATTTCTTAGTTACTAAACTGCTACTATTTTCCAATATGCAGAGAATGCTTAGAATTCACCTGTCTTTGGAGATTTTCCAGTAACTGCTGAAGATGCCTTTGTAGGAGCTTTCGTTGTTGTTGTGGTGCCTTTGTTAACTACCTGAACGTTGCCGTCCTTGTCTTTTACCGGAACACCATTCTTATCAACTTTAACAGCTACACCATTCTGCATTACTTTGATGAAACCAACTGGTGATAAACCGTTCTTGAACTCTACATTGACATACATGCTGTGACCAGTCGGATCTTCCTGTACCTGAGCTTCAATTACTTCCCATGTATTGTTCTCTACGTTGTAGTGAAGAACATAGATCCAGTCGCCTACGCCTACGCCAGCTTCTTCCTGGCCAATATAAAACTGCTGATAGAAAGGCTCGCCGTCGAAGTCAGTAATTAAATTACCATTTTTATCACGTGGAACCAGATTGCCGGCAGCAATTACAACAGGTGTCTGACCGTCTTTGATGTTATAACCGTTCTCAGCGAAAGCTTCCTTCATGTTTCTTCTGCCTTCCGGGCTGTTCCAGAGATTATCTACAACTTCCGCATAAGCTTTTTCAACGTTATCCTTTACAGCTTTATAACTCAGTATTGTCGCTCTCTCAGCAGGTGTAAGTTCCCCTACTGTTTTATCGCTGTCATTCGCGTCCAGGAATTTTTGGATATAGTGATCTTCGATGTCAGTTAATGATGTACTGAGAGGATTTACATCAAGCCGAGCACCTTCCTCATTAAGTCCAACACCTGGCTTTGTGGTGCCCGTCATTACATCGGATCCCTTCCATATTTGCAAATCGTCATTGTCAGGACTCGGATTGTTAGCTGCGAATACCGTCATGCTCATACCTAAGCAAAGGGCAGACGCTGTTATTAAAGCTACTAATTTTTTCATTTTCATTTCTTGTTTACTCCTTCCTACTCTGTTACTTTGTGTGATTATATATTAAAGCCATATATGCCTTAATATCGTTAGAAATAGGTGCGGCTTATTCTTTCGTCGCATTTACCATCCACCTCTGGCTGGGGGAATCCCCGATACAGGTGGAGAGCGTGATGATTCCTGTCTCCTGCGTTACATTCACTTCCGTGTTGACATTCCCGTCGATGGAACTTTTCAGTTCATCCAGATATCGCTGGAAATCTTCCGGGAAAAAGAAATTATAATTCCCCATCAGATACCGGTCGTCAAATGTAACTGCTGCAAATATTCTGTATCTCAATACCTGATCCGGCAGATATATGTATATGTAAGGATTATTGTCGAAAAATTCTTTATCCTCATATTTGTGGAGATCCGCAAACATACTGCCGTTCTTCATGTTATGTCCGTATATTACGGTTACCGGATCTGTAAAGTCCTTCGCGTTGTACTTCTCGGTATAGATTGTTCCGGGAAGACCTTCCAATCCGTCTATCGTATGATTCAGATAATAAGCGTCGTCTTCTGATTCACTTCTCAGGATCGGATAATCCACATTCGTTCCCGGGACCCAGATCCATGCGTACACATCCGGGTTCTCTCCCTGCGCCGCCGCAAAGTCTATCTTCCTGAGCATCGGGTCGTCCGCGTCTACGGAAACCGTGCTCTTCATCTTGTCATACTGTTCCTGGGCTTTATCCGGGTCGGCTTTTTTCGCGTCTTCCGCGGCAGCTTTTGATTTCTGCTGGGAGTTATATATGTAGAACCCCACGCCGCCTCCGGCTCCTGCCAACAATACCAGCGCCAGTACGATGATCAGGATCTTATTCCCGCCCTTCCCTTTCTTGCGCCGTTTCCCTCTCGTTCCTTCAAATTCATCCTGCTTTCGCATTGTGTCTTCTTAACTCCTTTCCTTTATACCTATAACTTCTTACTTATGTATAAGTTATATTCAAGGTTATATATAGGTTTTATCTTAGCATCTGCTTTTCTTGCTGCTCACCCTTTATACCGGATGAACTTTAAACTTTTTACGGGATTTCTTCATAAAAAGAGTCAATTACAACTTCTTTCAGCAATTCCGTATTTACGTGATACTCCAGAAGACTGTTCTCCGCCAGCGTAGCTTCCCCGGGGATCGTAGTCATATTCTCTGCACTCAGGGACATTCCCAGTAATTCCGGCACCAGATAAGCGATATCCTCCGGTGTAATGTTGGTACACATATTCTCCTGCAGGCTGTTATATACTGTAAGCGGAAGAGAAAGGTCATTTTTCACAGTTTCCTTTGCCTTTGCAAAGTAATTGGTGATATATTGTTTCTGCCGATCCAGACGCCCCATGCTGCTTCCTACGACGTTACAGTCTCTTTCTTGTATATAGTCCCGAGCCATGTCACCTTCCAGATGAACAGTTTCGCCGGGATTATATGTCTTCCCGCCGATCTCCACTTCTTCTAATACCTGGACGTCTACGCCCCCGACCGCATCGTTCAGAACCGGGATTGCCGCGAGGCTGAGGGAACAGTATCTTTGAATCGGAACCTGGAAGAGCAGCTTTGACACAGCTTCTATCATCAGCTCACAGGCCTGTGTAGCATTCTGCCCATACGCATGCTGTAAAGTAATCTGCTGTTCTGCTTCACCGATAAATTTCCCGTTTTCATTCACCGCTTTAATCGTAGTGACTGTATCCCTGGGAATCGCCAGAAGCTGAAGCTCTCCGCTTTCTACATTAATACTGATCAGGACGATGGCATCCGCCAGGCCTGCGCTTCCATTTGCCAGCTTCTCAGCCTCCTGACGCGCTTCGATGGGAGTATCTTTATCAATCCCAAGGCACAGGAAGTTGATTACGTCTTCGTTATACTGATATTTCTTACCTTTATATTTAACGAACAAACCTGTATCGTCATCAGTAGATTCACCGTTTGCGGTTACTTTTGTCTTGAGATTTTTCTCCCCCTGTGCACGTAAATAGAAGAAGCTTCCCGTCAGACCTGTAATTACGACTACCAAAGCAGTCACCACGCATAACACGACCTTCTTCCATCTCTTCATTGCCAGGAACCTGTCCAAGATGCCTCTCGATCTTTTTAATCTTTTTGAGCTTTTCGAAGGACTTCTTGAATGTCTGCTCTGCTTAAGAGGCCTGTCTTCAAAATCATCTTCATACAGGATTTCCGTAATATACTCGGAATCCAAATCATTAAACGGTCCCTGTGTCCCGACAAAATTCTGGGGATTTCTCTCCTTATGGGAAAAATATTTCTTTTTCTTCATAAATTCCTCCACATCATTTTTAAGGACATGTTGTTTTCTTTTATACTAAAAGCATTGTTAAATGAAAATGCCATAGAAAATAATTCGCCCTTTTATGCCCTTTTATGGGCTGAAAATGGAATTGTACGCCTAATTTACTACTTGTCTGTTTGTTTTAGTCTTATTTACTGCAACACATATATATAGAAGAAACACAGATTTACACCGGGGATTCTGAAAATTATAATCAAGAACAGGGTTTAGGAAGCAGACAGATAAAAGTTGTTAAGAAAGGGGATTCAAATTATGTCAGAAAAGAGACGCGATAACAAAGGGCGTATTTTAAGGATCGGAGAAAGTCAGAGAAAAGATGGGCGGTATGTATATAAGTATACAGACTTCTATGGGAAAGTGAGATTCGTTTATGCCTGGCGTTTGACTGCCGCAGATAAAACACCCGCAGGGAAACGTGACAGCCTGCCATTAAGGGAAAGGATAGAAGAAATTCAGAAAGACCTTGATGACGGAATTGATATCATCGGAAAGAAGATGACAGTTTGCCAGCTCTACAAAAAATACATGGAATATAGGAGGAATGTCCGGAGAAATACGGAAAAAGGCCGCCAATGTTTATTGAATTTATTGGAAAATGATCCTCTGGGCACCAAGAGTATCGACAGCGTAAGAATGTCCGACGCCAAGGACTGGGTATTGAGAATGGATGAAAGCGGCTATGCGTATAAAACGATCAATAATTACAAATGCTCTCTGAAAGCTGTGTTTTGCACAGCTATTGAAGAATGCTGTATCCGTAAGAATCCTTTTAACTTTGCTTTGAGTACGATCTTAAAAGATAATAGTGTACAGAAAATAGCCCTGACAGCAGAACAAGAAGAGAATCTGCTCACCTTTGCCCGAAGTGATAAGGTTTATCAAAAATATGTGGATGAGTTGATCATATTATTAGGTACGGGTCTTCGTATCTCTGAATTTTGCGGACTTACCGAAGAATTAGATCTGGAAAACAGAATTATACACGTGGATCACCAACTGATGAAAGATACTTCTAACGGCTACTACGTCGAAGTCCCTAAGACAAAAACCGGCATCCGGCAGATACCGATGAGCGAAAAAGTCTATCAGGCATTCAAAAATGTAATAGAAAACCGCGGAAAAATAGAATCTGTCTCTATATCCGGATATCACAATTTCCTGTTCCTCAAACAAGACGGTCAGCCCAAAGTAGCGGCGAACTATGAAAGTATGTTGAGAGGTCTGGTGAAAAAGTATAATAAAAACCATGACGAGAAATTACCGGATATCAGTCCCCACACATTCCGGCATACGTTTTGTACACGCCTGGCTGATGCGGGCATGAATCCTAAAGCGCTGCAGTACATTATGGGACACTCGAATATCAATATGACGCTGAATTATTACGCTCACGCCACTTACGATTCGGCCGAATCAGAGATGCGAAGGCTGACTGCCTGATCAAAAGCGTTAAATATACTACATTTTTACTACATTTGTACGGTTTTTGGAAAATTTTGATATTTTTAACACGAACTCCCATAGTCAATTATCTGCCGGAAAGTATACTATTTTTCTTATATGTAAATATTACTGGTAACAAGTTATACTTGATTATAGATAATAAATAAGTGAAAGGGAGAGTTAAAACATGAAACAGTTGAAAAAAGTTGTTCTAATCTTAATGTGCACAAGCGTTATGCTTGGCATAACGGCCTGCGGCAGCGATGGAAATGCCGATGATAACGCGGCTAATAACAATGCAGCCACAGATAGCAATAATAACCAAAATAACAATAATAATGGAAATAACAGGGATGACAACAATATGAATGACGCGACAGACGGTACAGATAACAACCGAAATGACGATGAAAATATAGCTGATGAGATCGGTGATGACGTACGTGACGGAGCAGACGATATAGGTGATGCCCTGGACGGAAACGACACCAATAACAATACAGATCGAGGCACCGAAAAAAACAGATAAATTGAAGACATAAACCGGGGAGTTACTTTTCAAAGACGAAGAATTCGACAGAAAAGTAACTCTTTTTTATTTATTTGATAGTTGCTCAAACGCCCTAAAATAGACCGTTTGAACTACATATGGTATAAGGATAAGATTTTCATAAGAAATTTTATCTTTTTTCCACTTGACATTTCAAAATAATACAGTATAATTTTAGTATAAAAACAAACAACATGTCCTAAAAAATGATGTGGAGGAATTTATGAAGAAAAAGAAACATTTTTCCCATAAGGAGAGAAATCCCCAGAATTTTGTCGGGACACAGGGACCGTTTGATGATCTGGATTCCGAGTATATTACGGAAATCCTGTATGAAGATGATTTTGAAGACAGGCCTCATAAGCAGAGCAGACATTCAAGAAATCCTTCGAAAAGCTTAAGAAGATCAAAAAGATCGAAAGGCATCTTTGACAGGTTCCTGGCAATGAAGAGATGGAAGAAGGTCGTGTTATGCGTGGTGACTGCTTTGGTAGTCATAATTACAGGTCTGACGGGAAGCTTCTTCTATTTACGTGCACAGGGGGGGAAAAATTTAAAGACACAAGTTACTTCAAATGGTGAATCAGAAGATGACGATGTAGGTTTATTTGTTACATATAATGGAAAAAAATACCAGTACAATGAAGATGTGATTAATTTCCTGTGTTTAGGGATTGATAAGGAAACACCGATTGAATCAAGGCGGGAAGCGGCGAATTTGGCAAATGGCAGCGCTGGTTTGGCGGATGCGATTATCGTGGTCAGCATCAATGTTGAGAGTGGAAAGATTAGATTTCTGGCCATTCCCAGAGATACCGTTACAACAATTAAAGTTGTTGGGAGAGGTGGAAAATACATTGAAGAAACTAATATGCAGATTACAACGCAGCATGCTTATGGACAGAACGCTACACAGGCTTGTGAGCTGATGGTAGAAACAGTATCCAAATTGCTTTACCAGGTTCCGATTCAGAGGTATTGTTCCATTAATCTCGCGGCAATCCCGGTCTTGAATGATGCGGTCGGCGGTGTAGACGTTCAGGTATTGGAAGATGTAGAAGGCGGTGCCAGGACTTATCATTCCGGTGAAACCATACATCTGGAAGGAGATATGGCAAGGGAGTATATCCAGGCCAGAGATTGCGGCGTCGACGGAAGTAGTATAGGGCGGTTAAACCGTCAGAAACAGTATATCACGAACTATTTTGCGAAGGCGAAGGAAACAGTGAAAAATGATCTTTCTCTTCCGCTTACCGTATATAACAGCTTACAGGAGGATATGTGTACCAATATTACGCCGGAAGACATCGCCTACCTGGTACCGGAAATACTGGGGATGTCTCTGAATGCGGAGGATATGACAACAATACCTGGGGAAGCGATAATGCAGGACGAACATTTGCAGTATATTCCAAATATTGATCAGCTAAAGGCAACTATTATCGATTATTTTTATAAAGAAATTTCGTAGAGATTGTAAGTTTATACAATGAAAAGAAAAGGAAAGGAGTTTAAGGAGATACCCATGCGAAAGCAGGACGAAAGAGGAAAAAGACGAAAAACAGGGATGGGCAAGAACCAAATCATCATTATAATAGCGGCAGTCATATTGCTGGCGGGAGCCGGAGGAGGAATAGGGTTCTATCTGTATAATTCGGGCCAGAAAGCGGAAGTAGCCGAAGAGAAGGCGAAGGAAGCCGACCCGGATAAGATTCAGGAACAATACGATAAACTAAAAGACACGGTAGCCGTGGACGCGGATGACCCGATGTTCCGGAAAGTAGACTTTGCGGCGGCACAGGCCGAAAATCCGGATATTTACGCATGGATCTGGATTCCGGGCACAAATGTGGACTACCCGATTTTGAGAAGCGAGACGGAAGATGATGCATATTATCTGAACCATACGATTGACAAGTCAGAAGGGCTTCCCGGAACGATTTACGTGGAGAAGTACAATGCAAAAGATTTTTCGGATCCGGTAACTGTCGTGTATGGACATAATATGAAAAATGGCAGCATGTTTGCAGACCTTCATAAATATGAAGATCAGGAGTTCTTTAACAATAATCCGTATGTATACATTTATTTACCGGATCAAACGTTGAAATACCGCATATTTGCAGCAGTTGCATTTGATGATCGGTATTTATTGGGAAATTATAATTTTTCGATTCCCCAGGATTTTCAGACATATCTGGACGAACTGAAAAGCTCGATCGACGGTCATGTCAATCCTGAAGTGAATGTAACACAGGAGACAGGGATTTTAACACTCTCTACCTGTATAGGAGATTCACCCAGTCAGAGATGGATGGTGAATGCGACAAGAGAATAGGCTTGTCTAAAAGTAATGGTATTAAAGCAAACAAAGCTTTAATATATAATCACACAAAGTAACAGAAAAAGGAAGGAGTAAACAAGAAATGAAAATGAAAAAAATAGTAGCTTTAGTAACAGCGTCTGCCCTTTGCTTAGGCATGAGCATGACTGTAATGGCGGACTATAGTATTGATGATGATAACTTAGTTGGTACTAACGGAATCGATGCTGTAACAAATGCTAATCCAAACGGTGATTATGGTGTCAACATGGATAATGTTGTAGATGGTACATTGTACGAGATTCAGCAGAAATATGTTGATGAATACAGAGCAAAATACCCAGATACAGATCTTACGGATGAGCAAATTGTGGCTTCCTTTACAACAGATCAGATCAAGGCTATCGAGGATGAAGTTAATGCAGTTCTTGATGTTTTCCGTGCAAACGGCGAAAGCAATGAGGAAAGACTTGATATCTTTAAGAAGAATGGTTATGTCATTCCAGCAGGCGATGTAGAAGCTGTTGTATTGGCTACTGCAGATTTGACAGCTACTTGGAACAATGGCGGCGCAGAAATGACAGATGAAGAATTCAAGAAGAGATTTCCTAATGGTATGACTCAGCAGATTAATGTTGGGGATCTGGTTGCTAAAAATGATTTAGGTATCGGCGATACAGTCTATGTTCTTCATTATGATGTAACTACAGGTGTTTGGGAGACAATTCCTGCAACTGTTCAGTCAGTAGGCGGCGATGCTTGGATTACAGTAAACTTCAAGAGCCTTTCACCAATCGGTATCGTTAAGGTTATGTCTAACAATAAGGTTATCGCTCTCGACAAAGCTGGCAAGCCAATTACAGACGACAAAGGCAATATTAAGGTAGTTAATACTAACAAGAACACAACTAGCAAAGATGTTAAGGTTAAGGCAGCATCTACAATTGGAAAATCTCCAAAGACAGGTGAGTTCTAGGAAAAATCTGTACATGGATGAAGTAATCCAATAACTAAGAAATAGGATCTAGCAGGGCGGCTTATCCCCTGCTTTACCAAAAAATAAGCACTGTGGCATAACTGTTATTATGTGTGATAGAAAAAGAGCTATTCTGCTTGCAGAATGGCTCTTTTCATGCTGCTGGCAATTTTTTTCTCTTTGCATCAGGTTACAATATCCATAACGGCTAGATCATCCTCGCCGCCTTGGCAGGGGAAACGGCTTAATTTTACGAGATTATTTCCGATAAGTATAGTGAATCTAAGTAAATAGAAGTAATATAGAAGTAGTATAGAAGTAGTATAGAAGTTGTATAGAAGATATTATCTGACTGGATTTTCCGGAATAAGAAAAGCAGAGGATTGCAGGAAACAAGCAGATATATTTACCGGTAAGTGGATGAAGAGGGAAGGAGAAGGTTATGAGGTTCAGACCATGTATTGACATACACAACGGGGCGGTGAAGCAGATTGTGGGGGGAAGCCTTACGGATCAGGATGACCAGGCGGTAGAGAATTACCAGGCGGCGCAGGAGGCAGATTATTTTGCGCGGCTGTATCAGAAGGACGGACTTAAGGGCGGACATGTGATTCTTCTGAATCCGCCCTCTTCCGAATATTATAGGAAGACGAAGGAACAGGCGATGAAGGCATTGGCGGCGTATCCCCAGGGACTCCAGATGGGGGGAGGCATAACGGCGGATAATGCCGAAGAATATCTGAAAGCAGGAGCAAGCCATGTGATCGTCACCTCCTACGTATTCCGGGACGGAATCATACACTGGGAGAATATGGAGAGCTTGTGCCGGGCTGTGGGAAAAGAGCATGTAGTGATTGATCTAAGCTGCAGAAAGAGAGATGGAGAATATTATATCGTAACGAACCGCTGGCAGACGTTTACCGAAGTGAAGCTGACTCAGGCTCTCCTTACAGAGATCTCGGGGTATTGCGATGAGTTCCTGGTTCACGGTGTGGACGTGGAAGGGAAAGCGTCCGGGATCGAAGAAGAGCTGGTTCGGCTGTTAAGCAGACATAAAAAGAATGTGATTACATATGCGGGAGGAATTGGAAACCTTGATGATCTGGAACGATTACGTATCCTTTCGGAGGGACAGATTGACTTTACAATAGGAAGCGCGCTTGACCTTTTCGGTGGAGAGATACCCTATAAAGAGGTCTGCAGATTCCGATAGATGTCTTTAATAGTTTGTGAACACTTTATAAATTAGTTGAATTGCACACGGGATAGTGCTAAAATGAGGAATAAAGTGGTTGTACTGCGACCATAATTACTGACAAGGAGCTTTAATCAATATGGGTTTAATACAGAAAATATTCGGAACACATAGTGAAAACGAGTTGAAGAGAATCTATCCCATCGTGGATGCGGTGGAGGCGTTAGAGCCGGAGATGCAGAAACTGTCGGACAGTGAGCTTAAGAATAAGACCAGAGAATTCAGGAAGAGGCTTGCGGAAGGGGAGACGCTGGATGATATCCTTCCGGAGGCATATGCTGCCGTAAGAGAAGCGTCTGTGCGTACGCTCGGCCTTCGGCATTTCCGGGTGCAGCTTATCGGCGGAGTGATCCTGCATCAGGGGCGTATTGCCGAGATGCGTACCGGTGAAGGTAAGACGCTGGTGTCAACGCTTCCTGCTTATCTGAATGCATTGCCGGGCGAAGGCGTACATATCGTCACCGTCAATGATTATCTGGCGAAGCGTGACGCGGAGTGGATGGGTCAGATCCATGAATTTCTGGGACTTACAGTAGGCGTAGTGCTGAACAGTATGGACAACGATGAGAGACGTGCGGCGTATAATTGCGATATTACTTATGTGACGAACAATGAGTTGGGATTTGACTATCTGAGAGATAACATGGTTATCTATAAGGAACAATTGGTACAGAGAGGGCTTAAATATGCCGTTATCGACGAGGTTGACTCTGTATTGATTGATGAGGCGAGGACGCCGCTTATTATCTCCGGACAAAGCGGCAAATCAACGAAGCTGTATGAAGCCTGCGATATCCTGGCTCGTCAGTTGGAACGGGGAGAAGCCAGCGGGGAATTCAGTAAGATGAACGCCATCATGGGAGAGGATATCGAAGAGACGGGCGATTTTATTGTAAATGAGAAAGAGAAGAATATCAACCTGACGGAAGACGGAGTGAAGAAAGTAGAAAAGTTCTTCCATATCGATAACCTGGCCGATTCCGAGAATCTGGAGATACAGCATAATATTATCCTGGCTCTGCGCGCCCACAATCTGATGTTCAGGGATAAGGATTATGTGGTGAAGGAGGACGAGGTCCTGATCGTAGATGAATTCACGGGACGTATCATGCCGGGCCGCCGATATTCGGACGGGCTTCATCAGGCTATCGAGGCGAAGGAGCATGTGAAGGTGAAGAGAGAGAGCAGGACTCTTGCAACCATTACATTCCAGAATCTGTTTAATAAATTCGTGAAGAAAGCAGGTATGACCGGTACGGCCCTGACGGAAGAAAAAGAGTTCCGTGAGATCTATGGGATGGATGTTATTGAGATACCGACGAATCTTCCGGTTATCCGTAAGGATCTTGACGACGCGGTTTATAAGACGCAGAAGGAAAAGTTCCGCGCGGTGTGCGACGCGATTGAGGAGGCTCACGGAAGACATCAGCCAGTCCTGGTAGGTACCATTACCATTGAGAACTCAGAATTGCTGAGCGGTATGTTGAAGCGCCGCGGAATCAAGCATAACGTGCTGAACGCAAAATTCCATGAGATGGAAGCTGAGATCGTAGCCGAGGCGGGTGTCCATGACGCAGTTACCATCGCCACGAATATGGCGGGCCGAGGTACGGATATCAAGCTCGACGATGAGGCAAGAGAGGCAGGGGGACTTAAGATCATCGGTACGGAGCGCCATGAATCCAGACGTATTGATAACCAGTTGCGCGGACGTTCCGGACGGCAGGGGGACCCGGGAGAGTCCAGGTTCTATATTTCCCTGGAAGATGATCTGATGCGTCTGTTCGGTTCAGAGAGGCTGATGGGTATCTTTAATGCATTGGGAGTTGAAGACGGCGAACAGATCGAACACAAGATGTTATCCGGAGCGATT
Organism: Lachnospiraceae bacterium; assembly: GCA_910574285.1. Lineage (GTDB taxonomy): Bacteria > Bacillota > Clostridia > Lachnospirales > Lachnospiraceae > Sporofaciens. The sequence goes on along the minus strand of CAJTAL010000012.1, from coordinate 60,662 downwards.
GAGAAAGCTCAGCAGAAGATCGAGAGCAATAACTTTGGAATCCGTAAGAATCTGCTGGATTACGACCAGGTTATGAACGAGCAGAGGGAGATTATATACGAAGAGAGACGCCGTGTACTGGACGGAGAAAATATGCGGGATTCCATCTTCCATATGATGAATGAATATGTGGAGAATATCGTAGATATGGTGACCAGCCCGGATCAGGATTATGATGAGTGGAATCTGGCGGAGTTGAATCTGACGATACACAATACGATTCCAATCGCGGCGGTTACGGAGGAGGATGTCCGGGGAATCGGACAGAAGGAATTGAAGCATCTTCTGAAGGAACGCGCGGCGAAGGCATATGAGGCGAAAGAGTCCGAGTTCCCGGAGGCCGAGCATGTCCGGGAGATCGAGCGTGTGATCCTTCTTAAAGTCATTGACGCCAAATGGATGGCGCATATCGACGATATGGATCAGCTCAGACAGGGTATCGGGCTTCAGGCATACGGTCAGAGAGATCCGAAGGTTGAATATAAGATGCTGGGCTATGAGATGTTCGACGAGATGACAAGGGCGATCGCTTCAGATACGATTCGCGCCCTGTTCCATGTAAGGATTGAGCAGAAAGTGGAGCGGGAGCAGGTCGCGAAGGTGACGGGAACGAACAAGGACGACACCGCAGTACGTGGTCCGAAGAAACGTGCGGAGAAGAAGGTATATCCGAATGATCCATGTCCGTGCGGAAGCGGTAAGAAATATAAGCAGTGCTGCGGGCGTAAGTGATGTATGGCCGGATCAGACTGCATTATAATAAGAAAGAGGTGATCAGGTGGTTGAATTAGATCAGTTTAAGACATTGTTAAACGCATATGAAGAACCTCTTGCCGAGATGAGGGATTCACTTTGACCTCGCCGGCAAAGAGAGAAGGATAGAAGAATTAGAGCGAAAGATAGAAGAGCCGGGATTCTGGGATAATCCGGAGGAGTCCCAGCGATATATGAAGGAATTAAAGAGTCTTCAGGAAATGGCGGAGACCATTCGGGCGCTTTATGCATCCTATGAGGATATCAAGCTTCTGATCGAGATGGGGTATGAGGACAACGACGCTTCTATGGTCAAGGAGATCGAGGAGGAGATCGGCGGGTTTGAGACTATGTTCGAAGAGATCCGCATCCGTACATTGCTGTCCGGTGAATATGATTCCTGCAACGCGATCGTCACGATTCACGCAGGAGCAGGCGGAACAGAGTCCTGCGACTGGGCGAGCATGCTGTATCGGATGTACAGCCGCTGGTGCGAGAGGAAAGGATTTTCCATTCAGGTGCTGGATTACCTGGACGGGGATATCACAGGGACAAAAGCAGTGACGTTCGAAGTAAACGGAGAGAATGCCTACGGGTATCTGAAGTCTGAGAAGGGAGTCCACAGACTGGTGCGGATATCCCCTTTCAACGCGGCCGGAAAGCGGCAGACTTCCTTTGCGTCCTGTGATGTGGTTCCCGATATTGAAGATGAGATCGATATCGAGGTCGCGGATGACGACCTGAAGATCGATACTTACCGGGCGAGCGGAGCGGGAGGGCAGCATGTCAACAAGACTTCCTCGGCAATCCGGATCACGCATCTTCCGACAGGGATTGTGGTACAGTGTCAGAATGAACGTTCTCAGCATCACAATAAGGAGAAAGCCATGCAGATGCTGAAGGTGAAGCTTAAGCTTCTGAAGGAACAGGAACAGGCGGAGAAGGTGTCGGATATCCGCGGTGAAGTAAAGGAGATTGGATTCGGCAATCAGATCCGTTCTTACGTGATGCAGCCGTATACTATGGTCAAGGATCACAGGACGAATGTGGAGAACAGCAATGTGACGTCGGTATTGGACGGCAATATCGACCTGTTTATGAATGCCTATTTAAAGAAGACGATGGGAAGCGCTCAAGGAGCAGAGGAGGGACAGCAGTGATAAATATAGCGGTTATGGGATATGGTACGGTGGGTTCAGGAGTCGTAGAGGTTGTGAATACCAACGGCGCCCGGATTAACCAGAGGATCGGCGATGAGCTGAATATCAAATACGTACTGGATCTTAGGGATTTCCCGGGGGATCCGGTTCAGGAGAAGATCATTCATGATTTTGAGAAGATCATCGAGGATGATGAGATTAAGATTGTCGTGGAAGTGATGGGCGGTATCGAACCTGCCTACACGTTCGTAAAGCGCTGTCTCCAGGCAGGAAAGAGTGTGGCGACGTCGAATAAAGCGCTTGTGGCGAAGCACGGAGCAGAGTTGTTGTCTATTGCCGAAGAAAATCAGATTAATTTCTTATTCGAAGCCAGCGTGGGCGGCGGCATCCCGATTATTCGTCCTCTGAATTCTTCGCTGACGGCGGATGAGATCGAAGAGATCACAGGTATCCTTAACGGAACGACGAATTATATGCTGACGAAGATGTTCTATGAAGGAGCGGATTATGATACGGTTCTTAAGGAAGCGCAGGCCAACGGATATGCGGAACGGAATCCGGAAGCAGACGTGGAAGGCTATGACGCATGCCGGAAGATCGCGATCCTGTCCTCGCTGATCTCCGGGCAGCAGGTTGACTTTGAAGACATTTATTGTGAGGGAATCACAGAGATTACGGTAGAGGATATGAAGTACGCGAAAGCTATGGGTACGACGATCAAGCTGCTGGCTTCCAGCAAACGTCACGCGGGGAACAGGCTGCATGCGATTGTCGCTCCCTTTATGCTGTATCCGGCACATCCCCTTTATAATGTGAACGGAGTGTTTAATTCTATCTTCGTACATGGAAATGTCCTCGGAGACGCGATGTTCTATGGAAGCGGCGCAGGCAAGCTCCCGACGGCAAGCGCCGTGGTATCGGACGTGGTAGACGCTGCAAAGCATCTGAACCGGAATATCATGACCATGTGGAAGCAGGAAAAGCTGCAGTTGGAGGACAAGGCGGACGCGAAGCGGCGTTTCTTTATCCGGATGAAGGGGGATGAAAAGGAGATGCTGCCGAGGCTTAAGGATTCTTTCGGCCAGATTGAGATCGTGAAAGCGGAAGGCCTGGAGGGTGAATTCGGCTTCTTGACTCCTGTGATGATGGAAGGCGATTATGTAACCAGAGCGAATATCTACCGGGATCAGATTCTCCATATGATACGTGTAGAGGGTTAGCGCCGGGATTTATATGCCGGCTGTCTGATGTATGGAGGAGAAGATATGAAGTATGTGATTGTACTAAGCGACGGTATGGCGGGAAGGCCGCTTCAGGAATTAGGCGGGAAGACGACGCTTGCGGCAGCCAGGACCCCGGTGATGGATGCGCTTGCGCCTGTGTCGGAGATGGGCACGGCGTCGATGGTTCCGGAAGGAATGGCTCCGGGAAGCGATACCGCGAACCTGGCAGTGATGGGCTATGACCCGAAGATCTATTATACAGGCCGGTCTCCGCTGGAGGCGCTGAGTATTGGAGTTGAGATGGAAGATACGGATGTATCCTTCCGGTGTAATCTTGTGACGGTATCAGAAGATGGGGGAGACTATGAGGATCAGGTTATAATCGACCACAGTTCGGACGAGATTGATACGGCCGACGCGGCTGTTCTCATAGAAGCATTGAAGAAAGAGTTTGCGGGAGACGGCTATGCATTCTACGTCGGTACCAGTTACCGCCATCTTCTGGTTCAAAAGGAAGGGAGCCTCTCTGAGCTGACTCCGCCTCATGATATCCTGACGAGAAGAATCGGGGAATATCTTCCGAAGGATAAAGTCCTGCGGGGGATGATGAAGAGAAGTTATGAGATCTTAAAAGAGCATCCGCTGAATGCCGAGCGGAGAAAGAAGGGGTTAAAACCTGCGAATTCCGCCTGGTTCTGGGGTGCGGGCAAGAGGCCGGCGCTCACTTCCTTCGAAGAGAGGACAGGGAAGAAGGGAGTCATGGTTTCTGCCGTGGATCTTCTGATGGGTATCGCGGTCGGCACAGGTATGGAGCGCGTCCTGGTGGAGGGTGCGAACGGCGGTCTTCATACGAACTACGAAGGCAAAGCCAGGGCAGCCGTAAAAGCATTGACAGAAGACGGATATGATTTTGCGTATATCCATATAGAAGCGCCTGACGAGATGGGACATCAGGGAAATATAGAGGATAAGATATCGGCGATCGAATATGTAGATGAGAAAGTGCTGGGGCCTTTGACAGAGGGACTTAGGGCGGCGGGTGAAGATTTCCGCCTGCTTTTGCTTCCGGATCATCCGACGCCGATTGAAGTCCGTACCCACACGGGAGAACCGGTTCCGTATCTGCTGTACGACAGCAGGGAGCTGTCCGGGGAGACAGACGCGTCTGTCAGATATGACGAAGAGTCCGCTGCCCGGACAGGGAAGAATTGGCCGGAAGGATTTCGTCTGATCGGTCACTTATTACAGGAGGAGTTATGCTGATAGTGAAGAAATTCGGCGGCAGTTCGGTTGCGAACAAGGAGAGGATCTTCAATGTCGCGAGAAGATGTATAGAAGACTACAAAGAAGGACATGACATTATAATCGTACTGTCGGCTATGGGAGATACGACGGATGAGCTGCTCGAACTTGCAGGCACGATCAATCCGAAAGCTAAGAAGCGGGAGCTGGATATGCTCCTGACGACAGGAGAGCAGGTGTCGGTATCTTTGATGGCTATGGCGATGCATGCGCTGGATGTGCCGGCAGTGTCATTGAACGCGTTCCAGGTACGGATGCATTCGACTTCCCGATACGGGAATGCACGTTTCAAACGAGTGGAGACGGAACGGATACTGCATGAGCTGGATTCCAGAAAGATCGTGATCGTTACCGGTTTTCAGGGAGTGAATAAGTATGATGATGTCACGACACTCGGAAGAGGCGGTTCGGATACGACGGCGGTGGCGCTGGCGGCGGCGCTCCATGCGGACAGGTGTGAGATCTATACGGATGTGGACGGTGTGTTTACCGCAGATCCAAGGGTTGTGAAGAATGCAAGAAAGATTGATATGATCACATACGACGAGATGCTGGAACTTGCAAGCCTTGGAGCTAAAGTACTTCATAACCGTTCCGTGGAGATGGCGAAGAAATATAACGTAGAGCTGGTGGTGCGGTCCAGCCTGAACCGCTCGGAAGGAACCGTGGTCAAGGAGGCAAAAGGGATGGAAAAACTATTAGTGACAGGCGTGGCGGCCGATAAGAATACAGCCAGGATATCAGTGATCGGGGTCGTAGATAAACCAGGAATCGCGTTCCGTATCTTTGATACGCTGGCGAAGAGTAATATTAATGTGGATATTATCCTGCAGTCTGTCGGACGCGAGGGGACGAAGGATATCTCATTTACGGTGGCGTCTGACGATTTGCCGGCTGCGATCAGGGTTCTGGAGGAGAATAAAGAGAGACTGACAATCCAGGAGATTACCTGGAACGAAGACGTGGCAAAACTTTCAGTAGTAGGAGCAGGAATGATGAGCAATCCGGGAGTAGCGGCTAAGATGTTCGAATCTCTGTATAATTCCAGGATTAATATCAATATGATCTCGACTTCTGAGATCCGTATTACGGTATTGGTTCCGGAGAAAGAGATAGACAAAGCTATGAATGCCGTGCATGACGGATTCGCATTATCTGACTGATCAGGAGTTTGCATGGAGAAAGCCGGTAATGATCTGTTTGTTCTCATCGGAAAGTGTGCGGAAACGGACGATGATGTCCATTTCTTCCTCTGTGAGATAGATCGTATTACCGGTTTTTGCATTCTTTGTGAGTATATAAGGGACGGTATCTTCCGCGGTTCTGTCAGGATAGTATTTTTTATCTTTCAGGTTCGTGAGGATCAGGTCATCCAGGTTGATTTTATAGAAAGTCGAAAGAAAAAGGAGAGTATCCAGATCAGGCGTCCGATTGCTTGTCTCATAATTGGAATAAGCTTGTCTGGATATGTTCAGAAGCGCTCCCATCTGATCCTGTGTCAACCCCTCTTGTTTTCTCAGATATCTTAAATTATTGGAAAGTTGTATATTTGGCATAACATTAACTCCTACAAGTCATTTCACTTGTAGTATAGCAATTTACCGTCCAAATAGATATCTGTGCGACAAAAAGTTTAAAAATGAAATAATGCAACGATTTGTTGCGTTATAATTTGCTCAGATTACTGTTATGGTATTCCCCGGAAAATGTTACGTCTTCTCCGAACCAGAGGGGAGGGACGAAGGCGAGAGCTGCTTCTTCCGTAGGAAATTCTACTTCCGCAAGGGTCAGGGGCGCCAGATCCCCTTCGAAGATATCCAGTTCCGCGGTCAAGCCGCAGTCTAAAGGTATCATATAGCGTTTCTTCTGAATCAGGCGTCCGTCGATCTTTGAAAGCAGATGTTCATAGGCTTCTTTCGTAAGCGGCAGATTGTATTCCTGCCTTGCCATGTAACCTTTGGACTTGTAGGTAAGCTCATACAGGTCGTTATCTTGCCTGATCCGTATGACCGGATCGGTATTCAGGTATCCCTGCGTGATGAGACGGCAGGGATAGGAAGCCGCAGGGTCTGAAGTTTCCGTGTTTTCTGAGGGATTGCAGGAAGACGTAACCTTCCTTAAGATATGTTCCGGGAGATTGTGAATTAAATATTTGCGTTCAATTTCCAATTTGGGACCTCCATAGCGTATTCTGCCGACTGTGCTGCCGCAGCCTTTGCCTTGCATACAGATCAATCATTTTTGTGTCAATATATACCATATAAATCAGTGTAATAACAGCATAATATAGTTTACACCAAAAGTAAACAATGATAATATGTAAAAAGAAAATATTTGGAAGATTAAAACCTGAGATTCAAGGAGGAAAATATCATGAAAAAAGTAAGTGTGATTCTGGCGGACGGATTTGAAGAAGTAGAAGGATTAACCGTGGTGGATCTTTTGAGAAGAGCGAGGATTTATGTGGATACGGTTTCCATTATGGAAGACTATACCGTACACGGAGCGCATGGGATTAATGTACAGACAGAAGATCTGTTTGAAGAAGTGAACTTCGTGGAGTCTGATATGATCGTGCTTCCGGGCGGTATGCCGGGGACGAAGAATCTGGACAGCCATGCGGGTGTACAGAGGGTTGTGAAAGATTTCTTCCAGGAGGGGAAGAAGATCGGAGCGATCTGTGCGGCGCCTACGGTTCTCAGTAATCTGGGGCTCTTGAAAGGAAAGAGAGTCACATGTTATCCGGGTGTAGAGAAGGATATCCAGGGTGCGGCTCTGACGGGCGCGCCGGTGACGGTAGACGGTAATCTCATTACCAGTCAGGGAGTGGGAACGGCGATAGATTTTTCACTGAAGCTGATCGAAGTGCTGGTTGGGAAGGAAAAGGCAGATGAGATCGCAGAGTCCATCGTCTATGAGAGAAAGTAGAACAGGCAGCAGGAAAAGCAGAGGGCTGACAAATAAGCAGTAATGAATGTATAGAGAGTATATATAAATAATGAAGAATAAGAAAAATATTCTAAAGATCTGGGTCGTGTGTGCCGCCGTCATCCTGGGCACTGCAGGATGCGGGAAGGACTTTGACGCGGCGGGATATGTGCAGGCGCTCCTTGACCTTACGTTCCAGGGAGAGATATCCGGGGCGGCCGGGTTCATGGAGGACGCGTCTGAGGAGACTCTGATGAGGGCATATCAGGATTCCATCGACCGGTTTGTCGCCGCGAATATTACCAGCGGGATGGATATCGGCGAGCTTAAGACGTCCAGGTTCGCGGAACTGACGTCGAAGATATTCCTGACGATGCGTTATGGTGTCGGCGAGGCAAAGAAAACCGGAAAAAGAGAATATGAAGTAGAAGTTGATATCTGGCCCGCGGATGTGTTCGTGAACTTCCAGGACATGCTTACGGAAGATTCCCTTAAGATGGCGGAGAAGATCGAAGCAGGAGAGTATGAAGGGGAGACGGAAGAAGAGACAGGCCAGATGATCTTAAGCGATATCATTAACCATGCATATGAGCTGTTGGATACGGCATATATGGATATCCAATATGGGGATAAAGAGACCGTCACTCTGCGGGTATATGCAGAGCGGGGCGGAGACGCTTCGATAGACGAGGACGACATGGACCGTCTGTTCAGGCAGATTCTCCGGCTGGATGAATCATGAAGCCCGCAGACGAAAAAAAGAGTCGAAAATTCCGTGAATATAGCACTAGATATTTATAAGTGTTTGTGATATACTTTTTTGGTGAATGCAATGAGCAGAGTATACCCGGCTTTCCGGCTGGCGGAAAGAGGGATAGAAACAGGAGGAAATATAAATGAGTTTACAGGTAGAGAAATTAGAAAAGAGTATGGCAAAACTGACGATCGAAGTTTCGGCCGATGATTTAGAAGATGCACTTCAGAGTGTATATAAGAAGCAGAAGAATAAGATATCACTTCCGGGATTCCGCAAGGGAAAGGTTCCGCGCCAGATGATCGAGAAGATGTACGGACCGGAGATTTTCTATGAGGATGCGGCGAATGTATTGATTCCGAAAGCGTATGCAGAGGCATATGAAGAGTGCGAAGAAGATATCGTGTCCAGGCCGCAGATCGATGTTGTCCAGCTCGAAAAGGGAAAACCTTTTATCTTTACCGCCGAGGTGGCGCTGAAACCAGAGGTAACGCTTGGACAGTATAAAGGACTTGAAGTGGAGAAGATTTCTGACGAGGTAACGCCAGATGAGGTTGACGCCAGGATACAGGAAGAAGCAGACAAGAATGCAAGAAAAGTTACGGTAGAAGACCGTCCGGTACAGAAGGGCGACGAGATCATCCTGGACTACGAAGGGTTCATAGACGGTGTTGCGTTTGAGGGTGGAAAGGGTGAGAACTATTCCTTAGAGATTGGTTCCGGCTCATTTATTCCTGGTTTTGAGGAGCAGTTGATCGGCGCGGAGACAGGAGCCGACGTAGAAGTCAACGTGACATTCCCGGAAGAGTACCATGCAGAGGACCTGAAGGGGAAAGCCGCTTTGTTCAAATGTAAGGTTCATGAGATCAAAGCGAAGGAACTTCCGGAGATTGACGACGAATTTGCGTCAGAAGTTTCTGAATTTGATACGTTAGATGAATATAAAGCCGATGTTGAGGCGAAACTCAGGGAGAAGAAGATAGAGGAAGGAAAAGAGAAACAGGAAGACGACGCTGTAGAACAGGCAGTGAATAACGCCCAGTATGAGCTCCCGGAAGCGATGGTTGACACCCAGGTATCACAGATGGCAGAGAATTTTGAACGGAGAATCCAGGCTCAGGGCATGACGATGGAGCAGTATTATGCGTTCACCGGTATTACCAGGGAGAAGATGCTGGAAGATATCAGAGTACAGGCTGTAAAGAGCATTGAGACGCGTCTGGTACTGGAAGCGATCGCGAAAGCGGAGAATATCGAGGTCAGCGAAGAGAGACTGGATGAAGAGATTGCCAAGATGGCTAAGAACTATCAGATGGACGCCGATAAGATGAAGGAGTTCATGGGCGAAGAGGAGAAGAAGCAGATAAAAGAAGACGTTGCCGTGCAGGAGGCAATTACATTCCTGACGAACAACGCTGTTGAGAAATAAAGGATAACATAGATAAAAGGAGGCATAGACATGAGTCTGGTACCTTATGTCATTGAACAGACGAGCCGGGGAGAACGTTCTTACGATATTTATTCACGGCTGCTGAAAGACAGGATTATCTTTCTCGGAGAGGAAGTATCTGACGTATCGGCAAGTATTGTCGTGGCACAGCTTCTGTTTCTGGAAGCAGAAGACCCGGAGAAAGATATTCATCTGTATATCAACAGCCCGGGAGGATCTGTGACGGCAGGTATGGCGATTTATGACACGATGCAGTATATTAAGTGCGACATAGAGACGATCTGTATTGGTATGGCTGCGAGTATGGGGTCATTCTTGCTGGCGGGAGGGACGAAAGGAAAGAGACTTGCCCTTCCCAACGCTGAGATCATGATCCATCAGCCGTCAGGCGGAGCGCAGGGGCAGGCAACGGAGATTCAGATCGCGGCAGAGCATATCTTGAAGACCCGCCAGAAATTAAATCAAATATTATCAGAGAACACAGGACAGCCCATCGAGGTTATCAGTGCGGATACGGACAGGGATAACTTCATGTCGGCGGAGGAAGCAAAGGAATACGGATTGATCGACGAAGTAATCAAGAGCCGTTAATGCTTGAAAGAAGTCCTTAGACGAGGTGAGAGTATGGTAGGAAGGAACGACGACCAGGTAAGATGTTCGTTCTGCAATAAGACCCAGAATCAGGTGAGGAAACTGATCGCGGGACCCAACGGGGCATATATCTGCGATGAATGTATTGATGTGTGCACCGAGATTCTGGAAGAAGAGTTTGAATATGGCGATGAAAGACAATGGAATCCTTTTGCAGATATCAATCTGCTGAAACCGGAGGAGATCAAGGAGTTTCTGGATGAATATGTGATTGGGCAGGATGAGGCGAAGAAAGTCTTGTCGGTTGCGGTTTACAATCATTATAAACGGATTATGGCAGGAAGAGACCTGGGAGTGGAACTGGGGAAGAGTAATATATTAATGCTTGGTCCTACCGGCTGCGGAAAGACTCTGCTGGCACAGACACTTGCGAAGATTCTGGGTGTTCCCTTCGCCATAGCGGACGCCACGGCGCTGACGGAAGCAGGATATGTAGGCGAGGATGTGGAGAACATCCTTCTGAAGATCATCCAGGCTGCGGACGGCGACATTGAGCGGGCGGAATATGGCATTATCTATATCGATGAGATTGATAAGATTACAAGAAAGTCCGAGAATCCGTCGATTACGAGGGACGTATCCGGGGAAGGCGTTCAGCAGGCCCTTCTGAAGATCGTGGAGGGAACCGTTGCGAATGTACCGCCGCAGGGCGGAAGAAAACATCCGCATCAGGAATTGATCCAGATCGATACGACGAATATCCTGTTCATCTGCGGAGGCGCTTTTGAAGGGATCGATAAGATTATTGAGAAACGTATTGATCGTAAATCCATCGGTTTTAATGTGGAGATCGGTGACAAGCACGAGAAAGATGTAGACAGACTGCTTAAGCAGGTACTGCCGCAGGATCTCGTGAAATTCGGACTGATACCGGAACTCGTAGGCCGTGTGCCGGTTACGGTATCCTTAGAGATGCTGGATAAAGAAGCATTGCTGCGTATCCTGACAGAACCAAGGAACGCGATTGTAAAGCAATATCAGAAAATGCTGGAACTTGACGGCGTAGAGCTGACATTTGATAAAAAGGCGCTGGAAGCAGTAGCGGAGACTTCACTGAAGAGAAAGACCGGAGCAAGAGGTCTGCGCGCAATCATGGAGAATATCATGATGGACATCATGTATAAGGCACCGTCAGATGATGCGTTGAAGGCATGCCGTATTACGGAAGATGTCGTGACAGGAAAGGGAGAGCCGGAATGTGAACGCATTTCACTAAAGTCCGAGAGTGCATAAGAATAGAAGGCGGGTGCAAGGATCAGATTGTGCCCGCCCTTTGTATATAAAATGTGGTGACAGTTCCTTAAAGTGTACATTGGTTGGAATAGGAGAATTGCTTATGAGTAGAGAGACAATGAGTCTGCCGATGGTGGCGTTACGGGGAATCACAATATTGCCGGAGATGGTGCGTCATTTTGATGTCAGCCGTCCCAAGTCTGTTGCGGCAATCGATGAAGTCGTGGAAGGGGAGCAGAAGATATTCCTGACTGCGCAGAAGGATGGAGAGGTAGAAGACCCCGGAAGGATGGATGTGTATCAGGTGGGATGTATTGCCACTGTCCGTCAGATTATCAAGCTGCCGCGGAAAGTAAACAGAGTCCTGATTACGGGAGAATCCAGGGCATATATCAATACGATAGAATTTGAAGAGCCGTATCTGCGGGCGAATGTGACGGTGATGCCGGATGTAGATACCCTGCCGGACGAGATCAGCCAGCCTGACAACAGGGCAGGGATGGTGCGCGGGATGCAGGATATCTTTAAAGAATATATGGCGAAGAATCCGAAGCTATCGAAGGAATTGGCTGTTCAGATCCAGAGTACGTCGGAGCTTAAGAAGCTGATTGATATTATCGCTGCGAACGTTCCGTTTCCGTATACAGAACTGCAGCAGCTCCTGGAGGAGACGGACGTCATGCAGCGATACGAATTGCTGGCGTGCAAATTGGTCAACGAGATCCGGATTATAAATGTCAAAGACGAGATACAGGCCAAAGTCAAAGAGCGTGTGGACAAGAACCAGAGAGAGTACATTCTGCGGGAGGAGGCGAAGCTGATCCGGGAGGAGCTTGGAGATGATAATACGCTGTCGGATGCGGACGAATTCCAGCAGAAGACGGATGGGCTTGAGGCGCCGGAGGAAGTAAAGGAAAAGCTGAATAAGGAGATACGCAGATTCCGCAATTCGATGGGAAGCCAGGCGGAGAACGGTGTGATTCGGACGTATATTGAAACGATGCTTGAGATGCCCTGGGATAAGATGTGCGAGGAGCATCAGGATATCGGATATGCCAAAGAGATACTGGAAGCAGATCATTATGGGCTTGAGAAGGTTAAGGAGCGAGTGCTGGAGTTCCTGGCGGTGCGGGCGCTTACGAAGAAAGGCAACGCGCCGATCCTGTGTCTGGTGGGACCTCCGGGGACAGGAAAGACTTCAGTCGCGCGTTCCCTCGCGAGAGCGCTTAAGAAACCTTATGTGCGGATATCCCTTGGAGGCGTGCGCGACGAGGCAGAGATCCGCGGACACAGGAAGACTTATGTAGGCGCGATGCCCGGAAGGATTGCGAATGGGTTAAAGCAGGCAGGAGTGAAGAATCCTCTGCTTTTGCTGGATGAGATTGATAAGGTCAGCAATGATTATAAGGGGGATACCTTCTCCGCGCTGTTGGAAGTATTGGACAGCGAGCAGAATCATAAGTTCCGGGATCACTATCTGGAGGTTCCGACGGATCTGTCGGAGGTATTATTTGTTACGACGGCGAATACGCTTCAGACGATTCCAAGACCGCTTCTGGACAGGATGGAGGTTATCGAGGTCAGCAGTTATACGGAGAACGAGAAGATGCACATCGCGACGGAACATCTGATTCCGAAGCAGTTGGAAAAGCATGGCCTTAAGCCGGAGCAGCTTACTTTCAGCAAGAAAGCCCTGTGGAAAATGGCGCGCAATTATACGAAAGAGGCGGGAGTCCGGCAGTTAGAACGGAAGATCGGGGATATCTGCAGGAAGTCGGCCAGAGAGATCCTGGAGAAGAAGAAAGAATCCATCCATGTAACAGAACGGAATCTCCATAATTATCTGGGAAAAGAGCTTTACATCTATCAGATGGCAAATGAGGAAGATGAAGTCGGAATCGTCCGGGGGCTTGCCTGGACCAGCGTAGGCGGGGATACTTTACAGATTGAAGTGAACGTTATGCCGGGAGAAGGCGAGATACTTCTGACAGGGCAGATGGGCGACGTGATGAAGGAATCCGCAAGAACCGGGATCAGTTACATCCGTTCCGTCAGCAAAGAGCAGAAGATCGATGAGAGCTTTTTCAAAGATCACGACATCCATATCCATATCCCGGAAGGAGCAGTTCCCAAAGACGGACCGTCGGCAGGAATTACGATGGCGACCGCCATGGTATCGGCAATTACCGGAAGAAAAGCGCGGGCGGATCTTGCGATGACAGGAGAGATTACACTGAGAGGCAGAGTCCTTCCCATCGGAGGCTTGAAAGAGAAGCTTCTCGCGGCTAAGAATGCGGGGATCAAGATGGTGCTGATTCCGAAGGAGAATAAATCCGATATAGAAGAACTATCAGGAGAGATCACGAAAGGATTGAAGATCATCCCTGTGGCGCATATGGATGAGGTGCTGAAACTGGCGCTGGTCAGCAGGAATAAAGGTAGTAAAAGTAAAAGGATAAGATAATTATGGTTATAAAGAGTGTAAATTTGGAAACCGTATGTGGGATTACCAGTAAACTGCCGGAAAATAAGCTGCCGGAGATTGCGTTCGCCGGGAAATCCAACGTAGGAAAGTCTTCACTGATCAATGCGCTGATGAACCGCAAGTCCTATGCCCGGATCTCGGCGACGCCGGGGAAGACACAGACGATCAATTATTATAATATTAACCAGGAGCTTTATCTGGTGGATCTCCCCGGATATGGCTATGCGAAGGTCTCAGAGCAGGAGAAGCAGAAATGGGGGCAGATGGTGGAACGTTATCTTCATGGTTCCAGACAGCTTAAGGCTGTTTTTCTTCTGATCGATATCCGGCACGAACCTTCCGCGAATGATAAGATGATGTATGACTGGATCGTTTCCCAGGGATACCACCCGATTATCATTGCTACGAAGTTTGACAAGATCAAAAGAAGCCAGAAGGATAAGCAGGTCAAGGTGGTAAGACAGGGGCTCGCTCTTCCGGCAGGGGCGGCGGTGATCCCTTTCTCTTCTGTCACGAAGCAGGGAAGAGACGAGTTGTGGGAATTGGTTGAAAGGGATTATATGGCTTAGGCTTCTGTCCGTTCTTAGAGTGTGACAAGAGGTGAAGCAGATACATGGGGGAAGAATATGAAAGAAGAGATGCACGGCACTCGTCCGTATTGGAAGGTAGTTGCAAGCCTGGCTTTCAGCCTGGCAGGAACGGTATTATTCCTTTATTTCGGATATAAATTATTAGGTTTTTTCATGCCGTTTGTCATAGGATGGCTCATTGCGTCCGTCGCAAGCCCGGTGGTGGTCTGGCTGGAAAAAAGGGTGAACCTCATTAAAAAATGGGGTTCCGCGCTGATCATCATAGGTGTGCTGGGACTGGTGGGACTGCTGGCTTATCTGTCGGTCAGTACGCTGGCACGGGAGGTTGTAAGCCTGACGCAGGATATCCCGGATATATACCAGGAACTGGAATCGGGGATGGATATGATCGGCGAGAACCTGAAGGGTTTCTTTCGAATGCTTCCGGCGGGGATTCAGGACGGCTGGCATACGATTATGAATAATCTGGATAAGACGGCGGGGGATATCATCGGCAGACTCAGTGAACCGACGGTATCGGCGGCGGGAAGGTTTGCCAAAGGGATTCCTTCCGTACTGATCGCGACGATTGTGACATTTATCTCGGCGTATTTTTTCATCGCGGAACGCGAAGAGGTGCTCCGGTGGTCGAAACAGATTGCCCCGGACGCGTTGGTAAGACGGATGACGATGGTAGTCGATAATTTCAAGTACGCGGTAGGAGGATATTTTAAAGCACAGTTTAAGATCATGGTGGTGGTCTATGTGCTGCTGGCGGCGGGGTTCCTGATATTAAGGATTCACTTTGCTTTCCTGCTGGCGCTTTTGATCGCGTTCCTTGATTTCCTGCCCTTCTTCGGGACCGGTACGGCTTTGATTCCATGGGCGGTCTATAAATTCCTGATGGGAGATTACAAGATGGTTGTGGGATTGCTTGTCTTATATGGAGTGACACAGTTGGTACGTCAGTTGATACAGCCGAAACTGGTGGGGGACAGCATGGGGCTTAATCCGCTGGTCACTTTGGTATTGCTTTATGCCGGATACAAGCTGGGAGGCGTGCTTGCCATGATCCTGGCAGTGCCGGTCGGACTGATCGCGATCAATCTGTATAAAGCAGGCGCTTTCGATTATATCATGGATGATGTCAAGATATTGGCGGACGGAATCTTAAGTCTTCGGGAGTAATACAGAGAAATGTGTATCATTTCCTTTACTTTTCCAGATAAATGTGGTAGAATAATCCATGCAATTTCATATTGTGCTGTTTGCCTGATTTGGATTTGTTGACAGGCCGTTTGGCAGACAGAGACTATGCACCCGTAGCTCAGGGGATAGAGCACCGCCCTCCGGAGGCGGGAGCGGCGGTTCGAATCCGCCCGGGTGTGTATTTTTGTGACAATTTCATCTGTATTGTGCGGATGGGAAGTTGCAAAGTATAAGTGCATATGGAGGTAGTCTTATGGAAGGGAAGGAGAAGGACTGCCCTGTAAACCGCAGAAAGCGAATGATGTTCGGCATCTTGTTTGTGCTTGCGGCGGTTATAGCGGGAACAGCCGGATCGAGCCTTACCGAAGCGAAAGTCCAAAAAGCACAAAAGACGGATTCGGATTATGTGAATGTGGAGAACGCCGGCTGCGAGACGATGGAGCTGAATCCACTGCGCAAGGAAGAATATCCGGAGATTACGAATGCTGTGAGAGAGTATTACAGGCAGCAGGGAGAAGAGACAGGCTTTGTAGAGTCTTATGAGGACGTATGTGTTTATACAAAGCAGGGGTTATATAGAAGTACATATGTGGTTTTTGCCGCGTATAATATGAAGATAAGAGATATCTATACGAAAGTACCGGGGCTTGGAACATTATATATTGTTGAGAATACTACGGACGAGTTTCAGGTCAGTGCAGCCGTAGAAGATGAGAAAGTGAAGGATTTTATCCAGGTGATCGCACAGCATGAGGATGTGCAGGATCTTATGAATGAGACCCAGAGTACATATCAGGAGGCGGTACGGTCAGACGCACTGCTGGGGGAGGCATTGACAGATTTGCAGAATGCCTACGAAGATTCTGCTATGTAATTGAATCTTAACAGATATCCAAAGTAAAAGAGAGTTCAAGAAGTCAGATTCCTGTGGATTACGGTAATCTGGCTTCTTTCCGTAGATGATTTCGGCAGACTGTCCGAAAGGACATTATATTTATAGGAGGAGATTAGGGATGAAGAAGATCATAGAGTTGATCGCGGAAGAGCTGTCAGACGCATTTGAACAGGCAGGGTATGATAAAGATTATGCGAAGGTGACCCTGTCTAACCGCCCGGATCTGTGTGAATATCAGTGCAACGGCGCCCTGGCGGGAGCGAAGGCCTATAAGAAAGCGCCTTTCATGATCGCAGAGGATGTGGCGGAAAAGCTTGGAGACAGCAGTTGTTTTGAAGAAGTCAGTGTTGTGAAGCCGGGGTTCATCAATCTGAAGCTGAGAAAAGAATATACGGCGGATTATCTGAATCAGATGTACGGGGATGAGAATCTTGGACTTGAGACGGCAGAAGAACCACAGACCATCGTTATAGATTACGGCGGCCCGAATGTAGCGAAGCCTCTTCATGTCGGACATCTCCGATCTGCCATCATCGGTGAAAGCATCAAGAGGATTGCAAGGAAGATGGGACATAAGGTGTCAGGAGATATCCATCTCGGCGACTGGGGATATCAGATGGGGCTGATTATTACGGAACTTCGGACCCGTAAGCCTGAGCTGCCGTATTTTGCGGAGGATTGTCAGGGAGAATATCCGAAGGAGGCTCCGTTTACCATAGGTGAGCTGGAAGAGATCTATCCGACGGCGAGCGGTAAGGCAAAAGAAGACGAGGAATATCGGAAAGAGGCTCTTCAGGCCACTTTTCTGCTCCAGAACGGGCACAGAGGATACAGGGCTGTCTGGAAGCACATTATGAATGTATCGCTGCCTGATCTTGAGAAGAATTACAAGAATCTGAATGTGTATTTCGATCTCTGGAAAGGGGAAGCGGATGCGCAGGCCTATATTCCGGATATGCTTGAATGGATGAAGAGGGACGGTTATGCCCATATCGACGAGGGAGCGCTGGTGATCGATGTGCAGGAAGAGACGGACACCAAGGAGATCCCTCCGTGTATGATCCAGAAGTCGGACGGCGCTTCTTTGTACGGAACGACGGATCTTGCTACGCTGATACAGAGAGAACAGGATTACAGACCGGACAGGATCATCTACGTTGCGGACAAGCGGCAGGATCTGCATTTTCTGCAGGTATTCCGGGCAGCGAAGAAGACAGGGATCGTTCCGGAGGAGACGGATCTCAGGTTTTTAGGCTTCGGAACGATGAACGGCAGGGACGGCAAACCTTTTAAGACAAGAGAAGGCGGCGTAATGCGTCTGGAGAATCTGATCGCAGAGATCGAGGAAGAGATGTACAAGAAGATTGCGCAGAATCGTACAGTAGCCGAGGAAGAGGCGAAGGAGACGGCGAAGATCGTCGGGCTGTCCGCGATCAAATACGGTGATTTGTCTAATCAGGCGTCAAAGGACTATGTATTTGACGTAGACCGGTTTACTTCATTTGAAGGAAATACGGGACCGTATATTCTGTATACAATCGTCAGGATCAAGTCAATCCTGAATAAGTATCAGGCAGGGGGCAGGACGCTTGAAGATCTTAAGATAGAGAGCGCGCATAATGAGAGTGAGAAGGCGCTGATGCTGGAGATTATCAAATACAATGAAGTAGCGGAGACGGCGTTTGAGGAGTTGGCGCCGCATAAGATATGTGCGTTTATCTACGATCTCGCGAATGCTTTCAACCGGTTCTACCATGAGACGAAGATTCTCGCGGAAGAGGACGAGACAAGGCAGAGGAGCTATATCGCGCTGCTTATGCTTGCCAGACGGGTGCTTGAGACATGCATCGATATGTTGGGATTTGAGGCGCCCGAGAGAATGTAAGGAACGGCAGGGAGAGAAAGATGACGGAGAAATTATTCTATCAGGATGGATACATGAGAGAATTTGACGCCAGGGTGATCTCCTGTGAACAGACAGGAGAGAAATATCAGGTCGTACTGGATCAGACTGCATTTTTCCCGGAAGGGGGAGGGCAGTATGCAGACCCGGGGCGGCTCGGCGGGGCAGAGGTCTTGGACGTACAGGAGAAAGACGGTATCATCTGCCATACGGTGACGGCGCCTCTTGAGGCAGGGACGTCCGTGCAGGGAAAGATTGACTGGGATATCAGGTTTGAGCGGATGCAGCAGCATACAGGAGAGCATATTATATCGGGAATTATCCATAAGAAGTTCGGTTATGATAATGTAGGCTTTCACCTGGGAAGTGATTACTGTACCATGGACTTTAACGGTCCCATCACCCGGGAAGAGCTGAAAGAGATCGAACTGGAGGCCAACAAGGCAGTATTTCAGAATCTAAATGTGGAGATCACGTATCCGTCCAGAGAAGTACTGTCGGCGATGGAATATCGGAGTAAGATCGAGATTGAAGGACAGGTGCGGATTATCACCATACCGGGATATGACGTATGCGCCTGCTGCGCCCCTCATCTGGCGGCAACCGGGGAGATCGGCCTTATTAAATTGGTGAATATGATTAATTATAAAGGCGGAGAGCGTATCACGATGCTCTGCGGTTATCGGGCGCTGACTGATTACGAGATCAAGGATGAGAATACCAAGGCAATCTCTGCGCTTCTCAGTGCGAAGGAGTATGAGGTTGCGGACGCGGTTTCTCATTTAAAAGACGAACTGGGAAGCATGAAAGGAAAGATTGCTTCTCTGCGGCAGAAGATGCTGGCGTATCAGGCGGAAGAGATTCCGGTGGAAGGGGATATGACGGTTGTATTTGATTCGGAGCTGGAAGGTAACGCTCCGAGAGAGATGATGAACCTTCTGCTTAATAGAGGCGCGAAGGTCTGCGCTGTCTTTGCGGGAACAGAAGAGGCCGGATACCGGTATGTAATCGGAAGTAAAGAGACGGATGTGCGTCCGTTATGCAAGAAGATCAACGAAGCATTTAAAGGCAGGGGCGGCGGAAAACCAGAGATGGTGCAAGGTTCCCTGAAAGGTGAGGAAGTAAAAATCCGGGCTGAGCTGAAAATTTTTTGATTTAAAGATTTTATCACGGTTCTGTCACAGTTTAAACACAATTCAGCAGTAAACTTCTAATCAGAAACAAGATAAAAAGGAAGAGATGAAAGGAGTTGCAGTTATGGATCATCAATATAATTATTATACACCGGGACAGGACGCGAATCAGCAGAATAATCAGGGACATAGGACGCCGCGTAAGAAGAGCGGCGTACCGAAGTGGGTGAAGACAGTATGCCTGGGGCTTATATTCGGAGTCACGGCAAGCGCGGCATTCCAGACCAGCAATATTATAGCCGCAAGGTTCTTAGGCAGCGGGAGCGTGCAGAAGGATACGAATAAGACGGAGTCTGTGGGAAATGCCAAGCTGACTACTTCCTCAGACAGTACGGTAAAATCAGATGTAGCAGATATTGCGGGCAACGCTATGCCGTCGGTAGTTTCTATCACGAATATGAGCGTTCAGCAGGTACAGAGCTTCTTTGGAGGTGTCCAGGAGAGAGAGAGCCAGAGCGCCGGATCAGGAATCATCATCGGACAGAATGATACGGAACTTTTGATCGTGACGAATAATCATGTAGTGGAAGGCAGCGATACTCTTACGGTTTCCTTTATCGATGAAGAGAGCGTAGAGGCAAATGTAAAGGGTACGGATGCCGGTAAGGACCTGGCAATCATAGCGGTACAGCTTGACAAGATCAAAAGCAGTACGATGGAGAAGGTCGCTGTGGCGACATTAGGAGATTCCGAGCAGATACAGGTGGGTGAAGAAGCCATCGCAATCGGAAATGCTCTTGGATACGGCCAGTCTGTTACCAGAGGAATCATCTCTGCTACAGGAAGGAGTATCGACGGGATAGACAGCAGCTTAATCCAGACAGACGCGGCGATCAATCCGGGAAACAGCGGCGGGGCGCTGCTGAATGCGAAGGGAGAAGTCATCGGGATTAATACCGCGAAAGCGGCGATGAATGCGGTAGAAGGCATGGGTTATGCGATTCCTGTCTCAGAGGCGAGAGAGACGATAGAGACTCTGATGAACCGGGAGACGCGGACGAAGGTAGCGGAGAACGAGAGAGGATATCTTGGTATCCGCGGAGAGGATGTCTCACAGGATATCTCCCAGATGTATAATATGCCGACAGGCGTGTATATTACGGAGATTTTCCAGAGCGGCGGAGCCGACCGCGCGGGAATCGCGAAAGGTTCTGTAATCACCGCGCTGAACGGAATCAGTGTTACCGGTATGGAATCCCTTCAGGAGCAGCTTCAGTATTATAAGATCGGCGAGAAAGTGACGGTGACTGTACAGGTGCCGGGAAACGACGGCGAATATAAGAGTCAGGATATAGAAGTGGTTCTGGTAAGCGGTTCAAATTAATCAGTACGCCGGCATAAGTGTGAGAAATGATTTAATCATAGATGCGGACAAAAAAGCAGGGCGAATCCCATAAGCTTAGTAGTTTATGGGATTTTTCCTGCGTAATTGATATCCAGAGGTATGCCTTAATCCGCCGGGAAATAAGACTAAGAAAGAGAAGAGGGGTGGGAAGATGCAAAAGAGCAGACAAGTCAATTTGATTGAAGGACCGATATTAAAATCATTAGTGACGTTGGCGATGCCCATTATGGCATCGTCCTTTTTAAACACGGTGTATAGTATCACGGATATGGCCTGGATTGGTATGCTGGGGGCAAAAGTCGTTGCAGGAGTCGGTGTGGGCGGAATGTATGTGTGGCTTTCGCAAGGGCTGGCTTCGCTGGCCAGGATGGGCGGACAGGTGCTGGCAGCACAGTATCTTGGCCGCGGAAAAAAGGATGACGCGAGAGAGTATGCCAGGGCTTCGCTTCAGTTGGTCGTAGTATTTGGGATTTTATTTGCCTTGGTGTGCCTGACCTGTACGAGAGGTCTGGTGGCGCTGTTCCGGCTTCAGGACGCAGAGACGGTGGAGAGCGCCGTAGTCTATACAAGGATAACCTGCGGTATGATTCTTTTCCCATATCTGTCGGTAGTCCTGACGGGCTTATATACGGCGCAGGGAGATTCTAAGACGCCGCTTTGGGCGAACTTCATAGGGCTTGTGATTAATATGATTCTGGATCCTGTCCTGATTCTGGGGATCGGCCCGTTTCCGCGGCTTGAAGTAGTAGGAGCGGCGTCTGCCACGGTGACGGCGCAGTTTATCGTTATGTTGGTCCTGATCGTCGGATGTGTGAAACGGCCGGATAATATTCTAAGAGAGATACATTTCCTGAGAAGGGCGGAGTGGAAATACTATAAAGGAATCTTTAAGATCGGCGTTCCTACGGCGCTGCAGGGAACAGTGTATTGTATGATCTCCATGGTACTGACCAGGATGTGCTCGGTATTCGGACCGGCGGCAGTGGCAGTACAGCGGGTAGGAGGCCAGGTGGAAGCTGTTTCCTGGAACACGGCGGACGGGTTCGCGGCGGCGCTCAACGCGTTTGCCGCACAGAATTACGGCGCCGGGAAGATGGAACGGGTGCGCAAAGGATACCGTATCTCCTTCTTTACACTTGCGGTCTGGGGAGCATTGATTACGTTGGTGTTTATCCTGTTTCCGGAACCGTTATCCAGGATATTTTTCCATGAGGAGGAAGCGATACGGGTATCGGTGAATTATCTGCGTATTCTCGGAGCCGGAGAAGCATTCATGTGTATCGAACTGATGACGGTGGGGGCGTTGTCCGGATTGGGCCGGACGAAGCTTTGCAGTATCATCAGTATTCTTCTGACCGGCGCCAGGATACCCCTGGCAGTCGTCCTGTCGGGAACGGCGCTTGAATCGGACGGAATCTGGTGGGCGCTTACTCTGTCGTCTATGGCAAAGGGAATCGTATTTACACTCGCATTTCATGCAGTGACCAGAGAAAAGGCGCCGTCTGAGTAAGATATCCTATGATACGAAAAATGATATGAAAAACACAATATATTAAGAAAATATTTTTTGCTATTTTATGTCGGATATAGTATAATAACTTTATACGTGGAATTGCGATCATGAATTGAATAACAACCGCAATCATATTACATTAAGAGGAGGAACATATTCTGATGAAATGTCCAATATGCGGTCAGGAATTAACACCCGGCAAGAAAGATCCGAATTATCTCTTGTGCTATAATTGTAAGAAGAAGTTCAAAGTTCCCCAGAAGAAGACAGCGGAAAAAGAAGACGATGAGGAACAGGAAGAACAGAAATATTCCAATATACCACCGAAGAACGTCCGTAAAAAGCGTGAAGCAGAGATGCGCAAGGCTTATGATGAGATGCTTGCAGTAGGCGATGGAAAGGGAAAGAAGAAAAAGACGAAGACGACGAAGCGCAGAGAAGAGATCGAAGATGATTACGACGACGACTACGATGATGATTATGAAGATGATTATAATGATGAAGAAGATGATGATGACGATTATGGGTATGACGATGAAGAGAAGATGTC
Organism: Lachnospiraceae bacterium; assembly: GCA_910574285.1. Taxonomy (GTDB): domain Bacteria; phylum Bacillota; class Clostridia; order Lachnospirales; family Lachnospiraceae; genus Sporofaciens. The sequence goes on along the minus strand of CAJTAL010000012.1, from coordinate 37,507 downwards.
AAAGATACCGCTCATTATTCTTGGCATCGCAATCGTAATCGTGGCAGCGCTGATCATATTTGTCTTATTAAAATAATTGTTTCGGCAGGACTGAGAATGAAAAGCCGGACTCGGAGAAGGGACACTTCCTGGTAAAGAAGTGTTCCTTATTGTGTTTTGCCGGAAAAGCTTTTTTTTGAATTGATCCGGTTGATCCGGTGAAAATTCTTCTTGTGGAAAATTTCGGGCTGTGGTAGACTGGTATAATCCAATTAATTTATGTTAATGAAATAAATCAGGCACAAAGAGATCCCGATAGTACATAGAAGACGAGTGGAGGAGAGAGATGTGGATAAGTATACGGCGACGGATGAAAATACCGGTACATTAAGAGGCCTGAAGATTCAGTCGCTCAGCCTTTGGATGGTTGCTGCTACGTTGATAGTATCAATTCTGATCGGGAACGGGATCGTCCAGGTGATGAGGCATCACCGGGAGCTGGCGGATATGACACAAAAGTATGTTTTGGTGCAGGAGCAGGCGAAGGAGCTGTTTCTCGGTTCAAATTATCTGACCGATCAGGCGCGTTTGTATGCTGTAACAAAAGATTATAAATATGCAGAGGCATATTTTACGGAAGTAGAAGAGACGAGAAGAAGGGATAAAGCGCTGGAGGTGCTGAAGGAGCACCTTAGCGGGAAGAATGAGGAGGATGATCTGAGAGCGTCCGAGGAGGCTATGGAATTATCGAATGAGCTTATGGAGCTGGAGATTCATTCCATGAAGCTGGCGGCGCTGTCTGCGGACGGAGAGCAGAATCTGCCGCCAGAGGTCAGGGAATATCCTTTGTCAGAAGAGGAGTTGTCCTTCACGGACGAAGAGAAATCAGAAGCCGCTATGGAACTGGTATTCGGGAAGGTTTACCGGGATATGAGACAGCAGATAGAGGAGCGGATGTCAAGCGTCACGAAGCATGTGGTGGAGATCTGTGAGAAAGAGCAGAAAGCAAGCGAGACGGCGATGAAGAATGCGCTGACTTATCAGTGTGTCTACACGGTGCTGATCGTGATGCTGGTAATCTTTTCTTACATTATGATAGCTGTTCTGATCTTAAGACCGATCCGAATCTACGTAAATTGTATCAAGAACAATAATTTCCTGGAGATTACAGGCGCTTACGAATTCAAATATCTTGCGGCCACCTATAACAGTGTGTACGAGATGACCTTAGAGCAGCAGAATATACTCCGCAAGAAGGCGGAAAGAGATGCCATTACCGGTCTTTTGAACAGACAGTTCTTCGAACAGTTGAAGGGGCGTCTCCATGATACGGAAAAGAAGCTTGCATTCCTGCTTCTGGATGTGGATGTGTTTAAAGAGATTAATGATAATTATGGACACGATAAAGGTGACAAGGCGCTTATTAAGGTCGCAGATCTTCTGGATGAAAAATTCAGAAGCGCGGACTATGTTCTGCGGATCGGCGGGGATGAATTTGCAATTGTTATGGAGAAGATGACTGTAGAGCACAAACAGATCATCCGTGACAAGATTGATTCGATCAATGAGATCTTACAGCATCCCCAGGGAGACTTCCCCAGGTATTCCCTGAGTGTGGGCATAGCGTTCTCAACGGACGGTTTCCATGACGAACTGTTCAACCAGGCGGATCAGGCATTGTACCATACGAAAGAAACGGGAAGATGCGGATATACGTTTTATGATGAATTGTCTTAATATGTTACAAAATTATAAACAATAATTAAACAAATATTAATTATAGGTGAAAAAATAAAAAAAATAAATAAAGAAACAATATATTGAATAAATTCCTTTTTAATGTTATGATAGAGAAGATGAATAATTTCTATTCAATTTATCTATCTATCTATACAAAAGGGGGAATTTAGTATGGAAGCAATGTTGAATAATATTTTCTCAACATTAGGCAGTTATCTGTCAAACTACATTCTGATCGTTGCGCTTCTTGGCGGCGGTATCTGGTTTACCGTAAAGCTTGGATTTATCCAGGTGAAGGGTTTCGGAGAAGGAATGAGAAGAACCTTTGGCGGGATGTTCAAGAAAAGCGGTGATAAGGCCGGAGCGGACGGTATGTCTTCTTTTCAGGCTCTTGCGACAGCGATCGCGGCTCAGGTAGGTACCGGTAATATCGCCGGAGCAGCTACGGCTCTTGCAATCGGCGGTCCCGGAGCGATCTTCTGGATGTGGATCGCGGCTTTCCTTGGAATGGCTACGATCTATGCCGAGGCGATCATGGCGCAGAAGTATAAGAAAGTCGGCGACGACGGAGAAGTGACAGGCGGTCCTGTATATTATATCCGGGCAGCATTTTCCGGCACTTTCGGTAAGCTACTGGCAGGTATCTTTGCCGTTCTTATTACACTGGCACTTGGATTCATGGGTAATGCAGTACAGTCCAACTCCATCGCAGCAGCATTCAATACCGCGTTTGGAGTACCGCAGTGGATCATGGGTATCATCCTTGCAGTTCTCGCACTGTTCGTATTCTTAGGCGGTACCGGACGTATCGCGAAGATCACGGAGTTGATCGTTCCGATTATGGCAGCTTTCTACATAGTAGGTTCTTTGATCGTTATTATCGTGAACATTAAGGAGTTCCCGTATGCGATTCATGCGATCGTTGTAGGAGCATTCGCACCTTCTTCTATCGTCGGCGGCGCTGCAGGTGCGACAATTAAGCTTGCCCTTACCAAGGGTGTTGCACGTGGATTGTTCTCCAATGAAGCTGGTATGGGTTCCACACCTCACGCACATGCGGTTGCTAAGGTTAACCATCCGGTAGAGCAGGGATTCGTTGCTATGATCGGTGTATTTATCGATACATTCGTTATCCTGAATCTTACGGCTCTCGTAATCATTATGACACATTCCATTCCTACAGGCGAGACAGGTGCGGCCCTCAGCCAGTACGCGTTTTCTACGCTGTATGGAAAGGGAGGAGACGTCTTCATTGCGATCTGTATGTTCTTCTTCGCATTCTCTACGATCCTTGGATGGTATTTCTTCGGTCAGGCGAATATCAAATACCTGTTCGGATCAAAGGCTGTTAAGATTTATTCCGTAATCGTTGCAGTATGTGTATTCCTTGGCTCACTGGCAGAGGTAGAGCTTGTATGGACTATGCAGGATACCTTCAACTCCTTGATGGTTATCCCGAACATTCTTGCATTGTTCGCATTGAGCGGAGTGATTAAGCAGGTACATGACGATTACTTTAAGAATCGTAAAAAATAGTGGAACTGTAACAGATCCAATCGTAAAAATTGAATAAAGAGAGAGAAACGCTGTGTGACTATGAATGTCCCGCAGCGTTTTTTTGTGATAATAAATCCTTTTTGAGCAAATAACAGTTATATTAGATGTAAGACGTTTTACAGAAGGAAGGAGACCGATAGTGGAGGATAAAGAACTCATACGCCGGATCCAGAATGGACAAAAAGAATATTTGAATGAGATCGCTGAGAAATATTATGATGATATTTATTATTTCTGCTGCTATCAGACAGGCAGCCGGGAGGATGCCTATGACTTGACGCAGGAGACTTTTCTCAGGTTTATCCGGTATGTGGAGAAATACCGGTATCGGAATCTGAAAGGTTACCTCCTGACTATCGCGATGAATCTGTGCAGGGAATACATGCGGGAAAGAGGAGAGGTACGCCAAAGACTGGAAACCGCGGATAATCAGGATTTGGATACTTTAGAAGACCGGAAAAGCAGAGAAACCATGAATCGGGCGGAGAACAGCGTCCTTCTCTCAGAAGCCCTTATGAGACTCACGGATATTCAGCGGGAGGCTCTGATTCTCCACTATCTCTGCGGATATAAAAATCGGGAGATCGCCCGCATGACAGGCGCCGGCTACAGGGCTGTAAAATCCCGTGTCCGTCAGGGGATTGAAAAACTCTCAATCCATCTGGATGAGCAGGATTTTCGGTCATGACAATCTTGATGCATAGCGGATCTGTGGGCGGCAGCAAAAGTTCCATGCGAACAAAGAAGCAGTAATGAATGAGAAGAATTCCTGGAAATAAGAAGGAGCATGTATCTATGAAAAATAATAAAAAAAGTAAATATAGTAAATATAGTAAATATAGTAAATATGCGCCGCCAAAAGAGCGGTTATCAGAATGGAAATTTCCCATTGATGAAAAAAAGAAGGCGGAGGGAATGGCGGCAATACACAGGGAAATTACAGCAAAGAAGATACGTCATTATCCTACTTTTCTGGAAAATGTATGGATTCAAGTGAAGTTCCAGCCGATGACCCACTGGATTGCAGAAGGAGGGCTTTTGCTGTCGGCGATGGCGCTCATGCTTTGGCTTACGAGAATCGGGAACAGAGAGTATGGAAAGCTCATGATCTGTTCCGTATTCATTGTCTTCGCGGGAAATATAGCCTTGAGCAGCATCGGGAGGCTGTTTTCCTGGCATATGGCGGAGCTGGAACAGACACTTTATCTGGATCTGAAGCAGATGGTATGTATCCGGATGCTGGAGGCAGGTCTCTTCGACCTGGCCGTGATAGGACTTTTCATGAGCGCGGCAGGAGGGTCGGATCAGATAGAGGCAGGCATGTACCTGATCTATATGCTCGTACCCTTTCTCTGGTCGGATACGCTGTATCTGCATATGATTGGATATTTTAGAAATGCGGCTTATGGCCTTAAGTCTTTTGCGGCGGGGATGGTCTGTGGTATTCTGGCATGTTTTCCGCTTATATGGGAAGAAGCATACGCATTTTCACACAGACCGATATGGTTTTTTATGGCGGCGGCGGGGATGGTTCTTTTTATCTGTGAGATTCGCCGGATTCTTGGAAAAATAGAAGGAGGAGACAGTGTATGCCTGAATTAAAGCTAGACCGTGTGACAAAGCAGTTTAAGAATAAGATCGCAGTGGAGCATGTATCCCTGAGTCTTAAGGAGGGAGTGTACGGCTTTCTCGGCGCGAACGGGGCGGGAAAGACAACTCTCCTTCGGATGCTCTGCGGCATATTAAAGCCCACTGCAGGGGAGATCTTCTGCAACGGGACGGAGATAACGAAGCTTGGCGGGGATTACCGCTATATGCTTGGATATCTGCCCCAGGATTTTGGATATTATCCTGATTTTACCGCAAAGCGCTATCTGACGTATCTGGCGGCCTGTAAAGCGGTTCCGGGGGAATTTGCAGGAGAAAAGGTGCAGGAAGTGCTGAGGCTTGTGGGACTGGAGGGAGAGCAGAAGTCGAAGATCCGGACATTTTCCGGAGGAATGATCAGAAGACTTGGGATCGCTCAGGTTCTTTTGAATGATCCGGAGATAATCGTGCTGGATGAACCGACGTCCGGGCTTGACCCGAAGGAGCGGATTCGCTTCCGCAATATTATCAGCGCGATGTCAAAGGGGCGGATCGTTATCCTGTCCACACATATCGTGTCAGACGTAGAGTTCATTGCGGACGAGATACTTCTTATGAAAAAGGGGAGTATCATAGAACAGGGCAGTGTAGCCAGCGTAACGGAGAGTATAAACGGGAAGGTATGGGAATATACGGCGGAAGCGGCAGAAGCCATACGCCTGAACGATATTTTCGCGGTGAGCAATCTGAAAAACGAGGGGGACAAGGTAAGGCTTCGGATCGTGTCGGATACTTGCCCCTGCAAGGGAGCGGTTCTTACGGCTCCGGGACTTGAGGATGTCTATATGTATCATTTTGAGGAGGTGTCAGAGCATGTGGATCATATGGAAGGAAGAATTTAAGAAAATCGCCGCAAGGAAGATCATCTGGTCAGCCGTCGTGCTTTTGCTTGGCTTTGTGACTTTTCGTCTCTATTCAGAGACCAGGAGCTACGAGGTGACGATTGAGGGGAAGACTTATTGCGGACAGGAGGCGATCAGGAAGGATCAGGAGCTGACGAAGAAGTATGCAGGGGTGCTGACGGAGGAAAAGATATATCAGATTTATGAAGAGTATGGCTTCTATCCATACTTTGAGGAAAGCGGAACTTCCGAGAAGAACTTTTTGAATCGGTGTATTACGGACAGATTCACGAATTTCCGTACTATGTTCGGGTATGACGGAACTTATGACGGGAATACGGACATCCGCTTCTATGAAGGAGAGGAATGGGATCGCAATGTGGCTCCATATCTGAGAAATAGGGTGGAATTTGACTATATTTATGGTTGGAGCGATCTTGCAGAGATGTATATACTTCTGCTGACCGTGCTGGATATAATCTTGATCGTGGGCTTGTCTCCGGTTTTCGCGGAAGAATATACGTTAAGAACGGCAGACATCCTCCGTACGACCAAACGAGGCAAAGGCAGCGGAATCTGGATGAAAATATCGGCGGCATGTGTATTTTCAGTTCTTCTGACGGTCCTGGCAAGTCTATATCTTTTTGGGATCTATCTTCTGGTCTACGGGACGCAGGGACTGGGCGCCTCATCCAGGTTTTTAAGTTTTGCGTCCTTTTTTGGATATTGCCCGGGAAGTGTGGAAGGATTTCTGCTCTTTCTGGCGGTTCTGGCGGTTTTTGGCGTCTTTCTTTTAACGGGGATTACGCTGGGGTATTCTTCCGCGTGCAGAAATTCCTTCCTCACATTGATACTGTCGGTGGTGGGATTTTTTGTTCCTGTATTCTGGGTCAAAGGACTGCTTCCTATGTTCCAGAAGTTATTAGGGCCGGCGGCCGCGAAAGTGATTACGCATTTTATGGTATCCATGCCGGTGTATCTGCCTATGAGTACAGAATTCTCTTTTTCGGGAGAGCAGACTGTGATACATCTTGGAATCGCGGTTGCTGCCGGCATATTCGGAATGGCGTATGGGTATTTCCGTTATCGGAGCTGCCGGAACTAAATATTAACAATGTTCCATAATAGCCTGTACAGCGTGCTGTGTATCGGTCAGCGGGAATAACTCGTATCCCGCAAGTCCCTGGTATCCGCTTTCTTCCAGATGCCGCAGGACTTTTTTGTAATTGATCTCCCCGGTTCCCGGTTCGTGACGTCCCGGCGCGTCTGCTGCATGGATATGGCCGAACTGATCGGCATAGTTACTGATGGTATCGCAGATACATCCTTCATTGATCTGCATATGATAGATATCATACAGTAATTTCAGACGCGGGGAAGCGATCAGACGGCAGATTTCAGCGCCTGTCTGTGTATATTTCAGGAAATTTCCGACGTGATCGGTGGTAATATTCAGGGCTTCCAGATTGAGATTGATCTCTTCCCGTTCCGCCAGCCTTGTGCAGGCAAGCAGGGTGTCATACATGGAGCAGAGTTTTACGGTATCTGAAAGTTCATCGTAGGAATTTACCACGAGGCCGCCTTCTCCCAATGCATTGGAGTGTATGGTTACACTTTTTGCACCGACTTTTTGGGCGGCTTCGATAGATTTCTTAAGTTCTTCCAGGTACTTTTCCTTGTGTGAGGGGTCAACCAGTGAATAATCGGCGTCGCCGTTGAAGCCGCTGATGATAATCCCGGCATTTTCTGCCGCGTCTTTTGTTTCCTTTAGATCGCGTATTCTCCAGTCCCAGAATTCGACGGCGGCAAAGCCGTCGTTTTTTGCTGCCTGAAACCGGTCTTTCCATTCCAGTTCTGTATATAACGTATCAATACATGCGCATTTCCTTAAGCTCATCTTATTCTACCTCCGTGATCTTAACCGGTCTGCCTTCTTCGTCGGATTTGGTCGCTGCGGCAGCCATAAGGACAGTCTTGATCTCAACCTCCGGTATGTACATAGAAATGTTTTTGATATGCACTTTCCCGATTCTTCCTGCTCCGATTACTCCAGCTTTCATGGTTGTTCCTCTCTTTCTTCTTGTTTTCTTTGTAACATTATGTGCATTTGTAACATTATTGTATATCCTGATAGAACTATAGTCAAGAGAAAACTAAAAAAATATTTACATGTTACAATTGTACATCCAGAGGGCTTATGATAAACTATATTGTATCGAAGTTTATTTAAGGGTGTGATGATTATGGGAAAGCGGCCGACATTACAGGCTGTCGCTGATAAAGCGGGAGTGTCCCGGGGAACCGTAGACCGTGTATTGAATAACCGGGCAAATGTCAGTGCAGAAGTTTTTGAGAGAGTGACAAAGGCATTGGAGGAAACCGGATACGTTTCCAAGAAGGAATTGCATATCCAGAATCTTCAGAAGAGATCGGCTGCGGCTGCCACGAAATTAGGGGTGCTTCTTCCTAACTGGACAGGACATTTTAAAACAGAGATCCTGCGGGGAATTGAAGCGGCCCGAAAGTCTCTGGAAGATCTTCAGGTCGAAATCTTTATCGAAGAATGCCAGACGGACGTTCCGCAGGAAGCATTGGAATTATTAGATCGTTTATTGAAGAAGGGGATTCAGGGCATTGCGCTGTGTGTTCCGGATGTGCCTGCAATCATCGGGGGCATTCATGAACTGGAGAGGAAGAAGATTCCCGTAGTGACCTTCAATTCAGATCTGCCGGAATGTAAGAGGCTGTGTTTTGTAGGGCAGGATTACAGACAGAGCGGACGTATCGCGGCGGAATTGATCTGTAAATGCATTCCCAGAGACGGGCATGTCCTGGCAGTGATAGGGAACCGGGAATTTGAAGGACATCGTACACGCCTGAGGGGATTTAAAGAACGATTCCGGGAGTTAAATTTTTCTGATTCCCAGCTAGATGTGATCGAAACCTATAATGATTATCAGATCACTTACCGCAAGGTGCTGGATTATCTTACCGAGCACCCGGGGCTTCATGCCGTCTATATGGCTAACCGCAGCGTGTCGGGATGTACGGAAGCTGTGAAAGATGCGGGAAAGAAGGGGGATGTGCGTGTTATATGCCACGATCTGGCTAAGAGTACAAAGCTTTTGCTTAAGGAGGGAAGCGTCGATTTTGCGATTACCCAGGATATCTTCCGGCAGGGGTATCTTCCCCTTATAATCTTGCGTGAGTACCTGCAGAAAAATAAACTGCCTGGGGATGATGAAAACCATCCCCAGATATCCATAATCTGTTCGCAGAATCTATGTTAGTATATAAATCTGTGTGTTGTAATGACTGCATGGGAAATCAGAGAGTCATATTTTTAGGGGAAAGAAATAGCCGCCACTACTGTGAATAGTGACGGCTGACCCTTTTCAAAGGGTTTAAGTTAGAATATTCGAGGGTAACCGCTTCTTTGGCTTCCCTTTCTTGAATTTTATCACATCACTTATTAGATTTCAACAATTTTTAAAAGCCTCTGGTTTCTCTAGGTTTCCTGCCATATTTCTTTCCCCATAGATAGATGCAGATACATGCCAGAAGCAAAATCACATCCGCAAATAAGGTTCCTTCGATGCCAAAGCCTACATTATATGCGAAACTGTTATTAGCCGTAGAAGCCTCCAGCCTGAAGACAGAATAAAGGGACACGATTCCGCTGTTTGGCAGTCCGAAGAGGATATTCTGCGTGAAATTCCATGCCGTATGCATTGCCATGGCACACCATATGCTGTCCATGTAATAAACCATGAAGGAAAACAGAATTCCTACGATAAATATGTTCAATACGGACAGGACGGTAATTCCGTCATTCATCAGATGCAAGACTGCGAAAAACATAGAATTTCCGATAAGGGCTACGGCGGGATGACGGTAGCTTCTCCGTAATCTCTGATACAAAAAGCCTCTGCAGATCAGTTCTTCCGCTGAGGACTGGACGAAGACCGCAAGAAAGATCAATACAAAATACAGAGGTTGGAAGGAATCGTAATAGAGGGAAATATCTTTATGAAGCCATGCCGCTAAGATACAGATCCCGTTCAGGCCGAATCCGATGAAAAATCCGAACAGAAGATTCTTCCAGTTGTTTCCGGAAGCCTTCTTCCCGATCGCCTCTAAGATCGGACGGTTTTTCTTAGTGAAACGCATGTATGCAACAGCCAGAATCCAGATACCAATGAAGCTTAAATACATGGCAATTGTAGCGCCGGCGTCAGTATTTGTCATATGAGGGATCAAGTATACCAACATCCCCAGGTTTTGTCCGAGTAGTATCAACAGTAGTGTAAGAAAATACAAAGCCAGTAAATTATCGGATAGTTTACGCTTTGCTGATTGCTTTTTGGCTCTTTTGTCAGATTGATTCATAATATATTTCTCCTTAATCTTCATCAGGTCTCAAATTCATTATACCACAATTTACGCTTTGAGTTATAGCAAGATTCTAAAAGAAAATAAATATCTGAATATTTTAGCCTTTTTAGGCTATAATTTTCAATTAAAACTTGAAAACGTAAAAGAAAACATATATAATCTTGATTAAGAAAGCCTTAATGGGCAGAAATTTTCAATGAAATGGAGAGGTTTTATGGAAATTAAGCGTGATAGTTATCTTGGGCAGTTGATTTCATATCGTTTTGACGACTTAGTGAAAGTAATTACTGGTATCAGAAGGTGCGGAAAATCCTATCTTTTAAAAAATATATACAGAGATTACTTAACCCGGAATGGTGTAAAAGAGGAGCAGATTATTACGATTGAGCTTGACCTTGCAAAAGATATTAAATATCGTAATCCACTCATTCTTTCATCGTATGTAAGAGAAAAAGTGGAAGGAGGCAAAGAGGAATATTATCTTTTCGTTGATGAAATACAAATGTCTGATGAGGTAGCAAATCCATATAATCCAGATGGTAAGAAAATTACTTTTTACGATGCTCTTAATGATTTAAGAAGTTTATCAAATTTAGATGTTTATGTGACCGGAAGTAATTCAAAAATGCTTTCCAGTGATATTCTTACTGAGTTTCGAGGACGAAGCGACGAAATAAGAGTACATCCACTTAGTTTTGCTGAGTATTATTCTGCTGTTGGTGGAGATAAGAACGAAGCGTTTGATGAATACGCATTTTATGGCGGTATGCCGCTTATTTTATCAAGACCTGATGATACGGCTAAGATGAATTATCTTAAATCACTTTTCTCAGAAGTGTATATTAAGGATATTGTTGAGCGTAAGAGGATAGAAAGGCAAGATGTACTGGAGCAAATTTTAGATTTGCTTTGCTCATCGGTTGGCTCATTGACAAATCCAACCAGAATTGCAAATACTCTGAAGTCTAAACAAGGGGAAGGAGCGTCTGCCAATACGATTCGGGCATATATCGGACATTTGGAGGATGCGTTCCTCTTTTCAGAAAGCAAGCGATATGACGTAAAAGGAAAATCCTATTTTGACTCTCCGAATAAATATTACAGTGAGGATATAGGGTTAAGAAATGCAAGAATAGGTTTTCGGCAGCAGGAAATGACGCATATAATGGAAAATATTATATATAATGAGTTGACTATCAGACAGTTTTCCGTTGATGTTGGCATAGTTTATTCAAGAACTGTTAATGACAGTGGAAGTTCAGTCCGTACTCCAAGAGAAATTGATTTTGTGGTAAATTCGGGAGGAAAACGAACGTATATCCAGTCAGCATATACTATGTCTGGTGATGAAAAAGCAGAGGCAGAACTCAGACCATTTATGCTTACCGGAGATTCTTTCCCTAAAATTGTAGTAAGGAAAGATATTGGAAAGCGTTGGTATGATGATAATGGCATTTTGAATATAAACGTGATTGATTTCCTTTTGGATAAAGAACTTGTTTAGTTTATAATTGGGTTCATGATGGGTGGTGCAGAACATTATGGATGAGAAGAAACGGATATTAATAGCGGATGATGAACCGGGAATCATCCGGCTTCTGAAGGATTATTTCGAGATGCAGGATTATCAGGTAATCGCCGCGGAAAACGGGCTGGAGGTATTGGGGCAGTTGAATAAAGAGCCGGATCTTATACTGCTGGATGTCAGCATGCCCATGCTTGACGGTTTTGAAGTATGCGAGCGGATCCGCGCCCATATTTCCTGTCCGATCCTGTTCCTGACTGCGAAGATTGAAGAGGCAGACCGAATCAGGGGGCTGATGCTGGGCGGGGATGATTATATTCTGAAGCCATTCAGCATCGACGAGCTGGGGGCGAGAGTGGAGGCGCATCTTCGCAGAGAAGAACGCAAGAAGACGGACGGGGCGGTAAAGGTCTTCGACCGGTTGGCTGTCCACTACAAAGAACGGTGCGTATATTACGAAGAACGGCCCTTGAGCCTTACGAAGACGGAGTTTGGCATCGTGGAAATACTGTCGTTAAGCGCCGGACAGGTATTTACCAAGGAGCAGTTGTATGAGAGGGTCCGGGGACTGGAGGGGAGCGCTGACAGCAGTATCGTGACGGAACATATAAGGAGGATCAGAAGTAAATTAGGAAGATATACGGCACGTCCGTATATCGAGACAGTGTGGGGAGTGGGTTACCGGTGGATTGGTTAGAAGAAAAAGTGGAAAAGACGGAGAGATATATCCGCAACCTTTCTTTTCGGAAGGCGATGATCGCATATATCCTGGTACTGGCAGCAGCCGTATTCGGATTATCTTATCTGACGATGGCTTTCTGCGGGCAGATGGAGATGGCAGAGTGGGCGCGGCTTGAGCAGGAAGGCCTGTTAGATATGGTCTGCAGTGATATATCATTATGGGGATACGGGCATCGTTTTGTGCATGGGACAGATCTTTTTAAGATCGAGATTCTGGAGCTTATCAGGGCGTGGTGTCCGTTTTTCTATGGGTTTTCGGGGATGATTTTGACAATATGCATCTTCTATAAGAAGCGCCTGGCAAGGCCGCTGTCCCTTCTGAAGGACAGCGTAGCACGGATCCGCGGAAATGATCTTGACTTTCATGTCAATTACGAGAGTGAGGACGAGTTGGGAAGTCTCTGTGATTCCGTAGAGGATATGAGAATGGAGCTGGTGCGGGGGAAAGAAGAGATGTGGCGTCTTGTGGAAAGGCAGAAGGAGTTAAACGCCGCGTTTGCCCATGATCTGCGAACGCCGCTTACGGTGCTCCGGGGATATACGGATTTCCTTGCCCGTTATATTCCGGAAGGAAAGATCAGTGAAGAGAAGATGCAGGATACGCTGGCGCTGATGACCGATTATCTCAAGAGGCTTGAAGATTACAGCCGTACGATGAAAGGAATCAGGAGTATTGACGAGGTGCCGTTTTGTCCGGAAAGGATAGAACTTAAGAGCCTGGAAAAGAAGATAGAAGAAGTGAGCTTTGCATTGAACCAGATCAGGGACGTAAAGATACATTACAGGGGATACTGCGTAAAAAGTACTGCAGGCGAAAAGACTGCCGTGTGTAATACGGCAGGAGATCAGGCAGAGGATTCGGCAGAAGTTACGGAGACGGTCAAAATATCGGCGGATGATAATATCATCATGGAAGTATTGGAAAATGTGCTGTCGAATGCCATCCGCTATGCGAGAAGCGAGATTGAGGTCATGTCGGATTATGACGCGGCAGAAGGAGAATTTAACCTGACCGTGAGGGATGACGGAGACGGTTTCTCAGAAGAGCAGCTTAATAAGGCGCTGAAGCCGTACCACAAGGAGTATGAAAGCGGGGAGGCGGATGAACATTTTGGGATCGGGCTTCATATCTGCCGGGAATTCTGTAAGAAACACGGAGGGACGCTGAATGTCGCCAACAGCATCCGGGGAGGGGCGGTGGTTACCGCGTCTTTTTCTGTTCTGACATAGTGCACCGTCCGGCCGGCAATAGAATCTTTCATTTATCCTTAATAATTTTTAATTTTTCGTAGGGAAAATGTAGGGATTTACATCTTATACTATGAATTAAGATTTTACAGAAAGGAAGATGTGAATGTCTACTACAATCAAAATTAAGCATTTGAATCAATATTATGGCAGGAAGCAGGCGTTAAAGGATGTCAGCCTTACGATCAGGACAGGGATGTTCGGACTCCTGGGAAGGAACGGAGCCGGGAAGACAACACTGATGAAAGTGATTGCGACATTGCTGCCGAAGTCGGAGGGAACGGTGTCCGTGTGCGGGAGAAGCACCCAGAGCGCCGGGGAGGTCAGGAAGATCGTGGGGTATCTTCCCCAGGAGTTCTCTATGTATCCCAACATGACCGTGTATGAAGCCATGGATTATCTGGGAGTCTTGTCAGGGCTTGGCAAGGCAGAGAGAAGAGAGAGGATTAAAGAGCTGCTTGAACGGGTGAATCTGACGGATGACCGGAGGAAGAAGGTAAAGGCTTTATCCGGCGGGATGAAGCGGCGGCTTGGTATCGCCCAGGCAATCCTCCATGATCCGAAGGTGCTGATCGTAGATGAGCCGACGGCAGGTTTAGACCCGGAGGAACGGGTACGTTTCCGCAATCTGCTATGTGAGATCGCGGAAGACAGGATCGTAATCTTATCTACCCATATCGTGGGAGATATCGAGGCGACCTGCGAGGACATCGCGGTGCTGGACGAGGGGAGTGTGATATATCAGGGTACGGTGCCGGATCTGGTGAGCATGACGGAAGGAAAGGTGTACTCTGCACAGATCAGCAAAAGGGAGCTGGAGCTTCTGAAAAAAGACTATATCGTAACCAGTATGCTTACACTGGGAAATAATGTGATGGCCCGTTTTCTGGCGGAAGAGAAGCCTTTCAGCTCTGCGAAGCTCTGTGAAGCCGGTGTGGAAGACGCATATATGTATCTGATGCATATGGAGAGGGGGATTCCGGAATGATGTACAGGATCTGGGAATGCACGGAGAGGAGGAATCACGGATGTTTGGCCGATTATTTGTAAAGGAGTGTAAGCAGACTGTAAAAAGCCTGGTATATTGGGTGATCGTTCTTATCCTGATCTTTGATTTTACATCTCAGCTTGGAGATACGGAGATTGCCAGGAAGCCGGAGCCGGGGCAGGAAGAGTACGGATATAAATCAAGCCATGATCCCGAACTGATTATGAAAAGCGTGCTTGGGGAATTGACAGAAGAGTATTACCGGGAAAGTTATACCACTTACCCTATCGGCTTCTATAAGAACGTTACATTGAATGAAGAGGACGACAGGAGGATCGCCGGGATACTTAAGGAGGCGGCGGGAATCGACGGAAGGGAAGCCGCCGGGCAGATGGTGGAGGACTGGTATGCTCTGCAGCAGGAGACAGGGACTTTGGGCGCTGCAGGCGAAGAGATCCATCGTGAACCGTTGAAAGTGGACCCTGCAGAGGGATTGACATATGAGCGTTTCGGTGAACTTATGGACGAGGCGGACGAGATCCTTGGCGGAGGTTCGGATTACTGCAAAGAATACCGAGAGAACAGTGCGAAAGTGGCTATGACCTATGAGGATGCACTGGAAGAATATAAAACCCTTACGGAGAAAGACCGCCTGACCGGGGGATATGCGAGGCTTTTCTCCGACTATATGGTAATCTTTCTCGGGATACTGCCAGTATTCCTGTCAGTCACACGGGGCTTAAGAGATAGGCGTGCGATGATGCAGGAATTGATCTACACGCGGAGATGTTCTTCATTTACGATCGTTGTAAGCCGTTATCTTGCCATGACAGTGATGCTGGTCCTTCCTGTGCTTATCATTTCCCTGGTTCCCTATCTGAACTGTGTGGAATACGCGCAGAGGGCACAGATCAGCATAGACAATCTGGCATTTGTCAAATACACATTCGGATGGCTTTTCCCGACGATTATGGTCGTGACGGCGGCAGGTATGTTCCTCACAGAACTGACCGATACCGCGGTGGCGGTACTGGTGCAGGGAGCATGGTGGTTCGTCACTGTATTCGGCGGGATCGGAAGGCTTGGCGGCGGTATGTATGGATGGAGCCTGGCGCCGAGACATAATACGGAGCTGAACTGGCAGGGATTCCATGACGGTTTTGCACAGCTTGCGGCTAATCGTCTGTTTTATACGGCGGCTGCGCTGATTTTGACGGGATTGAGTGTATTGGTATATTCACAGAAAAGGAAAGGAAGGCTTAAGATCCGTGGAAAGATATTGGCAAATCGAAAAAGTAAATCTGAAGCATAATATACCGCTGCATGCGGCTGTGTGCCTGCTGGTACTTCTGGTTTCGCCGCTTCTTCTGGGGGTGGAGAACCTGGGGGAACAGGATTCGGCGAAGGTGTTGGAGATATATGTGGCGCTGATCGGGATCGTGCTGATACCTCCGGTATTTTTGCCGGAACAGGATCATGATATCAGAGATCTGGTTTTCACCAAGTATATAGACAGCCGTATCGTGTATCTCATACGGCTTGTAGGAAATCTTCTTTTATTGGCTCTGATGCTTGGAATTTATATCGGAATGCTCCGGCATAATGAATGTGAATTCCCGGCGGGAAAATATTTCTGCGGGACACTGGCGGAGATGCTCTTTCTGGGAGGGCTTGGGCTTTTCTTCTATGGGCTGAGCGATAACCTTGTGATCGGCTATATGGTTCCGATTGTCTATTACATCACGGCATTTGGAAGCGGGAGTAAATATCTGCAGATGTTTTATCCTTTCTCAATGGCGAGAGGAAGTTATCATGAGAAGGTGTGGCTTCTGGCGGCGGGGGCGCTCCTGGTGAGCGCGGGGATATGGATTCGATGTAAAAAGAGGTAAAAGGCGTTGATTTTCCTGAGAAAATCCTTGACTTCGGTTGTATTATATGCTTTCATTAAGAGAACGAGTATAACTTTGCTTAACACCCGGACCGGATGATAAGGAACCGTAGGAAAATAAGCTGAGTTATATACCTAAACAGGAGGATAAAATGGGAAAATCAACAGTATATTTTACGGATTTCCGGTGTCCGGTAGGAACCAGCCGGCTCGACAAATTAAGGAAACTGTGTATTACGGCGGGTATCAAAGATATTGACATGGAGGGAAAATTCATAGCGATCAAGATGCATTTTGGGGAACTTGGCAATATGGCGTTTCTTAGGCCGAATTACGCGAAGGTAGTGGCAGATCTGTGCAAAGAGCAGAAAGGGCTCCCTTTCCTGACAGACTGTAATACCCTTTACCCCGGAGTCAGAAAGAATGCGCTTGAACATCTGGACTGCGCGAATTTGAATGGTTTTAATACGGTGACGACCGGATGTCAGATCATTATCGGAGACGGACTGAAAGGAACCGACGAGGTAGAGGTTCCGGTGCCGAAGGGGGAATATTGTAAAACAGCCCTGATCGGAAGGGCAGTCATGGATGCGGATGTCTTTATCAGCCTGAGTCATTTTAAGGGGCATGAAGCAACCGGTTTCGGAGGCGCGATCAAGAATATCGGAATGGGCTGCGGAAGCCGTGCAGGTAAGATGAAGCAGCATGCCGACGGGAAACCGGTTGTGAACGAAGAACTTTGCCGCGGCTGCCGCCGCTGCACGAAGGAATGCGGAAGCGATGCGATTACATACGCAGATAAGAAAGCCGTGATTGATTATGATAAGTGTAAAGGCTGCGGCCGTTGTATCGGCGCCTGCAGCTTCGACGCGATCGATAATCCGAACAGCAGCGCTAATGAGCTGCTTGACCGTAAGATGGCAGAGTATGCCCATGCAGTTTGCTATGACCGTCCGTGTTTCCACATTTCCCTGGTACAGGATATCAGCCCGAATTGTGATTGTCATGGGGAGAATGATGCGGCGATTCTGCCTGATATCGGAATGTTCGCAAGTTTTGACCCGGTAGCGCTGGATCAGGCCTGCGCAGACGCCTGCCTGAGAGCCAGACCGATTGAAGACAGTCAGCTTGGGGATCATCTTGCCCGGACAGACTGGCATTGCCATCATGATCATTTCAAAGATTCCAATCCGAATATCGAGTGGAAAGCGACCCTTGACCAGGCCGAGAAGATTGGCCTTGGAACCAGAGAGTATGAGCTGATAAGGATCTGATCCAGTGTTTTTGATTGACGCTATTTCCAGCCGATGCATTTGCATTGGCTGGAAATTTTTTCTACTTAACAATGTTTCAACCGTGCGGGTGGTATTTCTTTGTCGAAAAATGACGATTTTTGTAGTACGAAATTAATTGACAGATAAAGTGCGGTAAATTTATTATTATAAGAGAAGTTCTGAACAATCTGATCAGATTTCTCAACAATAATATCTTATAATCTTATATCAAAGGAGGAAAACACATGGAGCAGCTTTTGCAGAAATTAATGGACATGGGTATAGGAGAATTCATGGATAAGAGTCGACAGAAACTTTGTATGTCAGACACAATTTATTTAGGAGATATGGAAGACGAGAGAGAACTGGAACAGAGGTACACAAGATTAGATTTGTCAAAGTATCAGAGATTGCTTGTGAATGATTATATTGCCTGTATGGAGACTGTGCGGAATAGATACGCTGATATTTCTTATGCGGCCGGTGTGACGGATGCCATTAAGATGTTGGTTCAGTCGGGACTGTTAAGCGGCATTAAGTTATCGGAAGAGAATGAAAGTGATGTTTTGAAGATATGTAATATGTAAAAGACAATCAGCAAGGTTTCCGGGGCAGTCGGAAACCTTGCTGATTTAGTCTGTGGACAAAGCCCGAGACGCAGTTTCAAGCCTTTCGTAGAATTCCTGATAGAAATCTCCGGCAGCGGCATAGGGCTTCAGATAGAATTGGTTTAATAAGTACATGTTCAGTTTCCGGATATTATCCCCGCCGTGTCCGAAGTCCATGGCATATTCCTGAAGCGGTTTCAGATAATAGTGCCAGTCGCCGATGAATTTCTCGTAACGCCTGATATCGGGCGTATCAATCCATTTCCGTATCTTAACTTTACTCTTTCCGGGAGAGGGGCACTCATGTATCTGGAGGAAATACCAGAAGGAATGATTCTCATAGTACCGCCCAAGAGGAAAGATCCGGCAGAGGCCGGGGCGCAGGGGATGAATGCCGCATCGCCCGTCCGTTAAGAAGACGCAGGCGTCCGTATCCTTTGACATCCGGAGATTGGGGAGGATGATGCCGTCCGCAACGTTCAATTCCAGACAGTCTTTTAATAATTCTTCGAAAGATCTCTGTAATCCGGTGCAGAGACGGTGGATATCAAAGGGGTCCAGGATGATGGATGTTCCCATGCCCCGGCAGCAGGAAGAACATCCCCTGCATCCGTTGCAGTCTGTCTTTGCCATGTCGCTGCTTGTATAGAGTTTTCCGTCAGATACTTTTTTCAGGTCAATGTCTCGTAACATATGTGTGCTCCTTGCAAATGATAGTATTTCTAACTGTATGGCTGCAGATATTGTTTGCATAATGCGGGCAGGACGTTTATACTAGTATAATCCACACTAATTACCGCTACATTCGCGGCTGTTAAGATTATAATGTACAATGAGCGGCAGTGTAAATAGAAAGGGATAGATTTTATGAAATTTTTTCATCTGTCGGATCTGCATATCGGGAAGACGCTCCATCATTACAGCATGAAGGAGGACCAGGAGGCTGTCTTAAGCGAGATTATCGGTTACGCCGCTTCCGTCCGCCCGGACGCGGTGGTGATCGCCGGAGATATCTATGACCGGTCGGTTCCGTCTGCAGAGTCAGTTTCGGTCTTTGACTGGTTTCTCACGGAGTTATCAAAGATCAGGCCGGCGATTCCCATATTGATTATCAGCGGGAACCATGATTCGGCGGAACGGCTGGAATATGTATCCGGAATCCTTAAAGAACATCAGATCTATGTGTCGGGGAGTGTGCCCAGGGATGAGACGGAGAGAATTTGTAAGGTGAAGCTTGAGGATGAATACGGAGAGGTGGATTTCTATCTGCTTCCGTTTTTCAGACCTTCTTATTTGAGGAATGTGTTCAAAGGGGAGACTCCGGAGACTTATACGGAGGCGGTTCAAAGACTGCTTGAACGGGAGGAGATAGATTATGAGAACAGAAGGAATGTGCTGGTTTCTCATCAATTCTATACGGGAGGAAAGGGAGAAACGGTTACCTGTGATTCAGAGATATTTTCCGTAGGCGGGATTGAGAATGTAGACGCCGGCGCCGTAGAGGATTTTGATTACGTGGCGCTGGGGCATTTGCATGGACCGCAGAATGTGTCAAGTCCGCATATCCGGTATTGCGGGACTCTCTTGAAATATTCCGTCAGTGAGAGCGGTCACGACAAGAGACTTACCGTGGTGACGCTTGGGGAGAAGAAAGAGAAACCGGTGATCGATCTCTTGCCGCTGCATCCTTTGCGGGATGTGAAGAAGAAGACGGGAAATCTTAAGGATATCATAGACCAGGCGGCGGAAGATGAGAGAGAGGATTATATCAGTGTCACGCTGACGGACGAGGTTGATCCATATAAGCCCAGAGAACAGCTTGAGAAGGTGTTCGGCCATATCCTGGAAGTGCGTGTAGATAATAACAGGACCAGGAATAAATTATCGGAGCTGGAGGAAGAAACGGCGTTCAGGGATCCTGTGGAGAGCTTCGCGGACTTCTATCAGGAGATGCAGGGAAGGGCTCTTGAGGAAGAGGAGCTTCAGATTATGCTTGAGATCTTTGGACAGGCCGGGGAGGAATAAGAAATGAAACCAGTCAGATTAATTATGTCGGCATTCGGTTCTTATGCAGAAAAGACGGAGATTGATTTTACAGACGTGCAGCATGGACTGTTCCTTATTACCGGGGATACAGGAGCGGGGAAGACCACGGTGTTTGACGCGGTTACATATGCCTTGTATGACCAGACAAGCGGCGGGAAAAGGGAGGGGAATATGATGCGCAGCAAGTATGCGTCGGAAGAGACGGATACTTATGTAGAGTATACCTTTTCCTATCAGGAGGACGTCTATAGAATCCGGCGCAATCCGGAATATATGCGGCCGGGGAAGAGGCGGCAGGCGGATGGCTCGCCCAGGTATGTGAAAGAAACTGCCAGGGTGGAATTAATCCTTCCGGACGGAAGCGCATTCCGTGGAAAGAAGAGAGAGACGGACCAGAAGATCGTGGAGATCATGGGAATGGACGCGGATCAGTTCACCCAGACAGCCATGATCGCCCAAGGGGACTTCCTCAAGTTACTCCATGCGGAATCAAGAGACCGCAAGCGGATATTCTCCAGAATCTTTAAGACCAGGCTGTGCTGCCGTGTGCAGGAAGAATTAAAGAAGCGCGCAGGAGTGTTGTATGGTCAGTTGGAGGATAATCTGCGGGATGCTGTGCAGGAGATGGAACGGGCAGAATTATCAGACATCGGCGGAGGCGGGGAGCCTGCATATGCAGAACGCTGGAAGACACTGAAGAGCTGCGCGGTCGTCCCTTACGAAGAGGCGCTTGAGACATTAGACGAGGTGATAAAGGCAGGAAACCTTCTGGAAAAAGAGAAGAAAAAAGCGTCAAAGGCTCTGCAGAAGAGTCTGGAAGAGTTAAATGGCAGGAAGAAGGAAGGAGAGACTCTGAATCGTCTGTTCGAGGCGTTAGACCAGGTCCGGAGAGCGGAGGAAGAGCTTGCCCGAAGGAAGGATGAATGCGTAAGATGGGAAGCGAGGCTTCGGACTGCACAGAGGGCGGACAAGGTTCAGGTTCAGGAGAACAGATATATCCAAAGTGAGGAAGCGGCAGATAAGAGCAGGAAGAATATCATGGATATGATCCGGAGGCTGGATATTTTAAAGATTCAGGCCCGGGAAAGCAGGGAATTAAAGCTGCGGCGGGAAGAAGAGTTCATGAGACAGGAGAAGCTTGGCAAGGCAGAGCTGATCCGTCTGGAGGATGCGCTGCCGCTGTATGATCAGCTTGAAGCGTTAAGAGAGCTGTATGCGAAGGAACAGAAGGCGCAGAAAGAGAGCCAGAGAGAACAGGAAGAGTTGAAAAAGGCTTTTGAGGACTGTAAAGTCCGGCAGGAGGATGTAAGGAAGATTAAGGAAGCGTATGCTCAGAGTCCGGGCAAGGCAGAGACTCTGACATTTAAGAAAGAGAAGCAGGCAGATAGAGGTCTGGATCTTAAGAAGCTGGAGGGACAGTGGGACAGGCTGCGGGAAGAAGAGAAAGAATGGCGGTTAAGGAGACAAAGAGCAGAGAAAGACCAGTTATCTTACCTGGACGCGCTGCAGATATACGAAAGAAGATATCAGGCATTTCTGGCGGAGCAGGCAGGTATTCTGGCAAAAGAGCTTGAAGCAGGCAGACCGTGTCCGGTATGCGGTTCCTGCGAACATCCGCATATCCGCGAGCTTACGCAGGATGCGCCGACCCAGAAGGAAGTAGAGCAGGCGAAGAAGAAGAGGGATCAGGCGGAGGAAAGAAGAGAACAGGCCGTGACAGCGCTTCAGGAGCAGGCAGCCCGATGTGAGGCCGGAAGAGAGGCCTTTTCCGGGGAATATGAAAGAGTGCTGCAGATGAGGCTTTGTAAGGAGACCGCCGGGGGAAGCGGAGGATACGAAGAGATAAAGGAAGAGATTCGAAAAGCGATTGATGAGAATGAGAGTATCTTAGAGAAAATATGCCTTGAGCTTGAGAAAGCCAGACAGGAAGCAGAAGAGCTCAGACAGGCGGCAGAGACAGAGCAGAAGATCAGAGACGAGAAGGACCGTTTGGAACAGTCTTATGAGCAGGTAAAATCCGCGTGTGAAGAACTGATTATAGAGGGAAAGCGGCTGGAATCCGAGATCCGTATGAAAGCGGAGAAATTGCCTCTGCCTGCCAGAGAACAGGCAGAGGCACGCATGAACGAATTGAAGACGGCGTTAGAGACGGCAAAGACCGCTTATGAGGAGGCAGAGAAGAAGGAACTTCAGACCATAGAGGATATGCGTAAGCTGGAGGGGCAGAAAGCCAACGCAGAAGAGGTGTTAAGACAGCAGGAAGAAGAGCGGGAGGCGTGCTGGACGGATTACGAAGCGGCTCTTAAGAGCCAGGGGTTCGATGATGAAGCAGCATACCGGGCAGGACGGTTGTCAGCGGATGATATGGAAGAATTAGACGGGAAGATTCTGGAATACCGCCGGAAAGTTCATGAGATATCCGGTAGGAAGAGATCATTGGAGGAACAGTTGGAAGGGAAAGAAAGAGCTGATCTTGAACAGATTCAGGAGAAGATCCGGGAGGCGGCGCAGGAACAGAAGAAAGGGCAGGAAGATTATGTGCGGATCTACACAGCCAATCAGAAGAACAGGGAGGTCAGGAAGCGGTTAAAAGTTTGTCTGGAAAAGAACGGCGAATTACAGAGAAAGTATGAGCTGATAGGGAATCTGAGCAGAACCGCCAACGGAAACCTAAGCGGTACGGTGAAGATGGATTTTGAGACGTATGTGCAGAGACAGTATTTTAAGCAAATCATACGTGCCGCAAATAAGAGACTTGTCAGAATGACTTCGGGAGAATTCATCCTGCAGTGCCGGGAAGTGAAGAATCTGGGGAGTCAGGGGCAGGCCGGGCTGGATCTGGATATCTATCATATGACCAGCGACTCTGTGCGGGACGTTAAGACCTTATCAGGCGGAGAATCTTTTATGGCGTCTCTTTCGATGGCGCTGGGACTTGCGGATATCGTCCAGAATACGGCGGGCGCGGTCCATCTGGATACCATGTTTGTGGATGAAGGTTTTGGTTCGCTGGATGATACGGCAAGAGGGCAGGCAATCCGGATATTGAACGATCTGGCTGATGAAAAGAGGCTGGTGGGGATTATTTCGCATGTAAATGAATTGAAAGAGCAGATAGAGCGCAGGCTGGCAGTCACAAGAACAGACAGGGGAAGTACGACAAAATGGATTTAAAAAAATAATGAAGAATGGAAGGGAAAAGAAAGATTATGAAGTATGATTATCTGATCGTAGGCGCGGGGTTATTTGGAGCAATTTTCGCGTATGAGGCAAAGAAAGCAGGAAAAAGTGTGCTGGTGATTGACCAAAGGAACCACATCGGCGGCAATATTTACACAAAGGAAGTAGAAGGAATCCAGGTGCACGAGTACGGCGCGCATATCTTCCACACGTCGGACCGGGAGGTGTGGGACTATGTACGGCAGTTTGCGGAATTTAACCGTTATACCAACAGTCCAGTGGCGAGATATAAGGACGAATTGTACAATCTTCCTTTCAATATGAATACGTTCAGTAAGATGTGGGGCGTTAAGACGCCGGCGGAGGCACGTGAGATCATAGACAGGCAGATTAAGGAAGCGGGGATCACGGAACCGAAGAATCTGGAAGAACAGGCACTCTCTCTCGTAGGAAGGGATATCTATGAGAAGCTGGTGAAGGGTTATACGGAGAAACAATGGGGAAAGCAGGCAGCAGAGCTTCCAAGCTTTATTATCCGCCGGCTGCCGGTACGCTTTGTATATGATAACAACTACTTTAATGACAAATACCAGGGAATTCCGATAGGCGGTTATACACGGATGATCGGGAAGATGCTTGAGGGAATCCCGTTTCGCCTTGAGACGGATTTCTTCAAGGAGCGCGGGGAGCTTGAGAATCAGGCAAAAAAGATCGTATTTACAGGAATGATAGATGCTTATTACGATTATTGTTACGGAGAGCTTGAATATAGAAGCTTAAGATTCGAGACAGAGACGCTTGATATAGAGAATTATCAGGGAAATGCCGTGGTTAATTATACGGAATACGAGATCCCGTACACCAGGATTATCGAGCATAAGCATTTTGAATACGGATGCCAGGGCGGTTACGGCAATACAGATGGGGATGTGAATCCCAGGACAGTCATTACCAGAGAATATCCGGCTGCGTGGGAAAAAGGAGCGGAGCCTTACTATCCTATGAATGACGAGAAGAATAATGCCCTCTATGAAAAATATAAACAACTTGCCGCGAAGGAGGAGAATGTGATCTTCGGAGGCCGTTTAGGGATGTACCGGTATTATGATATGCATCAGGTTGTGGCAGAGGCGCTGCGCTGCGTGAGGGAGCAATTGTAATAAAGGCTGCTGCAAAATAGCTTCGGCATTTTGCAGCAGCCTCTGTCTTAAGGAAAAAATCAGTTATATCCCGTTCCTGTTGAATAATATGGAATTCTTTTCATATTTTGCTTCAAAGGTAGCCTGGATGGATAATTTCTTGAACTGCTTCATATCCACGGAGCCTACCATTACAGAAGTGTGAGCCTGACAGCCTCTCAGCTTGGGAAGCTGGTCCAAAGCAAGCTGGGCTGTGGGGTCGGTGGCCGCGCTGACAGAGAGAGCGATCAGGACTTCGTCCGTATGAAGCCGGGGGTTCTTGCTTCCCTGGTAGAGGGTTTTTAATTTCTGGATGGGTTCGATCGCTTCCGGGGAAATAACATGCCGCTTATGGTCGATTCCTGCCAGTTCTTTTAATGCGTTCAGAAGAAGGGCGGCGGAAGCCCCCAGGAGGTTAGACGTCTTCCCTGTGATAATGCGT
The DNA here is from genome assembly GCA_910574285.1 of Lachnospiraceae bacterium. Taxonomy (GTDB): domain Bacteria; phylum Bacillota; class Clostridia; order Lachnospirales; family Lachnospiraceae; genus Sporofaciens. The sequence goes on along the minus strand of CAJTAL010000012.1, from coordinate 12,229 downwards.
CCGTCATGAAGCTGGAGGGCAGCGGCCGGGCTTCCGGTTTCTTCGGCGCGTCCGAGGGCAGCGTCCACCACCGGACGGTCATGAACCGTGATGTTGGCCTGGTTCATAAGCATCTCAATCTTGACAACCTCCGAGTCCGGGCATGTACCAAAAAGGAGACGCTTTAAGGAATCATAGTATCTGCGCAGAATCTCCTGGCAGGAGGCTTCTTTGCATGCTTCATCATCACAGATGCAGTTTCCGGCCATGTTGACTCCCATATCGGTGGGAGATTTGTAAGGGCTTTCTCCGTAGATACGCTGGAACATCGCGTTCAGCACAGGGAAGATCTCCACGTCCCGGTTATAGTTTACCGTAGTTTCACCGTAAGCTTCCAGATGAAAGGGATCAATCATGTTAACGTCGTTTAAATCGGCAGTAGCCGCTTCATAGGCCAGATTGACAGGGTGTTTCAACGGAATATTCCAGATCGGAAATGTCTCGAACTTGGCATAACCGGCGGATATTCCGCGCCTGTGTTCCTGATAAAGCTGGGAGAGGCAGACCGCCATCTTGCCGCTTCCGGGACCGGGTGCGGTAACGACGGCAAGCGGACGGGAAGTTTCTATATAATCATTCTTTCCGTATCCTTCGTCGCTTACGATATAAGGGACGTTGGACGGATAGCCGGGGATTACGTAATGACGGTATACCTTGATGCCGAGTTTCTCAAGGCGCGACTTGAAGAGAACGGCGCTTTCCTGACCGCTGTATTTGGTGATTACAACACTTCCTACATACAGCCCCTGTTCCTGATAAGCTGACATGAGCCGGAGAACATCAGAATCATAGGTAATGCCCAGGTCGCCCCGTATCTTATTCTTTTCGATATCTTCGGCGCTGATGGCGATGATGATCTCGGCCTGGTCGGAAAGCTGCGTAAGCATCCGAAGCTTACTGTCCGGCTGAAAGCCGGGGAGTACACGAGAGGCATGGTAATCATCGAATAATTTTCCGCCGAATTCCAGATATAATTTCTGTCCGAATTGTTCGATGCGTTCCCGGATGTGGGAAGACTGCATTTGAAGATATTTTTCATTGTCAAATCCAATATTCATAAATAAATCCCCTTGTATGTAACATTTTTATGCTGTCGTCTCCGGAGTAATCTCCGGTATAAGCACTGATATCCAAAGTATACTACAAAATACAGAGGATTTACAATCTTTTCATCACGTTTTTAAAAAACATTTTCCGGCAAAATGATTGTTTTGAAGATTCAGGAAGAGTATAATCGGGTGTGTACGTTTATCCGGTGTAAAGAATAAAGAACAGAAGGCGAAAATATGGAGATTCTAAAAGCTGTTGGGCTGAAAAAATATTATATCGAAGAGACCTATGAAGTCCACGCACTGGACGGGGTGTCAGTATCTGCAAAGGAAGGGGAATTTCTGGCCATTGTCGGGACATCAGGCAGCGGAAAGACTACTCTTCTGAATATGCTTGGGGGCCTGGACGTGCCCACGGAAGGCGGCGTCTGGATCCGGGGAAACAGTCTGAAGGATATGGAGGCAGAGGAGCGGACTATATTCCGGAGGCGAAACATCGGCTTTGTATTCCAGCAGTACAATCTTGTTCCGGTCTTAAGTGTATATGAAAATATCGTGCTTCCTCTTCGCCTGGACGGGGCGGAGACAGACGATGAATTGCTGAGAGAGGCGACGGCGCTTCTGGGTATTGAAGACAAATTAGACCGTCTTCCTCATACCTTGTCCGGCGGTCAGCAGCAGAGGGCTGCGATTGCCCGGGCGCTTTTGACAAAACCTGCGATTTTGCTGGCAGATGAACCTACCGGGAGTCTTGATTCGGTTACCGGGGCGGAAGTAGCGGAGCTTTTGAGATCCTGCGCAAAAAGATACCGCCAGACAGTCGTCGTCGTGACACATCAGGAGGAACTGGCGCAGACGGCAGACCGTGTCATCCGGATGGCGGACGGAAGAATCTGCGCCCGGGATGACAGAAGGACAGAGACGGAGAAGAACGCAGATTACAGACGGGAGGGATAGAGGATGAGAAAAGCAGGTTTTATCCCTGGAAGTCTTTGCGGCAGGCAAAAAAGTTATAACCAGTCTGTGATACGGATGTTGTCCAAAGAATACGCAGGACATAACAGAGGAAGAAACAGGATTCTGCTGGCGGCGGTCAGTCTGTGCATCGTTACGCTGACGATGGTATTTGGAATCGCGTACGGTAAAGTACAGGCGGAATATACGAAGGCGGCAAGGGCGGCAGGGACGGCGGCGTCGGCTTGTATCGAGAATGCAGGCCTGTCTCATTATCAGAAAGTGCGGTCTTTAAACTATGTAAAGCAGGCGGGAAGAAGTGTTTCTGTGGGAGAAGCCATTGCAAAAGCGGCCGCAGGTAAAAAAGAAATGGCTGTAACAGGAGCTGCAGAGGAAGAAAAAAGGTGCAGAATACAGGTTTTGGATAAACCAGCCTGGGAGAATATCATAAAACCCGCTTATACAGATATCCATGGAGATTATCCCAAAGAGAAGCAGGAGATTATGCTGTCGTTGGGATTTCTGAAAGATATGGGGATTGAGAGACCCAAAAAAGGGATGGAATTTTGTTTTCAGGTCAGCATAGGATTGTTTCGAAGCGAAGAGGAAACATTTTATTTGGGAGGATGGTACACAGATTATACGGATATTCCGTCCGATTCAGGAGTGGGATATATCTCAGAAGCAAAATACAAAGACTGGGGATACGACATAGAGAAGGAGTCGGATATTCTGATCTGTCAGTCGGACAATATGGACTGGCGGGAGACGGAGGAACGGCTGTACCAGGATGTGACAGGAAAAGGCTCAGACCTTGAGATTACCGTCCGAAATACATACGCCTATGACGCGGTGAAAAAGACGGCGGGAAGTTACGGTATGGCGTTTCTCGGCGCGCTGGTGGTCTTAAGCGGCATGTTTTTCCTGATTCATAACGTGATGCAGATCTCGATGGCAGGGGATGTCCGTCAGATGGGACTCCTGAATACGATCGGGACGACGAAGAAGCAGATCCGGAATATTTATTTCGGGCAGATCGTCCGTATTCTGATTCCATCCGTTCTGGCGGGAGTTCTTCTCTCGGCAGCCGTGCTGCGGGTCGTAATTCCAAAGATGCTGGGAAATCAGTATCTAAGCGGATATGGAGGCGCCGGGGAGCTTCGGATTTTCCGTCCGGAGATTCTTCTTTTGGCGGTCTTATTTGCAGTATTGCTCACCGTAGGAGCGGCGGCAGGCGTGATTCGTCATGCGGTAAATATGTCCTGTGTGGAAAGTCTGTCTTATCAGGGAAAGAATATAGTGCAAAAAAGTAAACCGGTCCGGAGGAACCGCCGGAAAAGGAGCGCCGGCGAAGAATTGTGGTATATGGCATGGCAGAACCTGAACAGATACAGGGGGCGTTTTTGGGCGGCGGTATTTTCTCTGTTCCTTGGACTGGAGACGGTTCTTGGAACCGTTGTGATCACCAGAGGCAGCGACTATATCCATGTGATCGAGAAGCGTCCGGATTTCCTGATTGCGGGAGAGTTCAGCGATTGGGGGCAGGGGGAAGGCTATGGGAAGGAATATAAGACGCGGGACGCGGGACAAGACCCCATGAAGACGGAAGGGGATAATTTCTGCCTGCTGTACGGCAACGAATACGATGAGTTTGAACCGGTTTCTTCGGAGGTAAGAGACGCGGTCTTAAGCCTTGACGGGGTCAGGAGAGAAGAATCTTATGTTATGGAAGGCGCATATATGATTTCTACGATCTCGAGAGAGGGACTAAGGCCCCTGGTAAATAAATATTCCGATATGCAGGAGGATGAGAAAGAGGGAACGGGGTTTGGCCTTGAATATGCCATGGTGGAAGGAGGTGGCAAGGATGTCATCCAGATACTAAGGGATGAGGAGATCCATGATCTTTGGCGGTATGCGCAGGACAATCGTCTCCCGGTGGATATGGAAAGCCTTCAAAAGGGTACGGGTGTGATGATTCTCCATGATCATCAGTTATCGCCGAAGGAGACGGAGCTTGCCGAAAGAAGTGTGGGAGAGGCGGTGTATTTTACCGCCATGCGGTCGAGGGAAGAGTACGTGACCTGGTATCAGTCGGATTCGGATGAAAGGGAGTCTCTAAAAGAAGAGAAAAAGCAGTCTGAGGTATTTTCCATAAGCGGCTATATGGATAATCAGGCGGAGGGATTTCCCGATATACGGCAGACTTGGCACGGCTCAGAAGGAGCGATTTATTACCTTATCAGCGAGAAGGGATTCGCGAAGCTGCCAACAGAGAAGAAGACGCTGTATATGGAGCTGAATGTGGAGAAAGAGAAAGAACCGTTTATCAAGGCAGAGATCCAGAATCTTCTGTCCCGGGAGAATCTCCGGCGGGAGAAGACGGGAAACGGTGTAGACGGGGAGGAAGGGGAGGCAGGAATCTTCTGTATCAGCAAGTCCGATCTGGTCTCAGAGGCAGAGTACTATGTGAACGGCAACCGCCGGATTCTGGGAAGCATCAGCCTCATACTCTTGTTTGCCGGTCTGACGAATTACTTTAATGTTATGATGACGGGAATCCTGGCCAGAAAAAAAGAAATGGAGATTATGGAAAGCATCGGGATGACCAGGAAACAGAAGCAGAAAATGCTGCTGGCGGAAGGAATGTATTATTGTCTGACCGTGGGGGCACTGATACTGACGGCCGGAAGCGTGATATTGAGATTGATCTGCGCTTATATGGAGAGTCAGCTTTCTTACTTCGCGGGCAGCTATCCGTTGGGGTGGACGGCGGCGTTACTGGCAGGGCTGGCTGTGGTCTGCTATGGAAGCGTGGCCGCGTTTGTGAACAGTCAGAATGAGAATTAAAAATAAAATAAATCTTCAAACTTTTTATCAAGGGCAATACACAGGATTAATGCTAATTTGGCGGTCGGATTGAATACGCCTGTCTCGATAGAACAGATTGTCTGTCGGGACACGCCGACCAGCTTCGCCAGCTCGCTTTGGGACAGCTTCTTTTCGGCTCTTGCCTGTTTTAAGTTGTTTTTTAATATAAGTTCTGTATCCATTGCATCCTGCCGCCGGGAGAGCGCCTCCTGTTCATTGTTTTTGATTATAATTACATATCTTGCAGCTATGTCAGAAAATCTCGGTTAAATATCCGATGAAAATACCGGCGCCCAGCCCGCACCATGAAAAGCCAAGGTATAAATCTCTTTTCGTTTTGAGCCGGGACCATTTGTAAAACCACTGGGCGCCCACCATAAAACAGTAGATCGCGTATACATCATAATACGGGACGCCCGCGAACATTTTGATAACCATTGTAATAACACAAACGATAAGCCCTGTCAATACGCCGATCTTACATCCCTTGTTTAAAATATCCAATTCCATCTCATCCATTTTATTGGGAGCCTTATCCTGCGCTCTGCGCAATACTTCATCTTTATTCATAACTGACACCTCGAATCTTGCGGCTGTTGTGACTGGCATACGTCATTACACTAATTTTAGAGTCATATAACAACATATGTGTCAAGTTTTCTTTGCAATTCATATTATAGATGTGTCAAGTTTTCTTGTCAATAGCTTTTGGTGATTTTTTTGTCTTAGCTCATAAATTGTCTGACATATTCGATATAAGCATCGAAATTTGCGCTGGTAAAATCGGTTGCATCAACTGGAATGACTTTCCCGCCGACATTAAAATCGTCAAGATTATGGCACCATCGATCAAAAGTGTCATGAGAAATATCGAATCCGATTTTGTTCACCTGCCCTCTTTCAATCGTTTTTTCTCTGTCGATAAATCGCTTATGTAAAACCTGAGTATCCCCTGTAAACTTAAAAGTTAATGGAGTATAGTCGTATTTACCAATCAATTGTCTGATAATTTTGGCTTCATCTGTCTTTTTGATCCCGCCAGGGACAAAATTACCTTCGATAATAACAGGATTGCCGGTTTCGAACAGCCTCTCTGTTACATACATCATTGCATCGAATGTAACGGTGGAAAAAAGACTGCTTTCGTTTCTATTTGCAACAGAAATATTTTTGCATAATGCAATTTTGAAAGTATCCTTAACGAGATAGGGTACGTTAATGGATTTAGACAATTGCAGTGCGAAAGTAGATTTACCGGAAGCCAGATAGCCTTCTATAATGATTATTTTTTTATTCAAAACAATACCTCCCTTTTCTAAATGGATGTGTATGTAATTATAATTGCTTTTTGCCGGATTATGCAAGAGTATCGTTAGATATTTCCCGAATCAAACGACATCTATGTGGTGTTAAGGTATAATATACGGATACGAAATTAATTAAAAAAAATATATTTTTGCTATCTTTTTGAGTGTGTCGGTTGTTAATATATATAAGCGCGTGAAAAAAGAGAAAAAAGATTGATGTACATCGGGAAGGAGCGGCAGAAGTGAATCCGGATTTTTTACTGATAGAAAAAATGAAAACTGGAAACGGCAAAGCGGGAGAACAATTCGTTAGAAAATATTATCCTTCCATATATCAATATTGCTTTCTGCATATCCATGACAGGAGTTGCGCTGAGGATATGACACAGGAAACATTCCTGAGATTCTTTGAAACGATAGATACGTATACAGAGAAGGGAAAAGTAAAGAACTATTTATACTGCATTGCCGGAAACTGTATCAAGAATTATTTCAAAAAGAAGAAAGAAGTACTTCCGGGAGAGATGCAGGATATACCGGAAGAAAGCGGCGGCAGCATGGAGCTTAAGCTGGATATCGAACGGGCAGTGGACAGGTTGCCGGAGGAGTTGAAGGAGATTACGATTCTGTTCTTCTTTCAGGGCTTGAAGCAGCGGGAGATTGCAAAGATGTTGAATATCAACGTACCGCTGGTAAAGTACCGTGTTCGGGAAGCAAGAAAGAAACTGTCGGAATATTTAGGGAGGTGAAGGGATATGAGGCGGTATCAAAAGCAAATCAAAGAGTACAGGAAGCTGATACAGAATGACTATATCCGGGAAACTTCTGTTCAAGAGGTCATTGCCCGGTGTGAAACCTTGATAGCAGGGAAGGAAGACGGGCGGATCTCATATTTTGAATTCTTGTATGAGCAGTCGCATTATATTGAGAAGAAATGGTGGGTGCTGCAGGGCGTCGTATTGCTGTTTCTCTGGTATCTGCTTAAGGATAACGGGATGAACGGAACTATGGAACGGATGACAGGAGGACTTGCCGCGGTATTTGCAATCCTGATCATTCCGGAGATCTGGAAGAACCGTAGGTATTCTTCTGTCGCCATTGAAAAGGCATCCTACTATTCGCTGCGGCAGATCTGCGCCGCGAGAATCTTATTGTTTGCAGCCGTGGATATGATTATGGTTACGGCTTTCTTCGTAATGGCTCTGCAGACTGTTCAGGTTATGGCATACTGGCTGGCGGTGAATTTTCTGCTGCCCCTCCTTATGTCCTGCTGTATCTGCTTCAGGCTGTTATGCAGCAGAAGGCAGGGTATGGATTATACGGCTGCGGCTATGTGTATGGTGTGGAGTGCCGTCTGGCTGACGGTGGCGGCAAACAACGCGCTGTATGAGAGGATTGCCGTACCGGTGTGGATCGGACTGATCCTGCTTTTTTTCGGATATCTGGTTTGTTGTGTTCAGAAATCGCTGTCTTGCAGTGAGAGGGTTTGGGAGGCTTAGGAAGATGGAATTAAGTTTTAAAAACGTATCAAAAAATTATGGAGGAATATTTGCGGTCGACGATATCACGTATACTATGGAAACGGGCGTGTATGGACTTCTGGGAGTAAACGGCGCCGGAAAGACTACGCTGATGAAGATGCTCTGTACGGTGACACGGCCCACCGCCGGCGAGATTAGATGGAACGGGGAGGATATTTTCAGACTGGAAGAAAGATACCGGGATCTGCTGGGATATCTGCCGCAGGATTTCGGGTATTATCCCAATCTCTCCGTCTCAGATTATATGATGTACATCGCGTCGATCAAGGGCATACGCCCGGCTGTGGCGAGAAAAAGAATGAAGGAACTGCTGGAAATGGTCGGGCTGTCGAGATATAAGAACCGCAAGATGAAGGCGCTGTCCGGCGGAATGGCGAGGCGTGTCGGGATTGCCCAGGCGATGCTGAACAATCCGAAGATTCTGGTGCTGGACGAACCGACGGCAGGGCTTGACCCCAGCGAACGGATCCGTTTCCGCAATCTGATCAGCGAGCTTTCTGAAGATCGTCTGGTACTGCTTTCCACCCATATTGTGTCGGATGTAGAGTTTATCGCGGAACAGATACTGTTGATGAAGGATGGAAAATTCTTTTATACAGGGACTTCCGAAGACCTGATCGCTTCGATGGAAGAAGAGGTCTGGACCTGTGTAGTTCCGAGACAAGATGTAAATCAGTATTTGCAGAAATATCCGGTGGGAAATGTGAAGCATGTAGCCGGCGGCGCGGAGCTTCGGATTCTCTCCGAAAATCCCCCGGCGGAAAACGCGGTGCTGGAGGAGGCCACGCTGGAGGATGCGTTTCTGTTGTATTTTGGTGAGAAAGCAGGTGACGAGAATGTTGAAGTTTGAAATAAAGAAATATTTTTCAAAGACGGTCAATAAGCTGATTCTGATTGTAGTGCTTCTGGTCGCCGTGGGATATAGTTTTCTTGCGGCCGAAAGTATGCGTTACACGGATACTGACGGGGTAAGTCTTGACGGGATTGGTAAAATAACCGCCGGGCGGAAGCTTGCGGCAGACAAGAATCAATGGAAAGGGAAACTGACGGCAGAAAGGATCGCCGATGCGGTGCGAAACTATAAGGGGCTCAGGCAGCAGTATCAGGGAGAGGTTCCGGACAGTGAATACGGGAAAAAAGTACAGGCTTACTGGGATATTTTGAATTTTACAGCGAATGTGTATACCGTGGAGCCAGAATTTCTGCCGGATGTTATGGTTCGGATATCTGAAGAAGAGGTGAACAATATTTATGACATCTATGCCGATAATCAGCAAAAAGCGTCGGAAGAGTACGGGAAAACGCCTGAGCAGGAGGAGTTTATAAAAGAGCAGTACGGAAAGCTGGAAATCCCGGCTGATTATGAGGCGTACGATTCGTGGGAAACCATGACCATGTATATACAGACCTATGTGATTATTCTGGTAATCGTCATTGGATTTATGGCGGCGGGAATCTTTGACGAGGAGTTCCGCAATCATGCGGAGCTGGTGTTCTTTGCCGCGAAATATGGAAGGTCAAAAGCGGTCAGGAATAAAATTGCGGCGGGAATGCTCACCGCAACCGTGGTCTACTGGACAGGAGCAGGGATTATGTCATTGATATCATTTGGAATTATGGGAGCCAGCGGTTTTCATACGCCATACCAGATTGAGGATCCCTACAGTGTCTATGTGATGACGCAGGGACAGAGGTACCTCCTGATCGTTGTATGCGGCTATATTGCAAGCCTCCTTTCAGCGTCGGTAACGATGCTGGTGACGGCGAAGATGCGTACTGCGAAAGTGGCGGTCTGTATTCCGTTTTTCATGTTTTGCATGATGCTCTTTATTGCACGGTCTCTTTCGGATGTTACCAGAGTCGTCTATTATACGACGGATGTGCTGACCAATGTTATCCAGGCCGTGAAGGTTCCGACTCTTTTCCAGATAGGAGATATGGTAATCCTTCAGCTTCCGTTTGTGATGGTGCTGTATTTTGCTGTATCTATAATATTGCTGCCGTTTATATATAGAAGCTATTCCCGGTATGGTCTGTCAAAGAGGAGATCAGCCAAAGAAAATAGGAAAAAATAGGAGTAGTTTTGCTCTCGGGCAGGCTATTTTAAAAAAATTCCACCTGTGCGGTTGAAAATGGTTAGTTCACCGGAGTGTTGCCCAGTCTGCGCTAGGAAGGGCATCTTAAATCTTCCGTCCCTTGAATGACATTCCAACCGCACAGGTGGAAATTTTTCAGACTAATTCTGCGATCCGTGAGACGCCGACATAGATTTCGGATACTTTATACCAGGTCTTATAATCCGTGATGCCTGTCGCAGGAAGACCGAATACAGACTGGAATTTACGGATGGAGGCTGCGGTGGCGGGACCATAGATTCCGTCTACTGCGATCTTTGGAATTGCAGGGTAAGCTCCGGCGATTGCGTTGAGCTGTTCCTGAAGCTGGCGGACTTTATCGCCCCGCGAACCGATCTCCAGATTATAACCAGGCCAGGAAGCCGGGATACCGGAGATGGCTTCGGCGGTGTTTATATACATATTGTCGCCGTAATAATAGCGAAGAATCTGGATAGCCGAGTAGCCCTGGTCGCCTAAGGACTTGGAGCCCCACTGTGTCATCCAGTTCGGGCATTGAACCTGTCTTCCGTCACAGTATTGTGTCAGAATCGGCTGTTTTACATTCGGGCGTGAGAGGTAATTTGAAAAGAGTTCGTCTACAATCACGGATATGGTATTGAAGATATTGCGTTCCGGGATCCACTTGTGGTCAAAAGCAGTGGAGGAAGTAATCGTAAATTCATATCCCTGATTCCGGTACAACGAGACCACTAGAATTTCTGTATAAAATTGCTATTATGGAATGTGTTGTTTTGAACTACAGACATCATAGACAGCCCAATTATAAGAAGCAGAGTTATTGATTATATTAGATAAGTATACAAGTAGATTGTGATATTTTTTGAAAATAGTGTGGTATATAGCATTTTACATTCCAGAGCGACTATGGGGGTATTGATATCCTGCCAAAGCGTTATAGTTGCTTCACGGGGATGTTTTTTTATTTTACACAGCTGTATCTGATTTTCCAAGTACAGTAAATATCAGCGGAATGTGGAGTGATTTTAGGTATAGACTGCTGTATGGCTGATGTTGAAATATCTCTCAGGAAAGGCAGAAAATATAAACGTAAGGTAATATCAGATTTCTTTGTGTGGGTTGTTGTAAACAGATAAAACAGGAAAATTAGAATGGTGATGGATGGTTTGATTATCTGACTTGTGAGATACGTTCTGGCAAGGAAATTCAATAGAGTTCTATATGGGGGATTATGCGATTCATAAGATTAAAGCAGGTGATGAGGCTCTGGGATATTTGGTATTTTATTCATCATTGCGACAGGATTAAAGCAGGATATTGTGGGGGTATCAGAACCTCTGCCAAGATGTTGGTGTTACTTGGCAGAGGTGTTTTCTATTTTACATGTTTCTATATTAAGGTGGCAATTTTACAGTCGTATGGAATACTGCCTTCGACCTGTTCACTGGTGAGGAGGATTTCAATCTGATTATTTGTGACTTTTTGAGATTGAATGAAGAAGCCTCGGTTCATGTATAGTTTGTCTAATTTTTTCTGGACTTTTTCACTGGTTGTATATGAATTACTACTTGTTACAGTTGCCCTATAGCTTAAGATAATTTTTGCCCCTCTTTTTTTTAACTTAATTATTAATTCCTTTAATTTTTCATGGAACTTTTCATCTTTTGAATTAAAAGCCTTATAATAATCTTCAGTTCCCATGTATGGTGGATCAAGATAAATAATGACTTTTTCTAGAGAGCCTTTTTGTCTTAAAATTTTCTTTAAAAAGATAAAAATATCTTCTTGAGTTATAATTGCATTCTGTAGTCTTTTTGATATTTTTGCAAGACTAGTTAGACCTTGGAGTAAAGTTTCCTCTGTAAATGTTTCGTTAAAATACAGTCCTGTTCCTTTAGCAGATAAAAAGTTTATGTAGTAGTATATTGCAGCCTTGTCGATATCCCCTAGAATAGGGACACAATTTATACTTTTCAGTTTCTTTTTAAGTAAGTCATAAATTTCTTTGTTTACTGGAAGGCATGAAAGTATTGATGAGAGAATTGTAATCCTTGTCTGTATAACAAATAATAAATTTATATTGTCGTATTCTCCATCATTAAGTAGTTCTTCTTTGAATTTTGTATTAAGATGTAAAGTAACGTTAGCAAGTCCTGCAAATGGCTCAATAAATGTATCACAATCGTATCTTTTTCTTAATTCTTCTGTTGAGTTAGTAATTTTTCTTAGTATGTGACCACTTTTCACTCCAGGTCTATAGATGTTGTTTTCCAGATTAAAAGAGCAGCCAATCTTCAGATTATTTTAGCACCATATAAAATTGATGTAGTTCTCCAGCCACATTATCCGGAAACGCTTCTGCACATTACCAG
>CAJTAL010000011.1:100144-132905 GCA_910574285.1 Lachnospiraceae bacterium | reverse complement strand
ACTTGCTCATTAGGAGAAACTACAAAGAAGGCACAGAAAAATCCTGTGCCGATGAAAAGATGATATAAATTTTAGAATGACAAACACTATATATTGTGGTTGCTTTGATTAAGTTGTTAACATTGATTGATGAAGGGGAAACATATGGTCTTGTTGGCGAATCCGGCTGCGGTAAATCTACGACCGGACGTGCTGTTGTTGGTCTGAATAAAGCAGACAGCGGATCCATTCTCTATGAGGGAAAGGAATTGTACGGGCTCAGTGAACGGGAATTCCGCCCGCTGAGAGGAGAGCTGCAGATGGTGTTCCAGGATACGCTTTCGGCGTTGAATCCCCGAAAAAGAATCGGAGATATTCTGGAAGAAACACTGAAAATTCATGGTATAGGCGATGCAATAGCGCGAAGAGAGCAGGTAATCACGACACTGAAGCGTGTAGGATTGTCAGAAGAGCATTATTTTCGATATCCACATGAATTGTCCGGCGGACAGGTACAGCGTCTGGGTATTGCGGGGGCGCTGATCATTGAACCCAAACTGATCATCTGTGATGAGCCGGTGTCGGCGTTAGATGTATCGATCCAGGCTCAGATCTTGAATATGCTGATGGAATTAAAGAAAGAATTGCGTATCAGTCTGCTTTTTATCTCTCATGATATCGGCGTTGTACGCTTTATATCTGACAGGGTAGGAGTGATGTACCTGGGAACGCTGGTGGAGGAAACCGATACGGAGGAGTTGTTTGAACATCCCGAACATCCTTATACGCAGGCGCTCTTTGCGGCGGCTCCGGACATCTCGGTCAGAAACAGGGAGTTCTCGGCTTTAACAGGGGAACAGCCGGTACGCACGGAAGATTTTGCCGGATGTGTATTCTGCAGCCGGTGTCCCTACGCGGAGGAACGGTGCAGGAAAGAAGCGCCGAAGCTCAGGGAGATACGGAAGGGGCATAAGGCGGCCTGTCATAAGATTTCATAGAAAAAACGAGTGAGTAAAATGAATGAGACTGCTGCAAAGTCAGATACCCCTTGCAGCAGTCTTAATGTTAATTTTACGAAAAGCAGTTTAACTGAAGAATCCCCCAAACAGTCCTTTTTTCTTAGTTTTCTTGGATGTTCTTACCGAATAATTCCCATCGTCCCTCATACGGCGTTGGTTTACCGCCTTATATAGCTGGCAGACGACTTCCTTGCTGGTGCACCAGATAAGCGGGACGTCGATATCCCGGAATCTTTCCCGGAGCCTTTCGTATTCAAGGTCGCTGAGAGACTGGGCTCCGTTGAGAGTGCGGCCCTCGAACATCTCGTCGAAGGTATCTCTGATTTTTATAAATTTTGCAGGGTTGTCTGAAAGCAATTTCCCTATCTGTGTCGTCATTTCTTTTTGATCCATGTTAACTCCTCTCTTGAATGATGATTTTTTTTCAGGGCATACCAAAATTCATGTCTTATCGAACGAAAATTTTGTCTGATAAGGCATGATGTTCGAAAAAACCGATTTTCTGTAGTGTAATATAAATTCTTAGTTATTGCAATAGATAAAAGCGATTTAAAGTATTTAATGTGGATTTTATAAATTCTTGGTTATTGCAATAGATAAAAGCGATTTAAAGTATTTATTGTAGATTTAAAGCAGAATGTAGAAATATTCAGAATATTCTGTTATAATAATCTTAAGAAAACATATGTCAGAAAGGAGCCGATTGATATGTCAAAACGGATTATTACGATAAACCGTATGTATGGTAGTAACGGAAGAAAGATAGGAAAAGCGTTGTCGGAGGAATTGGGGATCCACTGTTACGACAGGGAATTGATCCGGATTGCCAGCGAGAAGGCAGGTTTGCCCTATGAAGAATTATTAAAAGTCGATGAGAAGCGCGCCAGCAAGTGGCGTTACCCTCTGGAGGAGCCGGCTCAGATGGCTCCGCAGTACCGTCTCTATCCGATGAACGACGTGCTTTTTCACACAGAAAGCGAGATCATAGAGTCGATCGCCAGCCAGGAAGACTGTGTTATTATCGGCCGCTGCGCCGGACAGATTCTGCAGGAGAGATGTTTGAAAGTATTCATCCAGGCTCCTTTTGAATACAGGGTAAAAGTCGTTACCGAGCGTATGGAGATTCTGGAGAGAGACGCAAGAGCATTTGTAAAGAAGATGGATAAGGAACGGCGCAGTTATTACGAATACTTTACAGATGAGAAATGGATGGATATGAGTTCTTATGATCTGTGTATTGACAGCAGCCGTTTTACGCAGGAGCATATTGTTAAGATGCTGAAGACGGCATACGAGGATATGTAGCGGGAGAATGTGAATGAATCGCTTGAAATTATCAGGTGAAAGAAAACTGTGTTGTACATATTATTGTAATAAAACCGGGCCGGCTGCAAGTCTGACTTGCATGACCGGCCCGAATTATGCTGTGTGTTAATAGAATTGGTTGGAATTAAGCAGCTTTTCCTTTTGTACGGAGGTGAGGGTGTCGGTGACGTCTTTCAGAAATACATAGAACAGACGTTGTTCTTCTCCCCATTTGGAGGTTTCAAGATGTCCAAAATCGTCTACCCAGCGGATTTCTCCGTCTTTGCGTACTATCCGATATTGCACGAAATCATCCATGCTGCCGGAAGGAACGTGGATCTGATCCTGGATTTCCCATTCTACACGTTTCAGATCTTCCGGATGAACCAGACCGCGGAAAGAGTAGTTTACATGTTCCATAAATTCCGACATGGAAGTACAGCCAAAAAGTTCCATAAGCGCCGGGTTGGCGTATAGAATATGTTCTTCTTTTACGGCGCGGTATATGAAGAAAGCATCAGACATATTGGCAAGGGATTCTGCCATACGGACTTGTCGGTGTTCTGTCTCTTCTTTCATGATCTTGTCTATACTCTGGATTGTGATTACAGCGGTCTTCGGCTTTCCTCTTTCGCGTTCGCTTACGGTTACGGTTGTAAGGCACCATTCGTCCGGAACGTCAAGGGCGCTTCTGCGGTAACGGAAGTCTATGGAATTCTGAGTCTTAAGAGCTTCGCGCAGATTTTCCAGCGACAGGAATCGAGCTACATTTTCTTTATCGTATTCCAGAATCTTCCCGCTGGCAAAATGCCGGGCCACCATAGCCTCATAGTTGCCCCGCTCTGTGATCAATGTATCGTCGGGATAGATCATCCTGCAGTAATTGTCCCGAATATTCAAAAAGTATACTTCCCTGTAGTTCAATACCATGCCGTTAAAGGCTCCTTCGTAGAGCTGCAGATAAGTTACGTCCCGCAGAAGGCAGGCAGCATAACCATACTCATACTGGAACAAGGTAAGCTGGAGATAGTGGCTGGAGATAGAGCTGTAAGCATAATGAGTCAGAGTTTCTCCCCAATATGCCGCCTTATAAGCCTTTCTCAGCAGTTTTTCGCTGTCGTCACCGAATGATTTCATAATGAGATGTCGTATGTGGTTCAGGTCGCTGCCGCACATTTGCTCCATCTCGCGGTTTATGTACAGGATATCATAGTCGACGGGATCCCCCGCCTGATTCAGTACGACTTTGGACAGTCCGTAGCCGCAGGGCAGCGAGCCGCAGTATTGTTCCAGTTGCCTTCTTTCCTGATCGTTAAAATCAGCCACCGGAAGGTTTTCTCTGGTCTGTTCTTTTCTATGTTCACGCAGAGAAGTGATATCTGACAGAGAGAGGAAGAAGAACCGGTGACCATCTCTTTCACGCATGAAGAAGACCCGGGCCTGTACCCATAATACTTTGCCGTCCACCCGAAGATAGTGGATATTGCCCTCCGACGCGGCGGGACGTCGTACGTATGCCTGCTCAAAAAGCGATAAGAAGACTGCCCGGTCGTCGTCGCGGACGCAGTTCCAGATCTTTTTGCCGAGTTCCTTGTTGTTGGACGCATTCAGACCGGATAACCGGTAATACTGTTCGTTGACCCGGCTGATTTCTATCTGCCGGTCATAGACGTCATAGATGGCAGAGGGTCCTAAGATGTTGTTGATCATAGTGTCGGTAAACAGATTGCCGTCCATCAATTCCCTAATATGGAAGGATTCTACCTGCTTGCAGTGAAGTCCGGAAAAATCCAGACTCCGCTCATCGGCAAGAAGAGTCTCAAACTTGTCGATGGGGAGAGGCTTATAGTAATAATATCCTTGTGTATACCGGCAGCCCATGCTCCAGAGAACATTTTCCTGCTGTTGTGTTTCTACCCCTTCCACGATAATGGGCATTCCCAGCAGACGGGCCATATTGACGATAGATTCCAGGATACTGATGCCTTTTTCTTCTTCGGATTCTTCGATTTCCAGGAAACGCATGTCAATCTTTATCACGTCTACCGGAATGCTTTTCAGCATATTCAAAGAGGAATAGCCGCTGCCGAAGTCGTCCATCATCACGAGAAATCCGGCGTCACGCAGTTGATTTACGGTGTCGTTGATGGTCTTGTCCTCTTCGGCATAGGCGCTCTCTGTGATCTCCGCCTTGATGTATTTGGCGGACAGATCGTATTTTTCAAGCAGATGTGTAAGGTATGCAGGGACATCCATAGACATGATGTCGATGCGGGAAATATTAATCGAGATCGGGACAGGCCGGTATCCCCGGTCAATCCAGCTCCGAAGCCACTGGCATACCTTTTCCCAGACTTGTTGGTCCAGCAGATAGATAGCGCCGGTGCGTTCCAGGATCGGAACGAATTTTCCTGGAGGAATCAATCCCTTCGTGCGGTGCCGCCAACGGACCAGAGATTCTGCTCCGACGATTTTGTTGGTTCCTATATCACATTGAGGCTGGACAAAGAAGGTGAATTCACCTTGACTCAGCGCTTCATTAGCTTCTACCAGCAGTTGCATCTCTTCGTCCAGATATTTTTCCATCTTGGGATCGTAACAGACAGTGTGTCTGCGTATGGTTGCGTATGTCAACGCCAAAGTTGCCCGGTCATAGAATGTTTCTGGGATAAGGGAGTTGTCGTCGACAGGGCATATGCCCAAGACAGGAATTACACCGACGGCGCTGCTGAGAGTAGGAATGCGGGATGAGATATCGCTGCGCAGTTTTTGAATTAATTCCATTTGCCAGGGAAGAACTGCACAAAAGGTGTTCCCTTCAAAATATCCGATAATACTGTCATGTTGTTTTTTCAGCAAAAGCAGACAGTCTGCAATATGATCTAAAAGTTCCTCGCCCGCGCCGCGTCCGTTGAGCTTGTTAAACAGCCGGAAATGCAGAATGTTGATGACGGCTATACAGTAAGTATCGGAGGTAGTCTGTGGAATGAACTGTCGGAACTCGTCCATAAAATTTCTAAAATTACAGATTCCTGGCACAGGTCCTTCAGTCAGACTTTCCTGATGCCGATCAGGGATATACACGGCATTGTTAATTTCCATAAAGATTCCTCCGTATCACAAAATTACATGGATTATCCATCGATTCAAACGTATCATAAAGCAGGAGATTTGTCAACTACAGCAGATGTATTCTTGCTTTTTTTCCGGACAGGCATTATGATAATCGTATAGAAGTTTCGATGTCAGAGAGAGTTGCAGCATAAGAGAAAGAGGGGGAATGTTGAAGTGAATCTATTTACACCGGCCGAGGTGGCTAAGAATTATATTGCGGCAGGGAAAGCGAAAGTGTGTATGCCGATCAGTAAGATGTTTCTTCTGGCGGTTCTGGCGGGTATGTTCATCGGGATCGGAGGCGTCGGGGCGACAACGGCGGCCGTGTCTGTTACGCAGGCGTCGGTAGGGAAGTTTTTGGGCGCGTGTATATTTCCCGGCGGCCTGACGATGGTTCTGCTGGCAGGCAGCGAGTTATTTACCGGGAATACGCTGTTGGTCATCCCTCTTCTGGAGAAAGAGATCAGCCCGGCGGGGATGCTGAAGAACTGGGCAGTCGTGTATATGGGGAATTTTGCCGGAGGACTTCTGACAGCGGCAGGGATTGTATATTCGCATCAGGCGGGATTGTTTGGAAATCAGATGGCAGTATCCGTGATCTCTGCGGCTGCGGGGAAATGCACTCTGACCTTCGGCGACGCGCTGATCAGGGGGATTCTGTGTAATTTCCTGGTATGTATCGCGGTATGGATTTCATTTGCGGCGAAGGATGTGGCAGGGAAGATTATGGGACTCTTTTTCCCGATTATGATGTTCGTACTTTGCGGTTTTGAGCACAGTGTGGCGAATATGTATTATATAAGTGCCGGAATCTTTGCGAAAGGGATTCCTGCATATGCAAAAGCGGCCGCGGAAGCGGGGGTAGATCTGGCGGCGGTTTCCTGGGGCAGTTTCCTGGGGACGAATCTGTTTCCGGTAACGATCGGGAATATCATCGGCGGCGCGGTCTGCGTCGGGTGTGTATATTGGTTTGTCTATCTTCGGAAAGATACATAAAGAACAAAAGAGGCTGCAGCAGCAGCCTCTTTATATGATGGACGGATCTATCTTAATGTTTTGCGTAAGCGGCTTCTTTTTTCAGTCTTGACGCGGATGAGAATTGTCCGCCGCCCGGAACATCCTGCCGTTCGCGGTTGCTTAAGGTGCCGACTTCCATTGCGTCGGCGAAATTGATAGGGTGGTTGCGCATATGCACTTTCAGCATCTCGAACAGCCTGAGAGTCGGACGTTTTGCTTCTGATACGCCGGAGACGTCGATATATTTGCAGCCGGTCTGGGACGCCAGTGCTTTCAGGCGCTGGTTAATCTTGAAAGCGGCCGGGCTGTCAGAGACGATGGGCACGATATAGATGGAAGCCTGCGTCTTTGTGTGGATCATGTAGAGAAGCCATTCGTATTTGGAAATAAAGTTGTCTATATCTACATTTTCGTCATGTACGTCTACGTCGCCCATGTTTACGAAAATCTTTCGGGGATTCAGGTCGTACAGACATACTTTGAGATAATTCTCAATCTGATCTATGCGCACGTCCCGGATACTTCTGTTATAGACGGGTTCTGTGATGCGGAATGCCTGTGTCAGTTCTCCTACCGGAAGAGAAGCAAAGGTGTTGGAGCCGAAGAGTACAACGCCGCCTGCTTCTGTGATGCTGTTAAGTTCTCGATATGTTTCCATTTCGTCATCTCCTTGTTTGTGGAACGATGGTTGAATATCCGCCGTCCGGCCGGATATTTGTTTGCTTAATTCGATGTTTGCCGCTTTCATCTGCCGGTCGTATCTGCGGTTGATAAAATAGACGACGACATTCGCGGATACGACGACAAGATTTAACAGGTATACCAGTAATACATAATTGAATCTGTGATTGTAGAGTTTTGCAGAGATTCCAGCAATATATCCTATTATAATGAGAAGGATGAACTGGAGGCTCATGTTTTTGGCTGATCTTGCTTTGATGTTTTTTGCAAGGTTCATTGGCCAGGATAATCCAAAGCAGATCAGCATGGTGGACTCAAGAAGTTCAGCCATTTGGTTTCCCTCACTTTCTTATATTCCTGTGTTTTTGTTTACACGTTTAGTTTAGCATTGATATATGATTATGTCTAATATATAATATTTATAAAATCTATAATGTTTATATTATGAATTGAGCGGCAAGAAAAGCAGATAACCGGCAAATAAGCAGTAATGAAAGTATGCCGCAAGACGACTGCTCTCGGCGAGAGAATATGCCGAGGCACAATCTTTTTTAAGAAGAGGTGGGGATGAGATGGAATTAATGCAGATCCGGTATTTTCTGGAGACGGCGAGGACGAAGCATATGACGAACAGCGCGAAGAATCTGCATATTACGCAGCCGGCTCTGACGCAGGCGATCAGACGGCTTGAGAAGGATCTTGGCGTGCCGCTGTTTACGGCAAAGGGGCGCAATATTGTATTGACGGAATACGGAAGATATCTGCAGAAGAAGCTGGAACCTTTGATGGAGCAGTTGGATGCGGTTCCGGAGCAGCTTAAGATGATGGTCGCACTGGAGGGGGAGACGATCCACATGAATGTGCTGGCGGCGTCAAGCCTTGTGATGGAGGCGATTATCGAATATAAGAAGGGGCATGAGGATATTAATTTCCAGCTTCAGCAGAATTCGGAGAGTGAACTCTATGATATTGCCGTCACAACGAAGCTCTTTTATCAGGGGACGGAGGAGAATAGTTTTGCCTGTGCGGAGGAGATATATCTGGCGGTACCGAGGAATCAAAGATATCAGGGGAGGACGTCGGTCCGTCTGGAAGAGACGTCGGAAGAAGGGTTCATCAGCCTGCTGGGTTCAAGGGAATTTCGCTATATCTGCGACAGATTCTGCCAGCATGCGGGGTTTACGCCGAAGATCATCTTCGAGAGCGATAATCCCTCCGCTGTTAAGAATATGATTGCAGCAAATATGGGGATTGGATTCTGGCCTGAATTTACCTGGGGGAGCATTGAGAATGAAAACGTCAGATTATTGAAGATCGAGGAGCCGGTCTGTCAGCGGGATATCATCATCCATTATAATAGAAATAAGACAGACAGCCGAAATGTAACAGATTTTTATGAGTTTTTGACAAATTTTTTTGCAGACAGAAAATTTTCTTGACTTCCTGGAAAAGCGTGATATGATTTCTTAGGATTCATAAAACAGACCCCTGGCATCTTTTTATGTCTGATTTCGTGAGATTCCGGGAGTACATAAAATACACAGAAAGGAGAGTGGGGGGAAAGGAGTTTCCCTGTGGCCTATGAATTATAACAAAATTGTCCAGAATATTCTTGATGTGGGAGAGGCTCTGCTGAAAAGCGGCGCGGAGAATTTCAGATTGGAAGATAGTTTGTACAGGATGTGCAGGAGCTATGGATTCAAGAGATATGATGTATATGCGGTTCCGAGCAACATTCAGATAACGGTGGAGACGCAGGAAGGGGAATTTATCACGCAGATCCGTCAGATCGAATCGACAGATATTGATTTTGAACGGCTGGATTATCTGAACAACTTATCCAGATATGTCTGTGCGAATACGCCGGATGAAGAAGAATTTCATAAGAGATATATGGAAGTTATGCAGAGGAAGGGACCGCATCCTGCGGTCAAATACTTCGCCGGTATCATGGGCGGCGCCGGATTCGCGGTGTTCTTCGGATGCGGTTTCGCAGACGCGCTGGTCGCGGTTCTGGTCTCTTTTATGATCGTGGCCGTGGGCGGGTGGCTTGGAAAGCATGAGAGTAATCTGCTGATCTATAACATGATTCTGGCGTTTCTATCAGAGATCGTCATTCTGATATCTGCCAGGGCGGGGGTCGGAATATATCCCGACCGGATCATGATAGGAATTGTCATGCTTCTGATCAGCGGACTTGGGGTTACCAACGGTATCCGGGAGATCCTGCAGAGGGACTTTATATCCGGCGCGCTTAATATCATGAATGCGATGCTTGGCGCGGCGGGAATCGCGTTTGGGATCGCGCTTGCGATTCTGATGCTGGACGGGATGTCTTCGGAAGGGTTCATCCTGAACAATAACATGCCGATACAGTTGATTTCCTGTACGATCGCGTGTATAGGATTTGCGATGTGGTTCAAGATCAGGGGATGGCAGGTGGTGTATTCCGGAATCGGCGCGTTCTTTACATGGGCGATCTATCTTGCGGTATTTGAGGTAAGGCCGAGTAATTTTCTCGCGACACTGGTTGCGTCCGTATTTGTGGCGTCTTATGCGTTCGTTATGTCCAGGGTCAATAAGGCTCCCTCCACGATCTTTCTCACGGCGTCCGTATTTCCGCTGATACCCGGACCGAATCTTTATTATATGATGTACGGGTGCGTCAGCAAGGACGTCAATCTTGCGTTAAGTGAAATGCTGGTGCTTTTTACCACTTGTCTGGCGATCGCGTTTGGTTTTATCATTGTGGACGTGGCATCAAGAGCCATACTGCATGTGTTAAAGACGGATTACCGTATAGGAAAGAGCTCTAAATTAGGAAAAGAAAAGTATTAAAATTTTATAAAAACAGAGGATATCAGGCGGAATATCCTCTGTTTTTTTGATGAAATATAGCATAATTCGACTGCAACGGCGCAACTTTTTGTTAATTGTACACTATGTTCCCTTGACCCTGTCCAAAGAAAATGGTAGAATAGATTAGATTTATTCTTTTATTACGGAGGATTAACGTTAATAGATTAACGTTATAGGAGATATAGATGAAGACAATTAAGATAGAACAATTACGTACATATATGGAACAGGAAGGTCTGGACGGCTTCTATATTGCAGAGCCTGCCAATGTAAGATGTATCAGCGGCTATACCGGCGAGGATTCGTATCTTTTTATCGGCAGGGGGGATCAGTATTTTATCACAGATCCCAGATATACGGAACAGGCGGCGATGGAGTGTCCGGATTATACGATCATTAACTGGCGGGCTTCGAAGGGGTACAGTGCAGGAAGCGCGCTGGCGGAAGCTATAGATTGGAACGGGATTAAGAAGATCGGCTTTGAGGCGGATGTTTTGACTTTTCAGGCATGGAAGGGTATGCAGGAATTTATTCCGGCGGAATTGGTTCCCACGCGGGACGTAGTGGAGCGCATGCGGGAGGTTAAGACGCCGGAGGAGATCAGGAAGCTTGGGATTGCCTGTGATATTGCGTCCAGAGCATTCGATAAGATCCTGAAGGATATTCGGGCAGGCATTACAGAGAAGGAGCTTGCCGCTAAGCTGTCTTATTATATGGTCATGGAAGGCGCGGATACCAAGCCTTACGGTAATATCTTGATCTCGGGAGCCAGAACATCCCTCCTTCACGGGATTCCGGGTAAGAAAGCTATTGAATACGGTGATTTTGTATTGATGGATTACGGGTGTCAGTATGACGGGTATCTGTCGGATATGACAAGAACCGTGGTGGTCGGCAGGGCCGACGAAAAGCAGAGGGAAGTATATGAGCTCTGCAGGCGTATGACAGAAGAGACAGAGGAGATGATCCGTCCGGGTGTGACCGGGACGGAGTGTTATGACGCGTCTCTTAAGGCAATCGAAGGAACCGAGTACTTTCCGTATCATTATGGAGGGATCGGTCATGGAATAGGGTTGCTTGTCCATGAGCTTCCGTTTATCGGAAAGAACAGCAAGGCCAGGCTTCAGGAAAACAGCGTGATGACGGTAGAACCAGGGATTTATATACCGGGATGGGGCGGTGTCCGTATCGAAGATCAGGGCATTGTTACAGAGAACGGATATAAGAACCTGATAAGTGCTACACATGAGCTAATAGAACTATAATAAAAGGAGGATTCTTATGAAGAAGAGATTATTAGCCGCATTTTTAGCAATGGCTATGACAGCCGCTATGGTTACAGGCTGTAGTACGCCAGGGTCAGGAGGAGGAGATTCCGGTTCAGGAAGTTCTGACGATGGAAGCTCTGACGCCGGTGGAAAGAAGAGAATTACTTATACGCTGAGAGAGGACGTGCCGTCCATGGATCCGCAGAACAGTAACTCTATCAGTTCTTCATCCGCAAATATTCATGTTCTTGCCTGTCTGACAAGAAACGTTGAGGGTGAAGTAAAGGGTGACGCGGCTGAGTCATGGGACGTATCTGACGATGGACTGACTTATACTTTCCATCTCCGCGACGGCCTGAAATGGAGCGACGGCGAAGACGTTAAGGCGGAAGATTATGTATATGGTATGCAGAGACTGATGGATCCGGAAGTTGCTTCTGATTATGCGTTCATTGGTTATATCCTGAAGAACGGCGCTTCCGTAAATAACGGTGATGTTGCAGTAGAAGAGCTTGGTGTAACGGCTCCGGACGACAAGACGGTAGAGATTACGCTGGAGCATCCGGCTGTATACTTTGAGGCAATGGTATCCATGTGTTCCTTCGGACCGGCAAGAAAGGATCTTGTTGAAGAATATGGCGCAGAATATGCGGCAGATCCTGAGAAGGCTGCTTACAACGGACCATTCGTAATGTCTGAGTGGAAACACGGCGACGAACTGATCATGACCAAGAACCCGGATTACTGGGATGCCGACAGCATTAAGCTTGACGAGATCTGCATTAAGACTGTAGCGGACGCTAAGACAGGTGTGGCAATGTTCGAACAGAACGAGGTTGATATTACGATCGTTCCTTCCGAAATGGTACCTCAGTATGCAGAGGGCGAATTGAATACAGAAGCTTACTTCACAGGCGCGGATGATTATATCATGCTGAACCAGACGGAAGGCAAGCCTTTTGCGAATAAGAATCTGAGATTTGCCATGAACTATGGCTTGAACAGGAAAGAGTACAATACGCTTGTTAATTATGACACATATGTACCGGCTCAGAGACTTGTACTTCCTAACGTAACTTCAGCGGATACGACTTACGGAGAGGCTTATCCGTATGAGCCGTTCCCACTTGAGAACGATAATGATAAAGCGAAAGAATATCTTGACAAGGCTGTTTCAGAGTTAGGCGTATCTTCTCCGGCCGATATTGAGGTTACACTTCTTACCACGGATACAGAGGGCGCTAAGAAGCAGGCGGAGGTTCTGAAAGAGCAGTATGAGAAGAATCTTGGCATCAAAGTTGAGATTGACCAGGTAACATATAAAGAGAGACTGGAAAGAGAGCAGGTATTGGATTATGACATGGTAGTTACCGGATGGGTACCGGATTATTCTGACGCATATTCCTACCTTGAACTGTGGATCAGCGACGGACAGTATAACCACTCCGGATATAACAATCCGAAGTATGACGAGTACCTTGAGAAGTCTACGACTGAGACAGACGCGAAGGCAAGACAGGATCTGTTGTTTGCGGCAGAGAAGACTTTCCTGGAAGAGGACGCTGCTTTAGTACCGCTTCAGCTTCGTCAGGATACTTATCTTGTGAATCCGAAGATTGAGAACTTTAACGTATACTTTGTAGGATACGACTTTAACCTTGTATATGCAGATTTAGCAGAATAATTTTTGGCGAGGTGGGGGAAGCCGTATTACGGCTTCCCTTTTTGACAACTTTGATTATCCGGAGAGAATAAGAGGTGTGGGATAATCAAAATTGTCAAATAGAGAGAAAGGAGAAGCACATGGCAAAATATATTGTAAAACGAGTTCTGCTTGCAATCGTCACACTATTCGTGCTTACGAGTATCGTGTTCGTTCTGGTGCGTCTGCTGCCTGGCGATCCATTTTCAAGTCCGAAGATGACGCCTGAGATTAAGGCTAACCTGGAAGCATATTATGGACTCGACAAACCACTTCCGGTACAGTATGTAACATATATGAAGAATGTATTCCACGGAGACTTAGGGTACTCTATGAAATACGAAGGACGTACGGTAAACCGTATTATCGCGGAATCTTTTCCGTATTCTGCGGATTTAGGAATCAGGGCGCTGTGTTTCGCGTTCTTTTTCGGAATTATACTGGGGATTATTGCGGCTCTGAACCGCGGGAGAAAGCTGGATTTCGTCTGTATCTTGATTGCGATCGTAGGAACGTCCATACCGGACTTTATCATGGGGTCGCTTTTGCAGTATTTCTTCGGGATTAAGTGGCAGATACTCCCGGTTGCGCAGTATACCAGTTTTAAGCACACGATTCTGCCGTCTATAGCGGTAGGGTTCTACACGCTGGCTTCCGTATCCCGTCTGATGCGTTCCAGTATGCTTGAGGTTGTAACCTCAGATTATACGAAAACTGCAAGGGCAAAAGGATTGTCAGAATTCCGTGTAACTTTTAAGCATCAGATCCGTAACGCGATCACTCCGATTATTACGATTATGGGTCCGACGGTTGCGTCCGTGCTTACCGGTACGTTTGTAATTGAAGCATTGTTTGCGATTCCGGGTATGGGAAAGCATTACGTGGATAGTATTAATATGGCTGATTATACATTGGTTCTGGGTATGACGATCTTCTATGGCGCGTTCCTTGTTATCGCGATCCTGGTTGTGGATATCCTGTATGGTATCGTAGATCCTAGAATCCGTCTCAGCGGAAAGAAAGCGTAGGTGAATGGACATGGCAGAGATAACAAGAGAAAGATTTAAGGTTATTGGAAAGAATACAAAGAGCATGGAGTCCATTTCCCGCCCGAATATCGGTTACTGGCAGGATGCATGGAGGCGTATCCGTAAGAACAGGATAGCATTCTTTTCATTATGTTTGATTGGATTATACATACTTTTGGCGATATTTGCGCCGATGTTCAGTCAATATGACTATTCGACACAGAATGTAAATGAGATGAGTCAGAGCCTTTCGTCAAAACATTGGTTTGGTACTGATTCTTTAGGCAGGGATCTCTGGGTACGTTCCTGGATGGGCGCGCGGGTGTCGCTTACGATCGGGTTCGCGGCGAGCATTATCAATGCCTGCATCGGATCTATCCTTGGAGGTATCTCAGGATTCTACGGCGGCAAGGTGGATATGCTGATCCAGCGTATCGTGGACGTACTGTACGGAATCCCCAGCATGATCGTGACGATCCTCTTAATGGTTGTAATCGGTAACGGCGTTCACTGTCTGATCATTGCGATGTGTATGGTTGGGTGGATCGGAAGCTGCCGGTTTGTCCGCGGTGAAGTGCTGAAATTGCGTGAATCTGATTTTGTGGCGGCGGCAAGAATCCTTGGCGTGCCGGACATGGTGATCATTATTAAGCATATATTGCCGAATGTAATGGGACTTATTATTACGAACCTGACGATGGCGATTCCGGGCGCGATCTTCCAGGAAGCGTTCTTAAGCTATATCGGTCTCGGTATCAAGCCGCCGGGGTGCAGTTGGGGAGTACTTGCGAAAGAAGGTATCGCGCAGCTGCGTATTCATCCATATCAGGTTGTTGTGCCGGCCGTGCTGATCTGTACGACTATGCTGGCGCTGAATCTGTTGGGCGACGGACTTCGGGATGCATTTGATCCGAAGCTTCGGGGAACAGAATAGGAAAGGAGTAAGAAGATGGAAAATTTATTAGAAGTTAAGAATCTGACATTCTCCTTTCATACATACGGGGGTGTCGTAAAGGCAGTCCGTGACGTAAGCTTTGAGGTGCGTCCGGGTGAGATCCTCGGTATCGTAGGAGAGTCCGGATGTGGGAAGAGCGTTACTTCTTCCTGTATCATGCGTCTGAATCCGGAACCGCCGGGATTCTTTGAAGGCGGTGAGATTCTCTATAAGGGAGACGACATACTGAAGATGGATAAGAAAGCGCTACGCAATATCCGCGGAACCGAGATTGGATTCATCTTCCAGGACCCTATGACTTCCCTGAATCCGACCATGAGGATCGGCAAGCAGATTGAGGAAGTCTTTGTCGGCAAAAAGAATATGAGCGCTGCCGAGAAGAAGCAGAAAGCATTGGAAATCCTGAAGCTGGTTGGAATCTCCGACGGAGAGCGCAGGTACAAGCAGTACCCGCATGAGCTGTCCGGCGGTATGAAGCAGCGTGTCATGATCGCAATCGCTTTGGTTGGAAGTCCGAGTATCGTTATTGCCGACGAGCCGACGACCTCTCTGGACGTTACGATCGAGGCGCAGATCCTGGATCTGCTTAAGAACCTGCAGAAGACACTGGGGACTTCTATCATACTGATCACTCATGATCTGGGTGTTATAGCGAAGCTCTGTGATCGTGTTCTGGTTATGTACGGCGGAAAAGTCGTGGAGAGAGGAACGGTGGACGAGATCTTCTATGAGACAGCCCATCCGTATACGAAAGGCCTGATGCAGTCGATCGCAAGGTTGGATACCGCTAAGGGAGAAAAATTAAAACCAATCGAAGGGACACCTCCTGACTTGTTCTCTCCTCCGGTTGGATGCCCGTTCGCGGCCCGGTGCGAGTATTGTATGGACGTCTGTATCGATACGCCGCCGGAGACGTATACGCTCTCCGAAGAGCATAAGACCTGCTGCTGGCTGCAGCATGAATTTGCTCCGGATACAGATATAAAGAAAACTGTGATAAAGAAAGGAGAGGTGGAATAATGGCAGGCAGTGAATCGAATCAGCCTCTCGTACAGGTGAATCATTTATGTAAATATTTTCATATCAGCCGGAAAGAGACGTTGAAGGCGGTAGACGACGTAACGTTTCATATTAATAAAGGCGAGACTGTCAGCCTGGTAGGAGAGTCCGGGTGTGGGAAGTCTACCACCGGACGGTGTATGATCCGGTTATATAATCCGACCAAAGGTGAGATCCTCTATGACGGGAAGGATATTATGAAGCTGTCAAGGGCAGAGCAGAAGGAATTCTGCAAGAAGGTACAGATGATCTTCCAGAATCCATACTCTTCCCTGAATCCCCGTATGACGGTCAAGGAGATTGTAGGCGAGGGCCTGAAACAGCATGGAATGACCCAGAAGGAAGTAGACGAGAAGGTGGAGAAGCTTCTTGAGACGGTTGGCCTTAACAAGGATCATATGTCACGTTTTCCGCATGAGTTCTCCGGCGGACAGAGACAGCGTATCGGTATTGCAAGAGCGCTTTCTGTAGATCCGGAATTCATCATCTGTGACGAACCGATCTCTGCTCTTGATGTGTCTATCCAGGCTCAGGTTATCAATATGCTGAAGAATCTTCAGGAGACTATGGGATTGACGTATCTCTTTATCGCCCATGACTTAAGTGTTGTAAAATACATTTCCGACCGTGTGGTTGTAATGTATCTGGGTACGATCGTGGAGACGGCGGAGACAGAAGAGCTCTTCTCGAATACACAGCATCCGTATACGAAGGCGCTGCTGTCAGCGATTCCGGAGGCGGACCCGAAGAAGGCGAAAGCGAATGAGCGTATCCCTATCAAGGGTGAGATCCCAAGTCCCATCAACCCGAAGGATTGCTGCAGGTTCGCGGAACGCTGCGAGTATGCGACAGAACGCTGCAGAGGCGAGATCCCGAAGCTTCGTGAAGTGGCGCCGGGACACATGGTAGCATGTCATCTGTTGGACAGATAGTTTGTATATAGAGACTGCCGGAATATTCATCTTCCGGCAGTCTTTACTTTATGCGGCTTATCTCATATAATATATATGGATATGCTGTATTGGTTACAAAGCATTGAGAAAGGCATTGTGAGGGATGGGCGAGATGATGGTCGAATTGAGGCGGGCACAGGAAATGCTGCTTGAGAGGACGAATAGAATGATCGAGACGGAGTTCATCTCTCTGTGGGACGCCGTGAACAGGGTGCTGGCTGAGGATATCTATGCCGGACACGACCAGCCGCCGTTTCCGCGTTCGCCGCTTGACGGTTATGCCTTGCAAAGCAGTGACATTAAGGGAGCGTCAAAGGAGCATCCGGTGACGCTTACCGTGATAGATGAGGTGGATGCAGGGTATGTAAGCAGGGCTTGCGTAGAGGAAGGGACGGCTGTCCGCATTATGACAGGCGCGCCGATTCCGGACGGGGCCGACTGTATCGTCGGGCAGGAGGATACGGACTATGGGGAAGAGACCGTAGAGATCTATGAAGAGATACAGGCGTATGAGAATTACTGTTATGCGGGCGAGGATTATAAGGCAGGTACAAAGATACTGGAAAAGGATACATTGTTAGGGCATGTGGAAGCAGGGATTCTTGCCAGCCTTGGGGTGGAAGAAGTAAGGGTTTATAGAAGGCCGAGGGTCTCTGTGCTGACGACGGGGGATGAGACTATACTCCCGGGGGAGCCTTTAGGACCGGGGAAGATCTATGATTCGAATCTGTATACCCTGGCGACAAGGCTGACTTTTCTGGGAATTGATGTGATCCAAAGGGATCATGTAGATGATGATTCCGGCGCGGCTGTAAAGTGGATCAAGGCGAACGCGGAGGAGTCAGATATTATCATCACTACAGGAGGAGTATCGGTAGGCAGGAAGGACATTATGCATGAAGTAACGGAACGGCTTGGATGTGAACAGATATTCTGGAAGATCCTTATAAAGCCGGGGATGCCGACACTGTGCGCCCAGTATCGGGAGACGCTTCTGATTTGTCTGTCGGGGAATCCTTTCGGAGCTGCGGTCAATCTGGAGCTTCTGGTACGTCCGGTTCTTGCGAAGCAGACCGGAAGAAAGGATCTGGAACTTAAGAGAGTCTCGGCTGTGGCAGAAAATGGTTTTCCAAAAAGGAGCGGTGTGACCAGATATGTCCGCGCATATTATGAGGACGGAAGAGTGCGGATACCGGAAGGGTCGAATGCGTCAGGGATTCTGAGCAGTATGCGCGGATGTAACTGTCTGATGGAGATACCGGCAGGAACTGTGAGTGTGGGTAAGGGGGACAGGGTATGGGTTGTCTTACTGTAAAGGAAGAGAAGTTTAGGGTCGTCTCTGTCTGCGGGGTGAAGAATTCGGGAAAGACGACGCTTCTTACAAGACTTGTAAAGGAATTGACTGAGAGGGGAATTAAGGTTGCGGTTATTAAGCATGACGGACATGATTTTATCTGTGATGCAGAAGGGTCGGATACGGACAGGTTAAAGAAAGCGGGGGCTTATGGGACGGCGATATTTTCGGATTATCGTATAGCCGTTCACAAGACGGGAACGAAAGAGAAAGAAAAAGAATTGTTTGGAATGTTTCCGGAGGCCGATCTTATCTTTTTAGAAGGGATGAAGGACAGTGATTATCCTAAGGTTGAAGTGATCCGCAAGGGGGTGTCGGATCGTCCCGTATCGAATCCCAACGGACGCTTCTTGATCGTGACGGACCGTAATCCGTCAGAATACGGGGAAGAAGCGGCCGGGTTTGAAGATATGGAGCAGATTATCGGAAAAATATTGGATACATTAAGATAAAGGCAGGAGGATTGAGGTTTCATGTTGGGGAAGATGGATATCAGAAAGAGAGAGACGGTGACTCAGGCGTCTCTGATTGTGATCGGCAGCCTGGCTTATTCGATTGGCCTGAATATGCTGATTACGCCGCTTGCGCTGTATAACGGAGGCTTTATGGGTATCGCGCAGTTGATCCGTACGTTTCTGGTGAGCGTATTGCATATAAAGATGCCGCCGGGGATGGATATTGCAGGCGCGATTTATTATATATTGAATGTTCCTTTGTTTTACATGGGATATCGGATTATGGGAAAGGGATTTTTTGTCAAATCGCTTTTTGGTACGACCGTCATCAGTATCTTTCTTGTACTGGTGCCGGTACCGGCGACGCCGATTATTGAGGATTATCTGACGGCGTGTATTATAGGCGGGATTATAGCAGGCTTTGGAAGCGGCGTGATACTCAGAGGAAGAGGAACGGCCGGCGGTCCGGACATCATCGGCGTATGCTGCCTGAAGAAAAGGCTGAATATCAGTGTGGGACAGGTAAATATTTTCCTGAATCTGGTTGTATATGGAATCTGTCTGTTTATGTTTGACATTGAGATCGTCATATATTCGCTGATCTACGCGACGGTATTTGCGTTGACGGTAGATAAGATACATATCCAGAATATTAATATGAGTGTTATGATATTTACCAAGAAGCTTGGGATATCCCAGGCTATCATGGAGCAGACAGGGCGCGGGGTTACTACCTGGGACGGGGAGGGAGCGTATACGCGTATGCGGTCGTATATCCTCTTTGTTATGATTTCCAAATATGAGGTAGGGCAGATCAAGCAGATCGTGCATGGTATCGATCCGAATGCATTTATGATCCTGACGGAAGGCTCCACGGTAATCGGCAATTTTGAGAAGAGGTTATAAGTACAGAGATGAAAGGCTGCTGCAAAACGGATGAATTTGCAGCAGCCTGTGTGTTATGCAGGAATTCCTCAGCATCTTTCAAATATTCCCGCAGTATTTCGCGTAATCTTCTTCAAAACACTGAACATCCTTTACCAGTGAATCCAGGGCAGAATCAGACAATCCTTCGATCAATGCAGTGATATCGGATTTTGTCTTTGCCGGGTTACAGGGAACTTCCAGTGCAAAATCACTGTATGCCCGTATCTTGTTGAAATACAGGCCTGTATCCGGCTCTTCCCTGCCGCCGCGGCACATGTGGTACATCATGACGCAGTCCGTGGCGTCTGTATCCGTGCATTCTTTACAGATCCATTTGCCGAGATAATAATAAGTACTGCCGATCTGGTAGAGAAAGCCGGGGGATTTTAAAAGTTTTTCTGTTAACATTGAAAGTACCTCCTGGAATTTTTCCGTGAAATAGTTGTACTGGTGCTCCATCCGGTCAGAAACTGAATGGAACACGGGTATAATTATCTCAACCATAGCAAAAACCGGAAGGAAAAGCAAGCCTTTTTAATTGATCTCCGTCCGCCGTAACATAGCGTAGCAGATGGAGGCTATGATTATAGATACGGCGGCAAATGTCAGCGCGCCAAGGAAAGGGTTGCTGTCTGGGATTCCCATGATGCTTCGAAAAGCATTTATAAGCTGCCGGATAAAAGGCGGATAGAAGAACCTGCCGATGATAGCAACGAAAAGTGTAGGAAGGAAACCGCATCCAAAGACCGGAAGCGCGATGCAATAAGCGGTCCGGTACTTTTTGGGTATTCTGCAGTATATTCCGGCAAACAGAACCCCCGTGATGAATAAGATGCCGTCTATCAAAAATTCCATCAGAAAACCGGCGGCAGCTATCACGGCAGCGGACTGGTTCACAAAAAATCCCGGATAGAAGGTCTTAAGTATCTTGAGAATATCAAAATTATTTGTGAAGTCAGAGCCGTATACAGGGTTCAGTACAGGCAGCATGTTCAAGAGCTGAAGAAGCAGGTCGATCAGCGTACATATGAGGCTCATGATCACGGCTATACACAGAAGGCTTTTGAAGAAATCTTTTCTGGAGACACTGTTCATGACTGCCATCTGGCAATGTTCTTTATACATGCCGATTCCTACTGCCAGACAGAAAATTGCGCTTGCGAATCCGTTCCCGGCGACTGTAATATAAATGTCTTCATGTTGAAAGGCGACGGTAACACAGCCGGCCGTAATCGTCAGTAATAACATGATCGAAGCATAGATCGAGCAGCTTAACAGCAGATCCTTTAACTGGAATTTAAATATTTTTTTCATGATGACACCTCTTCTATGAATGTGATTCCGGCATATCCGTAAGCCGGATGAATAATTTCTGCAGATCCATCCTGGAGATCTCGAGACCGGCCGGCATATCCGGATCCGGAATGCCTAAGATGTAAGCGGTCTTAAGTCCTCCCAGAGATTCTGTACCGATAACGTTCTTAGTCTGTATGTAGCTGTCTGTCTGTGCCGCGGGGCCGCTGACACAGTAACCGCTGGCAAGCAGTTCCTCGAGGGATTTGCTGCAGATGATCTGCCCGCTCTTGATCACAATGACCTGTTCTATGATATTTGCCGCTTCTTCGATCAGGTGTGTGGAGATGACGGCGGTAAAGGGCCGTTCGGCATATTTCTCAATCAGGACTTTATAGAAAAGCTCTCTGTGGTAAGCGTCTAAGCCAAGTACCGGTTCGTCAAGGAACACGAAGGGAACGTTGACGGACAGCGCGACGATATTCTTGAAGATGGACTGATAACCGGTGGAGAGGCTTTTGATCTTCTTCTTTTGCGGCAGTTCAAAGAGTTTGCTTAGTTTCCCGGCATAATCTATATCGAAATCCGGATAGAATACCTGGCTCCATTTGAATGCATTCTTCACCTTCATGCTTTCCGGATACAGATTGTTCTCGTTGGTGAGAAAACATCGGGAAAGCGCGGCTGTGTTCTCGGTAAGTGTATCTCCGTCCAAGGTGACGGTGCCGCTGTCAGGAAACAGACGGTTGTTTATGATGTTCAGAAGCGTGGTCTTTCCGGCTCCGTTTCTGCCGAGAAGTCCGTAGATCGTATTTTCTTCAAAATGCAGGTTCACGTGGGTCAAGGCATTTGTATCCTTGAATGTCTTGGATATGTCTGTCACTTCGATTCTGCTCATTGTGTAAATCCCCTTTCTATCATCGCGATGATCTCGCCGCTTGTGATGTTCAGCCTCTTTGCTTCGTCGATCAGCTTGCTTATGTAATGATCGAAGAACTGATCCTGTCTCTTTTTCTGTAATTGGCTTACGGCTCCTTTTGATACGAACATGCCGACCCCCCTTTTTTTAAATATGATTCCTTCATCTACCAGCAGATTGATACCCTTAAGAGCCGTGGCGGGATTGATTTTATAATTGACAGAGAATTCCGTGATGGAAGGTATCTGGCTCTCCTCCGGGAAAGCGCCTGTTAAGATCCCGTCCTCTATGCCGTCGGCAATCTGGATGAAGATAGGTTTTTCCTGATCAAGGTTAAGTTTCATAAAGCTCCTCCTTGTCCTGGTTGCTTGTATGGTTAATTAGTTGAGTAACTAACTATACAAGTATTAAAACACAGTTATCCTGAAATGTCAATAGATATGTTTATTCGATTCCAGAAAAGATGCAGAATTCCCGCGCCGGTTATAATGGATGCAATATAGATTAGGATTCCTGCATTATTTCCAAGCATACGGGCGATATCGCGGAAGACGACTTGTCCCATAGAATAGTAGGGGCTGATATAGAACATGTTAATCTTCCCATAAGAATGGAACAAGAGATTGAAAGTCGTCGCAGCCAGACAGCACGCAAAGAAAAGGCATGCGCATTTCAGGAAGCCTTTCAGCGAATGGTCGGATTCTCTGGCCAGACCGGCACGAATCCCCAGAAAGATCAGAAGAATATGCCAGGCAAATGAATGGAAGGTCAGAGGTAAATAGCTGTAGTACATGCCGCTGGTATCAAAGAATGTGAAGATACCTCCCAGAAGACCGAAGTCCATAAGGAATGCGAGAAGAACGCCGCGTATTCCAGGAGAATTGCACCAGGGGAGGATCAGGCAGACATACATGGGGATGCTGCACAACTGGAATGGAAAATACCACCAGTTATAGGTTCCCTCATTCATAATATAAGTAAGACAGTATTGTTTCCAGATCTCGCTGATAAGCATCAGAAAACCACTGTAAAAAAAGAAATCTTTATATAGCTTACTATGTTTTTTCATGTCAATCCCCCATTTCAGTATCTCTTGGAATCATATTTATTATACACTTATATGGATAAATATGCTATAATTACAAAATGTGCGACTTTGTACTGTGCGCATGATATAGTAACGAGGAGATAAAAGACCATGAAAACAAAAAATGCAATTTTATTAGTGATAACTGCTTTTATCTGGGGAACTGCGTTTGTTGCCCAGAGCGTGGGAATGGACTATCTGGGACCATTTACATTCAACGGCGTCAGAAGCCTGATTGGGGGGATTGCGCTGCTTCCCTGTATCTGGTTTTTGGAAAGGATAAATGGAAAAAATGAGACAGGGAAAAAGGATGGCGGAGAAAACGAGGCGAAGTCTGTACCGTCAGGCAGGAAGGATTTGATGGCCGGGGGAATTGCCTGCGGCATGATGCTGTTCGGCGCCAGCAGCCTTCAACAGATCGGAATTCAGTATACGACGGCGGGGAAAGCAGGATTTATTACCGCCTTTTATATCGTGATCGTGCCGGTGCTGGGGATCTTTCTCAGAAAGAAGATCGGCTGGAAGGTGTGGTCTGCGGTGGCGGTGGCTCTGGCGGGTCTGTATTTTCTGTGTATTACGGAGAGGTTCACCATAGGAAAAGGAGATATCCTGATTTTCCTGTGTGCATTGGTATTCTCGCTGCATATCCTTGTGATTGATTATTTTTCGCCTAAGGTGGATGGGGTGAAGATGTCCTGTATCCAGTTCTTTGTGTGCGGGATTGCGTCGTTGCCGTTTATGTTTGCCCTGGAGACGCCGAAGATCGAAGCGATGATCGCAGGATGGATGCCTTTGCTGTATGCCGGTGTGTTGTCCTGCGGAGTAGCATATACCCTGCAGATTATAGGACAGAAGAATGTGAATCCTGCGGTTGCGTCCCTGATTCTAAGCCTGGAATCCTGCTTTTCGGTCCTGGCGGGATGGGTGGTTCTGGGAGAGAGGCTGTCTGTGAGAGAATCGGTTGGATGTGTGCTGATGTTTGCTGCAATTATACTGGCGCAGATGCCGGAGAAAAAGGAGGTCAAATAAGATGAGATTTGTAATTCAGAGAGTACGGGAAAGTGAAGTTAAAGTGGACGGAGAGGTTCTTGGCAGGATCGGCAGGGGATTCATGGTTCTGATCGGCGTGTGCGGCTCCGATACGAAGGAAATCGCGGACAAGATGGTCAGGAAGATGCTCGGACTGCGTATCTTCGAGGATGAACAGGGGAAGACGAACCTGTCTCTTGAGACGGTGGGAGGAGAGCTGCTTTTGATCTCGCAGTTTACCTTGTATGCGAACTGTAAGAAAGGAAACCGGCCAAGCTTTATCGAGGCCGGGGCGCCTGACATGGCGGAAGAGATGTACGAGTACATCATTGAGAAATGTAAAGAACAGGTTCCGACGGTAGAGCGGGGACGATTTGGTGCAGATATGAAAGTAAGCCTGGTCAATGACGGTCCCTTTACGATTATCCTGGATTCCGATACATTATAGAAAATAAAGTGGTTAATACACAGGCAGTTGGGGGCGGTTCTTCCCCTGAGCAGACATTCAAGGGTCTAGTCGGCGGTATATTCACCGGTACGCTTCCAGGTCTGCTCAGGGGAAGAACCGCCCCCAACTGCTGGACAACGCTTTCACCGCACAGTACGGAAGCATTCTTTACACCGGAAGTATATAATATATAAATAGTTTGATTATCTAATAAAATATCTATAAATTTTCCATAATAATTTATAAAATCACGGAATAATGTTGACACATATGGTAAAAATATCTAATATAATCATTAGATATCTAATGAATATTTGCGCGGCAGTATATGTGCTGCAGTGTATGTTTCGCGCTGTTAATGTTATTTTTTGAGGGCAGAAGGAGGGAAAAGGGCAATGATGAACACAGAGGATGAATCGGTATTTATTGTGCTGCATCAGTTACTTCATCTAAGTAAATATCAGGCGATGAAACGGATGGAGACACTTGGGCTTAAGCCGAGCCAGGCGGGTATCCTCTTCATACTGAACTGTGAAGGAGAGCTTTCGCAGCGCAGTCTGGCAGATAAGATCGGGATCAAGCCGCCGTCTATGACGGTAGCCTTGCGGAAATTAGAAGAGCGGGGCTATATCAGAAGGGAGCAGGATGAGAAGGACCAGAGGATCGTCCGGATCCGTCTCTCCGAGAAGGGGAGGGAGTGCATCGAATCATTGAAGGGAATCATGTCGGATATGGAGGAGGTTCTGTATCAGGGAATTACACCGGAGGAGATGATGCTGTTCCGGAGACTTGTTCTGGAGATGAGAGAGAATCTGTTGGCTTCAAAGGATTTTAAAGAGATGGATTTTAAAGGGATGGATTTTAAGACCATTATCGAAAAGACAGGACCGCCTATGCGGCATGATTTTTAAGAACTTATACGATCAAATATTTGTGGTCAGGGAAGGAAAGGTGAGATATGCGAAAATTATTCAAATTCTTAAAGCCCTATGGGGGCGCCGTGCTGGCAATCCTGTGTGTGCTGATTGTGCAGGCTTATTGTGATCTGTCTCTTCCGACTTATACATCGGATATCGTAAATATTGGTATCCAGCAGAAGGGAATTGATGAGAAGATACCTTATGAGATATCAGAGGAAGACTTCGGGCATCT
Source organism: Lachnospiraceae bacterium (assembly GCA_910574285.1). Lineage (GTDB taxonomy): Bacteria > Bacillota > Clostridia > Lachnospirales > Lachnospiraceae > Sporofaciens. The sequence goes on along the minus strand of CAJTAL010000011.1, from coordinate 107,302 downwards.
GCTTTTATTTGTCACGGCGAAGGAGCAGGAGACGGTGAAGAATGCTTACGAGGAAAGCCAGGCGTCTTATGAATATGACGGGACCGTCATGGAGCTTAAGGAGACGGTAAGAAATGACGGAGAAAAACTGGAGGAACTTTCTAAAATTCTTGGCAAACCTATGCTTCTGTGCGCCGGATTTGATTCGGGCAGCGAGTCGGCGGCTGAGATAGAAAAACGGGTGAAGACTCAGATGGAAGAACAGATGCGGATGCAGGCAGAAGAGCAGATGCGGGCACAGACAGAAGGGCAGATGCAGGGACAGCCAGAAGAGCAGATGCAGGAACGGCCAGAAGAACAGATGCAGGGGCAGCAGGAAGGGCAAACGCAGAGTCTGCCAGAAGAGCAGATGCAGGAGCAGTTGGATATCTATGGTATATTTGGCATGATGGAGGATGTGCAGAGAGAGGCTGTCATAAGCGAGATAGAGGCTCAGTTCTCCGCCATGCCGGAGACTATGGCAGAGCAGTCCGCCGCGGTGTACATCGAGAATGTCTATCAGAACCTGGGAATTGACATTGACCAGAAGGAGATACATTACATTCTTAAGACAGGCGGGAAGATGCTTGCCCTTGCGGCTCTTGGGATGCTTGCAAGTATCCTGGTGGGGCTTCTTGCTTCGCGGGTGGGCGCGCATGTGGGGCGCGGGCTGAGAAAAGACGTGTTCCGCAAGGTTGTAGGCTTCTCGAACGGAGAGTTTGACAAATTCTCGACGGCGTCTCTGATCACCAGGAGTACCAACGATATCCAACAGATCCAGCTTCTGACGGTGATGATCCTGCGTATGGTGCTGTATGCGCCGATTATGGCGGCAGGCGGAATTTTTAAAGTCTTGCGGACGAATGTAGATATGCTCTGGATCATTGCGCTTGCGGTACTTCTGATCGTTATAGTGGTCGCCGTGCTGTTTACCATTGTAATGCCGAAATTCCGGGTGGTACAGAACATGGTGGACCGCCTGAATCTGGTAAGCAGGGAGATCCTGACCGGACTTCCGGTTATCCGGGCATTCAGTACAGAGGAATACGAGGAACAGCGGTTTGACAGGGCGAATCGGGATCTGACGAGGGTTAATCTGTTTGTAAACCGTGCGATGACCTTTATGATGCCGGTGATGATGCTGATTATGAACGGTGTTGCCGTGCTGATCGTGTGGGTCGGCGGTCACAGTATCAATGAAGGAACGATGCAGGTGGGAGATATGATGGCGTTTATCCAATATACGATGCAGATTATCATGTCCTTCCTGATGATTTGTATGATATCTGTCATGCTGCCGAGGGCTGCGGTGTCTGCGGAGCGTGTGGATGAGATTCTTATGAGCGGAACCTTGATTCATGATCCGAAGGAACCGGTTTCCCTGCCGAAAACAGAAAACGGCGGCATAGTGTTTGATCATGTGTCTTTCCGTTATCCGGGAGCAGAAGAAGATGTGCTTAAGGATATATCATTTGTAGCAAAGCCCGGGCAGACGACGGCATTTATCGGGAGTACCGGAAGCGGCAAATCTACGCTAGTCAACCTGATTCCCAGATTCTATGACGTTACAGAAGGGCGGATCATGATGAACGGAACGGATATCCGGGACATTACCCAGCATGAACTGCGGGACAGGCTTGGATATGTGCCCCAGAAGGGGGTTCTGTTCTCGGGAGATATCGCTTCGAATATCCTGTACGGCAATCCGGCGGGCAGTGAGGAAGAGATGAAAGAAGCGGCAGGGATTGCGCAGGCAGCAGAGTTTGTGGAAGAGAAGAAAGAAAAATATCATAGTCCTATCGCCCAGGGGGGAACCAATGTGTCCGGCGGGCAGAAGCAGAGGCTGTCGATCGCAAGGGCAATCGCGAAGCATCCTTCCGTATATATCTTTGACGACAGTTTCTCGGCTCTGGATTATAAGACAGATGTGAAGCTTCGCAATGCCCTGAAAGAGAAGACGAAGGAGAGTACGGTTCTGATCGTGGCGCAGAGGATCAGTACCATTCTGCATGCGGAGCAGATTATCGTGCTGGATGACGGAAAGGTAGCGGGCAAGGGTACGCACCGGGATCTTCTCAGGAATTGTGAGGAATATTATCAGATTGCGGCGTCCCAGTTGTCTGAGAAAGAATTGGAAAACGATCTGAAGGAGGTGGGATAATATGGCTGGAAAGGGTATGAGGCACAGAGGGCCTATGGGCCACGGAGGGCATGGAATGCCGGGAGAGAAGGCCAAGGATTTTAAGGGAACGATGAAGAAATTAACAGCTTATCTCGGAAAGTTTAAAGCGGCAATTTTTTTCGTCATGCTCTTCGCTGTCGGAAGTACGGTTTTCAATATCGCGGGGCCAAAGATTCTGGGGAAAGCGACGACAGAGCTTTTTAACGGTTTGGTGGGAAAGATATCCGGCGGACCGGGAATTGATTTTGATAAGATCGGAAAGATACTGCTTATGCTGCTTGGCCTCTATGTGTTCAGCGCGTTGTTCTCATTTATCCAGGGGTACATCATGACGGGCGTATCCCAGAAGCTTACCTATCAGATGCGCAAAGAGATCTCGGAGAAGATCCGGCGTCTTCCAATGAATTATTTTGACAAGGTTTCTCATGGTGAGATATTGTCCCGGATAACCAACGATGTAGATACATTAAGCCAAAGCCTGAACCAGAGTGCGACGCAGATGATCACTTCGGTGACGACGATTGTCGGCGTATTGGTCATGATGCTGAGTATCAGTCCTCTGATGACGCTGATTGCGCTTCTGATTCTTCCGGTATCTGTGGGATTTATCTCTGTGATTGTGAAATATTCTCAGAGGTATTTTAAGAACCAGCAGGAATATCTTGGCCATGTCAACGGGCAGGTAGAGGAAGTGTATGGAGGGCATAATATTGTCAAGGCATTCAATAAAGAAGAGGATGTAATCGCGGAGTTTGAAAGGGATAACGATATCCTGTGTGAATCAGCGTGGAAATCCCAGTTCTTATCCGGTATGATGATGCCGATCATGCAGTTTGTGGGAAATCTGGGGTATGTGGCTGTAGTAATCCTCGGCGGATATCTGGCGATGAAGAAGACCATCGAGGTAGGGGATATCCAGTCATTCATCCAGTATGTGCGTAACTTCACCCAGCCGATCCAGCAGGCGGCGCAGGTGGCGAATATGCTGCAGTCCACGGCGGCGGCTTCGGAGAGGGTGTTTGAATTCCTGGAAGAAGCGGAAGAGGACCAGACGGTGCCGGAGGCGGTAACCATAGAGGGGCTTCAGGGCCGTGTGGAATTTGATCATGTGCGGTTCGGGTATAATCCGGAGCATACGATTATCCATGATTTCAGCGCGAAGATAGAGCCGGGACAGAAGATTGCGATCGTGGGACCGACAGGGGCGGGGAAGACGACGATGGTGAAACTGTTGATGCGGTTCTATGATGTGGGCGGCGGTTCGATCAAGGTAGACGGCCATGATGTCCGCGACTTCAATCGGAGCGAGCTTCGGGAGATGTTCGGTATGGTTCTGCAGGATACCTGGCTGTTCAAGGGAAGTATCGAGGAAAATATCCGCTATGGAAAATTAGACGCCACCCGCGAAGAAGTAGAAGACGCGGCAAAGGCAGCTTATGTACATCGGTTTGTACAGACTCTTCCGGGTGGATATGAGATGGAGTTAAATGAGGAGGCGAATAATGTATCTCAGGGGCAGAAGCAGCTTCTTACAATTGCCAGGGCGATCCTGGCAGATCCGAAGATATTGATTCTGGATGAGGCCACCAGCTCTGTTGATACCCGTACTGAAGTGCGGATCCAGAAAGCGATGGATAACTTGATGCGCGGTCGGACCAGCTTCATTATCGCCCATCGCTTGTCTACGATCCGTGACGCGGATCTGATCCTGGTGATGAAGGACGGGGATATCGTTGAGCAGGGAAATCATGAAGAATTATTGGAACAGAATGGATTCTATGCGGAACTTTATAATTCTCAGTTTGAAAGAAGTGCGTAAAAATCATAGCACGCTATGTAATGAGGACGGATTGACCGTTTGTTTCATTATTTCCTGAAAGAGGCGCTCCTGATTATTGGATGGATATCCTGTAAATCGGGAGCGCCTCTTGGCAGCCTGTTTCATGGAACCTTGCTTATTTCATGGAACTTTGCTTATTTCATGGAACTTTGCTTATTTCATGGAATCTTGCTTATTTCATGGAACCTTGCCTGTTTCATGGAACCTTGCTTATCTCATGGAACCTAGCTTATTTCATGGAACCTAGCTTATTTCATGGAACCGCTGCTTAAGATGGATTTTACGTGGTCAATCTCCTGCTGGGAAGCCTTTGCTGCCGGAACATAGTAGCTCTTTTCCCGTGCAACCTGATAAAGCTTTTCCTGGGACATCTCACATTCGTTGCGGATCTGCTTCAGGCATTGTTTCAATTCTTTGTTCTCTGTCTGCGGGATCATCTCGCCAAAACGGGTCAGTTCACCATTTACGCCGGTGAGGGCGTCGCTTACCATTGTCTTTTCATCTAACATGTCTTTTGACCTCCTATAAGAATTTCATTAAATCCTGCTTGTTCTTCATTGCAGAATTTGCGGCATCCTGAAAAAGTTTCTTTACTTCAGGGTCCTGTGCCTGGGAGGCATAATCCTGCATTTTGCAGTGGCTTGTGTCATAGCCTCCGATCAGGTGACGAAGGTTCTGTAAGTCAAGTACTGATAAATCTGCCATGTCTGTTTCCTCCTTATGATTCCCGCGGGCAAGGCTGATTTGCATTTATGCAGATCTACCCGGCCGCCGCGGGGAATTTGGCTGTCGTGCATGTTGTCACGACGATTGCTTCGGAGATATTGTGTCCATAGTTTTCGTGAAATATACCAGGTGTTTTTTCTGTTTTGGATTTTTAGCGCTCCGTTTGGTCAGGAACCGGACGAATGAAGGGACTGATTTGTATCAGTCCCAGGTAAAACTTCGTTGGCTGTATTTTGAATTTTTTATAAAAATGCGGAAAAGATTTGCCATGGAAGGGGATGTATCCATCATACATTCCGGATGCCACTGGACTCCGGCTGCAAAGGGGTGGTCTTCTAATTCAATTGCTTCTATGATACCGTCGGACGCGGCGGCGGATATCTTCAGGTGTTCCCCTAATTGATGAATACATTGGTGGTGAAAGCTGTTTACGTACTCGGTTTTGCTGAAAATATCAGATAGCATGCTATCTTGTATGACGGTAATCCGGTGACAGGGGTCTGAACGTTCTGAGGATAACTGCATATGGTTTAAGGAAGTACTGCGGCGCAGGGAAATATCCTGGAAGATCGTTCCGCCAAGGGCGATGTTAAGCACCTGCATTCCCCTGCAGATGGCGAGGACAGGGAGCCGGAGTGTCAGGAGATGCTGCATCAGGCGGATGTGAAAGCGGTCAGTGTGAAGATCTGTGGTTCCGCGGTCTGTCTTCAACTCTTCGCCGAAGAGAAGCGGTGTGATGTCGTCCCCGCCGCAGAATAAGAATCCACCGCACAGTTTTCCGTAAAGGCCATAAGAGTCTTCGTCGTGTGTACAGGGAAGGATGAGCGGGATTCCGCCGGATTTTTCGACTGCCTGTATGTATGTTTGGGGTACGAACTGCCGACGTTCCATGTATCCGCAGGATACGATTCCGATTATGGGTTTCATGATAACCTCCATATACTGGCATATATTAGTGTACATTTCTTTAGAAAAGATATATACTTACTGTAGAAAATATGAATTGGAGGCAGAGGTTATGAAATTAATTGATATGCATTGTGATACATTAATGAAAATGACAGATCAGAATGAAGGCGGGAACCTTATGGAGAATCGCTGCAGCGTCAGTATTCCGCACATGAAAAAGGCAGGAACGAAAGCGCAGTTTTTCGCGTGCTTCACTTATCTGGAGGATTATAAAGAGGCAGGAGGTTACGAGGGAGGTTATAAGCATGTGCAGGAGATGATAGCCTGTATGGAGGGTCAGACAGAGCGGTATCATGATCAAATCGCTCTTGCCAGGTCTTACCGGGAGATGCAGGAGAACGAAGAAGAGGGTAAGATATCTGCATTCCTTACTGTAGAAGAGGGCGGTATCCTAAATGGCGAGATGGGGCGTTTGGAGGATTTGTATGGGAGGGGAGTCAGGCTTATGACGCCTCTGTGGAATTATGAGAATTGTATCGGTTATCCGAACAGCAGGGATGCAGATGTGATGAACCAGGGATTGAAGCCGTTTGGTATCGAAGTGGTCAGGCGGATGGATGAGATGGGAATGATCATTGACGTCTCCCACGCTTCGGACGGGACATTTTGGGATATTATGAAGTATGGGAAACGTCCTGCCGTGGCGTCTCATTCTAACTGCAGGGCGGTCTGTGACCATCCAAGGAATCTGACGGATGAGATGATTAAGTGTCTTGCTGACAGAGGCGGAGTGTCGGGACTGAATTTTTATGGAGCGTTTCTGGAAAGCGGGAAACAAGAAGGAATATCTCCGGCGCGGCAGGACTCCAGAATCGAAGCGATGGCTGCGCATATCTTACATATGCTTAAGGCGGGCGGAAGCGAGTTCCCTGCCATCGGAACGGATTTTGACGGATTTGACGGGGACGGAGTATTGGAAATTCCTGATGTGTCAAAGATGGAGCTGCTGTGGGATGCGCTGAAGAAAGCCGGGGTGTCTGAAGGGCAATTGGATAAGATATGGGGGAAGAACGCTGAGCGGGTGATACGGGAAGTGCTGCAATGAGTTTGTTGTTTCTGCTATTGCTGCTACGGATGTTGCTGCTGCTGCTGATGCTGGCGGATTTATGTAGATTCTTTTTCTCGTATTCTTGTCTATTGCCGTATTCTTGCTTATGTATTTTTTCTTAAAGTATCGGCAACGGCAGCATATTATATATAAATTGTATATGTAAATTATAAATATAAATTTTAATTTGGTAATTATAAAATTTTAGAATTTTAGAATTATAGAACATATGATTATAGAGGCATCCAAATGATTTATTATGTGGATGCCTCTATTTTTTTGTGATTTTGATGGTTGTCCGCAGGAGTTGGTTGTGGGAATTGGTCGTGGGAATCAATATTTTTATTGACAAAAATATATGGGGGGGGGGGAAAA
>CAJTAL010000011.1:0-100074 GCA_910574285.1 Lachnospiraceae bacterium | reverse complement strand
AGGGGGGGGGGTAAAATTAAAAAGGCAGTTCCAAGTTGGAAACAAGCTAAAAGTGTTGCAATAAAACAAATAAAGAGCCTGAGGGAGGAAAAAAGTATGAGTAAAAATTTTAAGCGTTTAATTGGTGTATTAATGGTAGCAGCAATGATAAGTGCAATGGCGGTGGCATGCAGCGGCAAGGATGAAGCTGCGGGGGCAGACGATTCAAAGACAGAGACTGTGACAGAAGAGGATGAGAAAGATGACCAGCAGGAGGATGCAAATAGGCCGCCGGAAGAAGAGGCAGCGGAAGCTGTGGAATCAGAAAGAGAAGTTCTAACAGAAGAGGATGTTGAAGCACTTAAGGCATCAATAAAAAATGCAGTGCTTGAGGAATATATAAAACCTAATGGTGTGGATCCTGCAAACTTTAGTTGGCCAGCAAGTACCTCAGATGTTTGGTGGTATTTTGATAAACTACTAATCTTATACCACGGTGAAAAATTTATGGGGGAGCTCCAGACGTAGAATTAACTTATCCAGAAGGATCTGAAAAATCTATTATAGATGCAACATATAATGGGTTTATTAAATGGCATGAGTCTACAGGGGTAAGTAATGAGAATTATTATGGTAATGCACTTTCTGTAATGACTACAGAATGGATTATATCAATTGATATTACTGCGGAGTAACTCTTTCTAGCATTCTTGTTTGTGAAATTTGGAAATTTACGTTTCTTTAAGTAAATTTTCCCCTTGATAGTGAATTGAATTTTTCAATTCACTATTTTGGACCTAAATTCGTATTTATTTACGAATCATCATAAATCGCACGTATAGCCGGCGTACAAAGGCTGAATTGGAAGGATATCTAACACAGACGAGAATATTCCGGTGGTATATATCCGGCGAATCTGTCAGTAACAAATTTTGTTGGAAAGCAGGTATCTGCTAAAGGATAGTATTCTGATTCAATCTGTTGTATGTCGGTATAGGTGTGAAACGTAATGTCAAAAGGTGATGTCGAAGAAAGACGACTCATTGTAATTGTGAAAACCATCAAGAAATGGTAGAATGAATCCATAAGAAGGATGATAGTTAATCTTTCATTCTATTTTCATCTATAGACAGTGATCTGTGTCTGAATTTTCTTAAGCCGGAAGGCGTCAAAAGCTCCATTGCGGAGCATTTATCCGAAAACAGATATTTTAAAGAGAAAGAGAGAGTAATGTGAGGAGGGGTTATATTTGAAACATGCATTACAGGAGTATTTTCCAATGCTTCAAAGCCGTGAAGAAGTTATGGAAAAGATACAGGAGAAGAAAGAATTGAACAAGATGTTCGAGCGTTGGGAGGAAAGGCAGAAGGAGGAGTTTCTGGATTTCTGCACGGGTGCGAGAGGAGTGAAGATGCTCTATGATTTCTGTGCCAAGGCAATTCTGAATCCGGAAGTATACCCGGAGCGGATCGAAGAACTGATATCGCTGTTGTTGGGGAAGAAGGTGAGGCTGTTAAAAGTGCTTCCGAATGATAACACGCGCATTGCGGACGAGACGTCGCTGCTGATCATGGATTTTCTGGTAGAGCTGACAGACGGAAGCATCGCTAACGTGGAGATTCAGAAAGTGGGGTATGCTTTTCCGGGTCAGAGGAGCGCTTGCTATTCGGCGGATCTGCTGCTGCGTCAATACAGACAGGTGCGGAATCAGATGACGAAGGAGACTTTTTCTTACCGTGAGATTTCCAACGTATATACGATTGTGTTATTTGAGAAGAGTACTCCTGAGTTTCATGTATTTCCGGATCAATATATCCATAAATTCCGGCAGAGATCGGACACGGGTCTTCAGATCGATCTTTTACAGGAATTTGTCTTTGTTGCGCTTGACATTTATCGGGAAAAGCATCAGAATAAGAGAATAGAGAAGCGGCTGGACGGATGGCTTACTTTCCTGATCAGTGATGAACCGGAAGATATCATTACGTTGATTGAGAAGTATCCGGACTTTAAGGCGATGTATGAGCAGGTCTATGAGATCTGCCGGAATATTGAGCAGGTGATGGGAATGTTTTCAAAAGAATTGTATGAGTTGGACAGGAATACGGTAAGATACATGATTGATGAACTGCAAGAAGGATATCAGAAACAGAAGGAAGAAATCGCATATCTGAAAGAGCAAAATAAGAAAAGCAGGGAAGAAAATGAGTGGCTGCTGAAAGAAATCGAGCAGATAAAGCGCAGCTTAGGACAAGGTCATAAAAATATGGCTGCAGAAGAGTAAAATATCAGGACGAAATCAGAAAGGATTGTCTGAAATATATATCTGACAGGAGTATAAGCACCCCGGCTTTTTACCATTTAAAGCGTTTGGGGTGCTGAATATAGAGTCTGTGTCTAAAATTTCTTAAGCCGGAAGGCGTCAGAAGCTCCAATTGCGGAGCATTTATCCGAAACAAATATTATTTTATAGAGAAAGAGAGAGTAATGTGAGGAGGGGTTATATTTGAAACATGCATTACAGGAATATTTTCCAATGCTTCAAAGCCGGGAAGAAGTTATGGAAAAAATACGGGAGAAAAAAGAATTGAACAGGATGTTCGATCGTTGGGAGGAAAGGCAGAAGGAGGAGTTTCTGGATTTCTGCACGGGTGCGAGAGGAGTGAAGATGCTCTATGATTTCTGTGCCAAGGCAATTCTGAATCCGGAAGTATACCCGGAGCGGATCGAAGAACTGATATCGCTGCTGTTGGGGAAGAAGGTGAGATTGTTAAAAGTGCTTCCGAATGATAACACGCGCATTGCGGACGAGACGTCGCTGCTGATCATGGATTTTCTGGTGGAACTGACAGACGGAAGTATTGCTAATGTGGAGATTCAGAAGGTGGGGTATGCTTTTCCGGGGCAGAGGAGCGCTTGCTATTCGGCGGATCTGCTGCTGCGTCAATACAGGCAGGTGCGGAATCAGATGACGAAGGAGACTTTTTCTTACCGCGAGATTTCCAACGTCTATACGATTGTGTTATTTGAGAAAAGTACTCCTGAGTTTCATACATTTCCGGATCAATATATCCATAAATTCCGGCAGAGATCGGACACGGGACTTCAGATCGATCTTTTACAGGAATTTGTCTTTGTTGCGCTTGACATTTATCGTGAAAAGCATCAGAATAAGAGAATAGAGAAGCGGCTGGACGGATGGCTAACTTTCCTGATCAGTGATGAACCGGAGGATATCATTGCGTTGATTGAGAAGTATCCGGACTTTAAGGCAATGTATGAGCAGGTCTATGAGATCTGCCGGAATATTGAGCAGGTGATGGGAATGTTTTCAAAAGAATTGTATGAGTTGGATAGGAATACGGTAAGATACATGATTGATGAACTGCAAGAAGAGTATCAGAGACAGAAGGAAGAGAATCAAAGACAGAAGGAAAAGAATCAAAGACAGAGGGAAGAGAATCAAAGGCAGAAGGAAGAGAATCGAAGACAGAAGGAAGAGAATCAAAGACAGAAGGAAGAGAATCGAAGGCAGAAGGAAGAGAATCAGAGACAGAGGGAAGAGAATCAGAAACAAAAGGAAGAAATTGCATATCTGAAAGAGCAAAATAAGAGAAACAAAGAAGAAAAGGATCGATTGCTGAAAGAAATCGAACAGATAAAGTGTAGTTTAGTATAAAGTCATAAAAATATTGCGGCAGGGAGTAAAATACCAGGGCAAAATCAGTGAGGAAGGGTTAGGAATGAAAAAGAGGAGGCTGTGAATTTTTTCACAGCCCCCTCTTTTTCATAACCTTTTATTCCTGCGGGCAACGAGCCGGGCAAACATACTTACATGTAGGTATAGGCTTAAAGATTGCCGGTTTCCTGCATCTTCATCGCGCGGACTTTAAGGGGCAGTCCGAACAGATTGATGAATCCGTCGGCATCGTGGTGGTCATACAGATCGCCGGTGGTGAAGCTTGCGAGGGATTCGCTGTACAGGGAATAAGGAGAGGAGGTTCCTGCTTTGATGATATTTCCTTTGTACAGTTTGAATTTTACTTCGCCGGTTACATATTCCTGAGTCTTTTCGACAAATGCCTGGACGGCTTCTCGAAGCGGTGTGAACCATTTTCCTTCATATACGATCTGTGACAGCTTATTGCCCATCTCTTCTTTTACTTCATAGGTGGCGCGGTCTAATACCAGTTCTTCCAATTGTTGATGTGCTTCGTAGAGAATCGTTCCTCCGGGAGTTTCGTAAACGCCGCGGGATTTCATGCCGACCACCCGGTTTTCTACGATATCGCAGATACCGATTCCGTGTTTTCCGCCGAGTTCATTCAACTTGCGGATAATGTCAGATACCTTCATCTCTTCCCCGTTAATGCTCTTAGGAATTCCTTTTTCAAACGTCATAGTGACATACTCGCCTTCATCCGGCGCTTTCTCCGGAGTAACGCCAAGTACGAGCAGATGATCATAATTCGGTTCACAGGAAGGGTCTTCCAATTCCAGTCCTTCGTGGCTGATGTGCCATAAGTTGCGGTCGCGGCTGTAGCTGTGGCTTGCGTCGAAGGGAAGATGGATTCCGTGCTGTTTACAGTACTCGATCTCTTCTTCACGGGAATTCATGGTCCATACGTCAGTCATACGCCATGGAGCAATGATCTTAAGATCCGGTGCGAGAGCTTTGATACCGAGTTCAAAGCGGATCTGATCGTTGCCTTTTCCGGTTGCACCGTGGCAGATTGCAGATGCGCCCTCTTTCCGGGCAACTTCCACCAACGTTTTTGCGATCGCGGGACGTGCCATGGATGTACCTAACAGATATTTGTTCTCATATACCGCATGCGCCTGTACGCAAGGTACGATATAATTGTCGCAGAAATCGTCGATGATATCTTCTATATATAATTTCGAAGCACCGGATAATTTGGCTCTTTCTTCCAGGCCGTCCAATTCTTCGCCCTGGCCGCAGTTAATGCAGCAGCAGATTACTTCATAATCAAAATTTTCTTTCAGCCATGGGATGATGGCTGTGGTATCCAGTCCGCCTGAATATGCCAGTACAACTTTTTCTTTCATGTGTGTAGCCTCCTGATTTTTGTATTCTGTATTTGATTTGCGTGTGTTTAAAGTTTGGTCTCTGATAGAGAATGATCTTCAAACATACTCCGAACAGTTATATGATTCTGTATTCATAATTGCAAGGAATACTATAACGCATTTTTTATAATTATGCAAGAATAAAATGAAAAATATAGAAATATGCATTTTATGCACAAAATATACAGCTATTATGCGGGATATACAGGAAAGTTGAATAAATAAATGTGAATAAAGTGTTGACATATATAGATTGTCGATATATAATACGATTAGCAAACATATATCGGAAATCTATATACGATGGACAGAGGACAGAGGACAGAGGACAGAGGACAGAGGACAGAGGACAGAGGACAGAGGACAGAGGACAGAGGACAGAGGACAGAGGACAGAGGATAGGGGATAGGGGATAGGGGATAGGGGATAGAGGATGGATGAATAGATGGATAGATGGATAGATGGATAGATGGATAGATGGATAGATAGATAGATGGATAGATGGATAAATGGATAAATAGATGGATAAATAAATAGATAGATAGATGATATATGCAGAGCATTATAAACGGCAGATTGTCAGAGAAAGGAGAGAACAGATATGGCAATTGATAAAAGTCTGGTTTCGGGAAGTACGTCCATGCTGATCTTGCGGTTGCTGGAGGAGAAGGATATGTATGGGTATGAGATGATTGAAGAGCTTCGCAGGAAGTCAGAGAATGTATTTGAGTTAAAAGCGGGAACGCTGTATCCCCTGCTTCATGGAATGGAGACAAAGGGGTTGTTAAGTTCTTACGAGAAAGAAGAATCCGGGAAAACGCGAAAATATTATCATATGGCGAAGGACGGATGTAAGCTGCTTGCACAGAAGAAAGAGGAATGGGCGGTATATTCCCGGGCGGTCGCGAATGTATTGGAAAGTCACGGTGTTCATTCTGAAGTAAGGCGGATATTCTGTGCGGGGATGAATATAGCGGTGTATTAGAGAGAGGAGGCGTCTTATGGGAGACAGAAAAGAAGAATATATTCGGATATTGACGGAGCAGATCCGCTGTAAGAAAGCCAGGAACCAGGTGGCACGGGAGATGCTGAATCATATGGAAGAGCAGGAAGAATTCTATGTAAGCGAGGGAATGACAAGAGATGAGGCGCAGGCTGAGGCAGTAAAAGAGATGGGAGATCCGGTGGAAGCAGGAGCGGCTCTTGATATGGTTCACCGTCCGCAGATGGTAGGGGGGCTTTTGGCATTGATGGGAATATTGTATGCGGCAGGTTTTCTGGTTTCCTGTTTTCTGCAGAAGAACTTTACGGATGCGACCCTCTTGCCCGGAGCAGGATTGCATCATATTATATATATATTAATAGGGTTTATGATCATGGCAGGAGTTTGTTATGTGGATTACAGCAGGCTGGGGCTGTGGGCAAGAGAGCTGACTGTGCTGCTGGCAGTGATGATAGCTGCCGGGATTATGCTGTTTGGAGTTCCGGTAAACGGAGCGACAGTATTCCTTCATCTGCCGCTTCCGGGAGCGCCCTCTGTGAATATCAAGATGCTGTGCTATCTGTTTTTTCCATTATACGGCGCAGTCCTGTACGGATATCGGGGACAGGGATATTCTGCGGTTGTTAAGGGGATCTTGTGGATGCTTCCTGCAATATGTATAAGCCTTTATGTACCGAGTACAAGTACGGCTATGATGCTTTTCCTGATGTTTGTTCTGATTCTGTCATTTGCAGTCGGCAGGGGATGGTTTGCAGTGTCCGTAAAGTATATGTTGGCAGGAATATGGGGGACTGTCTTGCTGATTCCGGCTGCCGTATGTGTGTGGGTGGTTTGCGCAGGGGCAGGCTATCAGGCGGAGAGGCTTCGGGCAGTTCTGCATCCGGGAAGCGGCGAAGCAGGATATCTGTTCCGTATGCTTCGGGAGATTCTGGGCGGAAGTGTATTAAGGGGCGCAGGTGAATCTGCGGTCAGCGCCGCAGAAGGGTTTCCGGGCGGGACGGAATTTGGTCTGGTATATGTGACGGCATACTACGGGATACTTGCCGCCGTACTGTTGATCGGTGTGCTGGCGTTTCTTTTTATCTGTTTTCTGGGGTTATCTCTCCGGCAGAAGAATGAATTGGGAATGATCATGGGCGTCAGTTGTTCTGTGGTATTCTTTGTACAGTTATTGTTCTATGTGCTGGTGAATACAGGAGTGTTTCCGGTTGGCGGTGTTTATTGTCCTTTCTTTACTTATGGAGGGACGGGAGTGGTTGTGACGAATGTTTTGATAGGGCTGCTGCTCAGTATCTACCGTTATCAGGAGATTCCGTTAGATATGAAAGCGAAAAGGAGGCTGAAGGTTTCCGTTAAATCGAATATCTGACAGGAGGCTGAGTTAATCGAAAGATTTCTTTGCCGACTAAAAAGAGGCTGCTGCAAAAGAATCGATGCTTTTTGCAGCAGCCTTTTTCATGATATAGCAGGGGACATTCTTTTTCAGAGAAAATCCAATACCGGCGCCGTAAGCCCAAGATTTTGGTATGCGGACGCCCTGCTCTTTTGAGTGGTCTCGAAATGCGTCCTGTCGTCCGAAGCTTTATAGTTTATCAGGAGAAGCTTCCACGCGTTTTCACAGAGAGGATCGATATCCAGAGCCATGGCGGCGTGAGAGTTGGAGGCTTCTAACTCTCCGGCAGATGCATAATAGGATGCAATCTTCACCCGGAGACTGGCATATCGGATGTCATACTGATCTCTTAATAGATTGGCCCAGTCACATTTTACATCTTCAAAATATTTTCCGCGGTATAGAGAAGCGGCATACAGGACATCCGGGAGGTTTGTCTCTGATAATGAGGAAGCCAGGGATTCTGCATTCTGAAAGATGTCGGCGTCGCAGACTACGCTTCCCAGATCCAGGGAATAGTATCCGCGTTTGTAGTTCAGGGAGATATCTGTCTGGGTCTCCTTCAGAAATTTCCGCAGGTAATAATTGCATGTATTGAGGTTGGAGAGGGCTTTTTCCTCAGAAAGATTTCCCCATAACGTCTTAAGCAGAGTCTGGCGGTAGATGCCGTTGGGACGGTTCTGGAGGAAAAGCGCAAAAAGCTCGCGGACTTTTGCCGTCCGCCATTCCGGCTGTATAGTTGAACCGCCCGTAATTTCTAATTTTCCGAAGGCATGAAGCATAGGCTGTGATGAATGCGCCGGCGCGAAGCCGGAAGAAGCCGGCGGTGCTTCTGCAAACATATCTTGTATCCGCAGGATAGATTTATGAAAGCGTTCTTTGCTGACAGGTTTGAGGAGATAATCGGTCGCGTTGATCTCAAAAGCAGAGACTGCATATTGGTCGAATGCAGTGATGAAGATAATCTTGATTCTGTCTGCTGAACGGGCCTGCAGCATGGAAGCCAGTTCCATTCCGTTGTGGCCGGGCATGGCGATATCTAAGAAAGCGACCTGGGGATGCAGTTCTTCGATGGAATCAAGAACGTCGTCTGCATTATCGAAAGCGCCGATCAGTTCAAAATCACTGTAGGCTTCTAAGAAATAGCGTAATTTTGTCAATGCGGGCAGTTCGTCATCCACGATAATTGTTCTGTATTTCATGGTTTACCTCGATGAAAATTATTTTTTCCCGGATATATGTGTCCTGGGGATCTTGATCAAAATACGGGTGCCGTCCTTAGGTGTGGTATGGACCTTAAGAGGGATGCCGTAGTGAAGCTTCAGCCTCCGGTTTACATTGTTTAGCCCGATTCCTCCTGTGCGGCGGGAAGGACAGTCGTCCATCAGTTCGGAGATGGTAGACGGTTCAATTCCTTTACCGTTGTCCCGGATAGTGATATAGATAAACTGTGTGTCCTCTGTGACAGACAGCCGTATCTCAATATCTGCATAGCTGTCCAGGGTAGCGTGGCGGATAGAATTTTCCACCAGGGGCTGGATTGTCAGCGGCGGAAGGCAGAAGCTTCCGGACGTCTCGACGGCTGATTCAAAACGCAGACGTTTCCCGAACCGCGCCTGTTCGATGCGGACATAGGAGTCCACAATCCCAAGCTCCGTTTCGATCGGAATAAGACCCTGGCTTACGTCGCTGTTGAAGCAGCCCCGCAGATATATTGCAAGGTCATCAATTAAGTCGCTGGCTTTCGGTCCGTCTGTCAGGGCAACCGCGCTGATGGTGTTAAAAGCGTTATACAGAAAATGAGGCCGTATCTGAGCCTGGAGAAACAGCATCTCATTTTCCAACGCCGCATTTACAGACTGCTTCAATGTCACCAGGCTGAATACGCGTGTCCGCAGCTCTGTTCGGTCTGCGGGCTTTACAACATAGTCGTTTGCCCCTGACCAGAAGCCGGTCAGGATCTCTTCCGTAGAATCACAGGCGGTCAGGAGAAGTACCGGAAGTTCAAAATGTGAGTATCGTTTCCTGATTGTCCGGCACAGCTCGAATCCGCTCATCTCTGGCATCATTACATCTAATATGATGATATCATAAGAATGTTTATCTAGCAAGTCCAAAGCCTTCCCGGCGTTCTGGACCAAATCCATGGAAAAACAGCAGTCTTCAAAGAGCGTCCGAATGATATGGAGGTTGTCTTCGTTATCATCTACCACTAATAAAGACGCAGATGTTCCGCGGAAGGTTTCCAGATAATTCTGTTCGGTATGGCCGAGAATCTGTTTTGCGGTATTTTCCTGATTGATCATTCTCAGATCGCACGCTCCCAGATAAAAGGTAATACAGGTTCCCTTTCCCGGAACCGACCATTCTACATAGATTTCTCCATTCATCCGTTTTACGAGCTGACGTACGAGATAGAGGCCGTAGCCCAGTCCTTCCGCCTTTTGGGAGGCATTTTCAAGGCGGACGGATTTGTCGAAGATGTAGTCTATATCCGCGGCGGGTATTCCGATTCCGGTATCGGTAACAGATACATAGATTTTCCCGTCTGCCTGCCGGCTCGTAACGGTTATAGATCCGGCTTCCGTGTATTTCACCGCGTTTCCGATAATATTGTTCAGAATTTCCCAGAGGCAGGATTCGTCGGCGTTTACCCAGAGGGCGTCCGGGGAAAGAGCGTTGATCAGGGCGAGTTTGGAATTGCCGGAAGTATAATAAAATACTTCGATGGCCGCGTTGACTTCGATATCAAGGTTGATCGGCTTCAGGCTTGTATTCAACTGTTCGGATGATGAATAAAAACCGTATAGGTCGTCGATGACGCTGTTCATCTTCCGGGCAAGATTCAGGGCCATGTGAAGCTGTTCTTTGGCGCGGTCGGGCTGTTCCAGGCGGGAGACGGCCGACTCAATGATGTTCAGGATGCCGTGGAGAGGCGTGCGCAGTTCGTGTGAAGCGGCGGAAATAAATTCGCTTTTTAGTTTGTCGGAGACGGCCATTCGCTGGGCCAGTCTTGCATTGCCGGTATAGATCCGCGATACCTGCAGGGAGACATAGGCAAGCTGCGAGGCGGCATAGGCGACTAACAGGAAGATATAAATGCTGTTGTAGGCGTTCGCGGCAACAATCCCCTTGCTGTAGAAAAACTGCAAAGAAAAGTAATAGCTGCAGAAGGTCAGCGATAATAAAAGCATCAGCGCGCTGTAGCTTCTGCCGCGGGCTTCTGTAACCAGTAAAGAGCAGGCGTGAAGAAAGGAAATGGTCAGGTACAGGTTTGCCAGTATCTTGGCGTACAGAAGATGTTTGCCTGGGCATACTATGGTGAAGCACAGGAGGACGGGAAGCATATAATAATAGATTTTGAGTGTTTTGTGCAGTATCCTCTGTGAATAGCAATTCTGTCCGGCGAGCAGAACCATACCGAGTCCCATCAGGCAGAGGGATGAGATGTTAATCCGGGCCAGGAAAAGGTAAATATGGGACTGTATGGGTTGAGTAAGAAGTTCATTGCTGGAATAAATCAACTGGAACGCCAGCATAATAGTACATAGAAGCAGGTGCAGGGTGCTCCTGATCTGAATCCTGAAAAATAAGATAAAGATCAAAAAGATGATCAGAATGCCGACACTGATGAGTCCTACGGATTCTGCGAATTTAAACTGCGACGAGAGGCGGTAGCCGTCGATCTGCGTGCCGAAATAGATCGGGTTCGTAATGCCGGACGGATAATTACTGAAGCTCGATACGTGGATGATCATCTCATGGGTGCGCCTCATGATATTAAGGGGGAACACGATATATTGGCTGTCCTTTGAAGTCTCTGAACTCGACTCCAGAGAAGAAGTAAAACCGATATCGGAGATCAGTGTTCCGTCTATATATATGCGCGCGGCGCTCTGGATACCGGTCAGACGCAGGGAATACAGGGATTCCGAACTTAAAAAGGAGAAAGTAAGCCGGTATGTGCCGTATCCGTGGGCAAAGGGGCGGGAGCCGGGGAGAGTACGGAAGCTTTTTGGGGATACATCGTCGGTATTCCCGGAGAAGTCGGAAGGAAAGAGAAACTGTCTGTCATAGTATTCCCATTCCCCGTTCAGCGCCACCGGCGTCCTGTTATTAATTCGGGAAGCGTACAGAACTCCGGCATGTGCCCGGTCTGCGTTTTCAGGCCGGACGGCCCAGAAAAGAAATACAGCGATTAAAAGAGCAGAGGAAAGCAGCCATATGGTCAATGGATGGACAAAAAAAGAATGTTTATCAAATATTTTTCTCATAGCAACCTCCTGCCTCATGGGACAAAATATCATTTGACCCAATATCTTTGTAATATTATACCACATAATGAAATAGTAAAAGAAATAATTGTGTAATTTGTCTAAAATCTGGTGTTGATATTTATGTAAAATGCCAATGTTTATTAAAATGATTATTTTAATGTTGACTATTATGTTTATTATTGTATAATGAAATCAACAAAATTTCAAGGAGGAAAAAAGATGAAGATGAAAAAATGGTATGCATTGTTCCTGGCGGCGGCGCTGCTTGCGGTTACATTAACCGGGTGTACGGTCGACGGGCAGGAATCGGGAGATCCGGGAGAGAAGAGTGAAGACAGCCAGGATACGGGAACCGAGAATGAGACTGTGACGGAGAGCAAGACGGAAGGAAACTTTAAGATCGGCATAGCGGCCAGGGAGATCACGAATGATTACAACCGCGGTGTTGTAACGGCGTCTCAGGAGGCGGTTGAGGCTGCGGGCGGGAGCGTTGTGATCGCGGACGCGCAGGCAGATGTGCAGAAGCATAATGAGAACATTGAGAATCTGATCAACTCAGGAATCGACGGTCTGATCGTTCACCTGGGGGACGCGGAACAGCTCGAGCCGTTGATGGCGGAAGCAGAGAAGAAAGGGATACCGGTTATCACACAGGGAATAGGGGCGCCGGTGGCGCATACGCTTGGCGATACGAACGGCGACGACCCGCTTATGGCTACCCTGGCTTCGGACGCGCTGCTTGCCGGTATCGGCTATGAAGGAGACGTATATGTCGTGTGGGTTCCGGGCGCGCCGCTTCTGGAAACCAGGAAGAGAATCTTTGAGGCCGTTGCCGCAGATTTCCCGGATGTGAAGATCCATGAAGTTCCGGCAGAGCACAACCCGGCTAAGGTACAGACGCAGATTGAGGAAATTCTGACCGCGAATCCGGAAGAGGGAAGTATCGCCGGTATCTTCGGAACGTATGACCAACTGGTATCAGGAGCCAGCGAGGCGATTCGGCGTGCAGGAAGAGGAGATGAGATCAAGATGGTCGGCATCGACGGAGATATCATCGGATTCCAGATGCTGTTTCAGGAGGACAGCCCGTTTGTGGCGACTGTTGTTCAGGATGCGGAAAGTATCGGCCAGCAGTCTGCACAGATATTGTTGGGAGTGATGGACGGCAGCGTGGATCCGAAGACAGTCTCGCCGAAGATCCCGGCAAGCTGTTATGTGGCGACGGGAAAGAACGGCGTAGAAGCCGCGGAATTAAAATGGGGCGAGAACTTCTGGGAAGATGCGGGACTTGAAAAAGAAGAGATCGAGAAGATCTATCCAAAGAAGGAGGATGTGCTTGTTGCGCTTCCGAGTATTCCATAGACATGCCGTATCGGCGGGTAATTGAAGTAACGTTTGAGGCTGCCGGAGCCGGATCTTTTCCGGCAGTCTCGATATGCGGGAAAGTTGGTGAGATAATGGCGGACAGCCGGATATTACTAGAATGCAGGGAAATATACAAAAGTTTTGACAAGAATAAAGTGCTTCAGGATATCAACCTGAAAATAAAAAGAGGAGAGGTACATGCCCTGTTAGGGCAGAACGGCGCGGGCAAATCCACATTGGTAAAGATTATTACAGGGGTGTATTCTATGGACTCCGGTCAGATTCTGGTTGACGGACAGCCGGTTAAGATGAATTCTCCCAAGGATTCTGAAAGGGCGGGAATATCGATCATTCATCAGGACCAGCAGTTGGTTCCTTTCTTCGATGTGACGAGGAACGCGTTCCTGGGGTCCGAGATGACGGGGAAATGCGGTAAGTTGGATTTTAAGAAGATGCGTTCATTGGTTCAGGAGAAGCTTAAGCTGATAGATTCTGACTTTACGGCAGACAGGCAGATATCCACCCTCAGTGTGGGGCAGAGGGAGCAGGCAGCGATCGTTACGGCTCTGCTTCAGAATCCCAAGTTATTGATTCTGGACGAACCTACGGCGTCTTTAAGCAACCGGGAGATTGAAAAGCTCTTTGAGGTGATCGGGAAGCTTAAGGAAGAGGGAGTTACGATTATTTATATTTCACATCATCTGGATGAGATTTTTCGGATTACGGACAGTATTACGGTTCTTCGGGACAGCAGGGTACAGGGGACGTTTCCTACCGGACAGACAGATCATAAGGAGGTGGTCAGTCTGATGATAGGAAAAGAACTGAAGGAATTCTATCCGAAAGAGGAAGCCGTAAAAGGAGACGTGGTTCTGGAAGTGGATGATTTATATTCGGGAGAACTGGTAAGAGGGGTGAGCTTCCGGTTACATAGCGGAGAGATATTGGGGCTTGCCGGTCTTGTCGGCGCGGGACGTACGGAGACGATGCTTGCGATGTATGGAGTGGAGAAGGTAAAGAGCGGTTCCATGAAGATAGAAGGGCAGCCGTTTGCGGCAAATTCACCGCTTCAGGCGTGTAAGGAAGGAATCGCGTTTATTCCTGAAGACCGGAGAAACGAAGGGATCGTAGCTCAGATGGATATCGGTGAGAATCTTTCGCTGTCTTCCACGCGTCTTTGGGCGAAGAGAGGGCTGATAGACAGGAGACGGGAGAGTACATTTTTTGAAGATATCCGAAAGACGCTGAATATTGTGTGTACCGGTAAGAAGCAGTTGGTAGGAGAATTGTCCGGAGGCAACCAGCAGAAGGTTGTAATCGGTCGCTGGATGGTGGGTGATTTTAAGATATTTGTGTTTGACCAGCCGACAACCGGCGTGGATATCGGGGCAAAGACAGAGATCTATAAGCAGATGGTTTCGCTGGCAAAGCAAGGCTGTGGGATTATATTCATCTCTTCAGAAAATGAGGAATTGATGGGTATCTGCGACCGTATCGCCGTTATGGCGAAGGGGAGGATCGTGAAAGAATTTGACGCCGCACAGGTGAAGGAGCAGGATATCTTATACTGGGCGGCCGGAGGAGATGAAGATAACGGCGGAAAGGAGGCAAAGTGTGTTGGATAAGAAGAGGCTTCGTCCGGCAAAGGTTGGAACGCTGCTGCTGGGCAAGGGTACCGGAGTGGGGATGGTTATCATATTGTGTCTGTTGGGTTTGCGTGCTCCTCTTTTTTTTGATATCACGAATATTATGACGATATTGAAACAAGGAAGCGTACTTACCATGATCGCGCTTGGGCTGACGGCGGTATTGATCGGCGGCGGATTTGATATGGGCGCGGGCGCGCTGGTACAGCTTACCTGTAATCTGACGGCAGGTCTGCTGATTGCGGGAGCCGGTACAGCGGCGGCGCTGACTTCCGGGATTACGGTAGGAATCGGCGTGGGGGCCGTGAACGCGTTCCTTGTTATTGTTATGAAGATACCGACCTTTGTAGCAACCCTGGGGACGATGTTTATCATGCAGGGAATCACCTCCTGGTATAACGGGGGCAAGGCGCTGACGATTAATTCGATCCCTGGATTTGCAGTGCTGGGGCAGGGAAGGATTGCGATCATACCGGTGATATTCTTAATCGTGATAGTGGTATGTATCTTAATGAATTACTTTTTTAAACATACGAAGACGGGGCTTCGTATGTATGCTTCGGGAGAGAACCCGGCGGCGGCCAGACTGAGGGGATTGAATACCAGGCGTTATCTGCTCCTGTCCTATGTGATATCGGGATTGATTCTTGGATTTACAGGTGTGCTTCAGTGTTCATACAATTACGGGGCGTCTGCGATTACAAGCGGCATGGATTTTCTGATACAGGCGCTTTCGGCGGCGTATCTTGGCAGCACGTTTTCAAAGACGGGAGAGCTTAGCGTGATAGGGACTGTGATATCTGGTATGTTTATCGCGGCCTTATCGAACGGGTTGATTATCAATGGTATTTCCAATCAGCAGATATCGGGGGTACTTGGCATTATCTTGATTTTATCTATATTGTTGACCGTTATCAAGAAACGGGAAATCGGTCAGGTGACAATTTTCTAGGAGGGACAGGCGATGACAGGAGAGAAAAAGGCCCTGAATTTTATAGCGAGACATGGGGCGGTCATAGGGATATGCTGCGTGCTGTTGATATTTCAGATGATTGAGCCGAGGTTTATGCGGATTGATAATATTCTTGGGGTGTTGAATTCCAGTTCTTTACTTATTGTAATGACGTTCGGGATGACTATGGTTATGGCGGTAAGGGGGATTGATCTGTCCATTGCGCAGGTGGCGGATGCGGCGGGCGTGATCGCGGCAATGTTGATTCTGTCCGGGAAGAATTTTGCAGCGGCGATCATGGGAGCGCTGTTGTTCGGTCTGCTGATAGGGATTGTGAATGCGGTATTGATCTCTTATTTGGGAGTTCCGGCGATTATCGGTACGCTGGGGATGATGTTTGTCGTAAGAAGTGCGGAGCTGACGCTGACGAACGGCGCGCAGCCGCAGATCTTATTCACGCTTCCTGCAGCCAGGGTGAAGCATTTCTTTTTCATCGGGCAGGAAAATATCGGACCGGTATCTGTGCTGATATTACTGACGGTTGTCGTAATCGTCGTCATGTATTTTGTAAAAGAGCGGTCTGTATTCGGAAGATATATGGATGCGATCTGTAATAATGTAAGATCTTCACTGTTGGCGGGAATTAATGTGCGAAGAGTCTTTGGGGCAACCTTCGTAATCAGCTCGCTTCTGGCTGCATTGGCGGGTGTGATGCTGGTTTCAAGGTCCGGAAACGCCGTGCCCAGAGGAGTAGAGACGTATCTGACGGACTGCTTCGTTGCAGTCTACATAGGGACGCTGGTATCGTCAAGAAATAAATTTAACATTATCGGAAGTGTGATCGGGGCGCTGTTTGTGGGATTCCTCAGTAACTTCATCACGCTGATGGGCATGGGAATCGCATATAAGAATATTTTTAACGGAGTATTTATCATATTGGCAGTGGCGCTTGGAGTTTTAAAAAGCAGAGTAAACGCATAGGAGGTAACGGAGTATGTGGAAAGTAGACGCACATTCACATGTGGGAAGCGGAGCGGCAGTTTGGAGCGGTCAGGACGTAGTGGACCGTATGGATACCATGAAGGTGGATAAGACGATCATTTTCCCTTTTACGGAAGGGCAGTGGGACAATGGCGAGATCATGAAGTATGTGGAGGAGAATCCGGATCGTCTGATTCCTTTCTGCGCGGTGAATCCATGGGACGGGCAGGCCGCGGCAGATGACCTGGAGAATTGCCTGAAGAGAGGTTATAAAGGGGTGAAGCTGCATCCGACGATCTGCGGCTTCCGTCTCAGTGACAAGAAGCTTGTGGATCCGGTATTTGAAGTGGTGCAGGCGTATGACGCGGTGGTGATCGTACACGGCGGGTCAGACTTATATAACTGTCCGCTGGAGTTCGACCGTATGGCGCGCAGATTTCCGAAGGTGCCGCTTATCATGGCGCATTGCGGCTGCTTCTGGGAATGGGAGCTGGCGATAGAATTAGCCCTGGAGAACGATAATCTGTACCTGGAGACGTCCAGGGTTCCCGGCTTTGAGACAGATAAGGTGATACAGAAGCTGGGCGGAGATAAGGTGATATGGGGAACGGACGGACCGTTCTGTGATTATGAGTGGGAATTCAATAAGATTCGGCGTTATGCAAAAAATGACGAGGAGTTCGATAAGATCATGGGCGGTACGATCATGGAGTTGATTAAATAATACACGGAATCTGCCGTGTGCCGGTGCAGGCGTAAAAGCAGGCATAAGCCGGGAAAACAAAAAAAGCAGTATAAAGAACAGAATAAAGAAAGTAAAAACGCTTGCATAATATACATAAAAGATGTATAATTATGCAAGCGTTTTTACTTTTATGAAATGATTTACTGGACAATACGAGGAATTTGGTTTATATTGGGTGTTGCTATGGATAAGAGATAAGGATAGTTTGAATTGTAAAATCGGAGCAGAAAGGATGTTTTGCGGATGATAAGAGCAGGAATTATCGGAGCCACCGGTTATGCCGGGGGAGAATTGGTGAGAATTTTGACGGGGCATAGAGAAGCGGAGATCGTGTGGTATGGCTCCAGGAGTTATATTGAGAAGAATTATGCGGACGTATACCGGAATATGTTTCGGATCGTGGACGCGAAGTGCATGGATGATAATATGGAAGAACTGGCGGATCAGGCAGATGTGATCTTTACGGCTACGCCTCAGGGATTCTGCGCGTCTGTGCTGACGGAAGAGATACTTAAGAGGACAAAGGTTATAGATCTGAGCGCGGATTATCGGATTAAAGACGTGGCCGTCTATGAGCAGTGGTACAAGATTGAACACAAGAGTCCGGAATTTATCAAGGAAGCGGTATATGGGCTGTGCGAGGTGAACCGGGAGGATATTAAGAAAGCCAGGCTGGTGGCGAATCCGGGATGCTATACCACGTGCTCGATTCTGACGGCGTATCCGTTGGCGAAAGAGGGATTGATCGATATGAGGACTTTGATCATAGACGCCAAGTCGGGCACTTCCGGAGCGGGCAGGGGAGCAAAGCTTCCGAATCTCTACTGTGAGGTCAATGAGAATATCAAAGCATATGGAGTGGCGTCTCACAGGCATACGCCGGAGATCGAGGAACAGTTGGGATACGCGGCGAAGGAGAAGGTCGTAGTTAGTTTTACGCCGCATCTTGTGCCGATGAACAGGGGGATTCTGGTAACGGAATATGCGTCTTTGAACAGAGAAGTTACATATGAGGAAGTAAAAGCGGTTTATGACAAATACTATCAGGATGAAATGTTTGTGCGTATATTGGAGCAGGGCGTCTGTCCCGAGACAAAATGGGTGGAAGGCAGCAATTATGTGGATATTAATTTCCAGATTGACCCAAGGACGAATCGGATCATCATGATGGGCGCTATAGACAATCTGGTAAAAGGAGCCGCAGGCCAGGCAGTGCAGAATATGAACTTGATGTTTGGATTCGCGGAGAATGAGGGGCTTAAGATGGCGCCTGTGTTCCCGTAAGGGGTATCAAACTTATAGAGGTGGCTTATGATTCGAACGATGACGATGGAAGATTATGACGGAGTATACGCGCTTTGGACAAAGATCCGGGGGTTCGGCTTAAGGAGCGTGGATGATTCCCGGGAGGGGATCGAGAGATTCTTGAGGAGAAATCCTGCAACCAGTGTGGTGGCGGTGGAAGACGGCCGGGTGGTGGGAAGCATTCTCTGCGGACATGACGGAAGGCGGGGATGTCTCTATCATGTGTGTGTGGATGAAGAGTACCGGAGACGGGGGATCGGCAAATCTATGGTAGTTAAGGCTATGGAAGAGCTGAAGAAAGAGCAGATTAATAAAGTGTGCCTGATCGCATTTACGAAGAATGATATCGGGAATGCATTCTGGAATACCATAGGCTGGACGAAAAGACTTGACCTGAATTATTATGATTTTGTGTTGAATGAGAAAAATATCACAGCTTTTAACGAGCAATAAGAAGGAGGAAGAGAAGATGGAAATAATCAAAGGCGGCGTGACCGCGGCAAAGGGCTTCGAGGCGGCTTCGGCGGCGGCAGGGATTAAATACAAAGACAGGACGGATATGGCGATGATATACAGCCGGAAACCATGCGTGGCGGCAGGGACATTTACCACCAATGTGGTGAAAGCGGCTCCGGTTAGATGGGATCAGCAGATTGTAAAGAGCGGCGCGCCGGTGCAGGCGGTCATCGTCAATTCGGGGATTGCCAATGCATGTACGGGGGCGGAAGGCTTCGGATATTGTAAAGACACGGCCCGGGCGGCGGCAGAAGCGCTTAAAATCTCTGAGGATGGGGTTCTGATTGGTTCTACGGGAGTGATCGGGAAGCAGATTCCGATAGACCGGCTGACGGCGGGAATCCGTGTACTTGCAAAGGAGAAGAATGACACAACCGAGAATGGAACCGCGGCTGCCAGGGCGATCATGACTACGGATACCTGTGAAAAAGAGCTGGCGGTAACTATTGAGGTCGGAGGGAAGACGGTGACGATCGGCGGTATGGCGAAAGGCTCCGGAATGATCCATCCGAATATGTGTACCATGCTTGCTTTTATCACGACGGACGCGGTGATTGCAAAGGAAGTACTTCAGAGCGCCCTGAGCGAGGATGTGCAGGATACTTATAATATGATCTCGGTAGACGGGGATACGTCTACGAATGATACGGTAGTCCTGCTTGCGAACGGTCTTGCGGAGAATCCTGAGATTGTGTATGGAAGTGAGGATTATCACCGGTTCAAGGAAGCGCTCCACGCGGTGAATGAATATCTGGCGAAGAAGATTGCGGGCGACGGAGAAGGAGCGACTGCGCTCTTTGAAGTGAGGGCGGCAGGCTGTGAAAGTATCGAACAGGCGAGGACGCTTGCCAAATCTATCGTATGTTCGAATCTGACTAAGACGGCGATCGCCGGCCATGACGCGAACTGGGGAAGGATTCTGTGCGCGATGGGATATTCCGGAGCTCAGTTTGATCCAGAGAAGGTGGATCTGTTCTTTGAGAGTAAAGCCGGAAAGATTCAGATCATTGAGGACGGAACGGCGGTTGACTATAGTGAAGAAGAAGCCACAAGGATTCTCTCGGAGCCGGAGGTTACGGCGATAGCGGATGTGAAGATGGGAGATAAGACGGCGACGGCATGGGGATGCGACCTGACCCACGGATATATTGAGATCAACGCGGACTACAGAAGCTGATCCTGTCATAAGCGCATCATATTAAAGAAGATGATTAAGCAGCAGGAAAAGCAGATGGCTGGCAAATAAGATGATCCGCATATCAGCAGCCTGAAACAGAGATAACATTTTATACAGACAAAAAGGAGTCGGAAAGATTATGAATCAATCGATGCAGAAATATCTGGATAAGGCGGAGGTTTTGATCGAAGCGCTTCCTTATATCCAGAGATTCAACCGAAAAATCATTGTTGTGAAATATGGCGGAAGCGCGATGGTGGATGAACAGTTAAAAGAACAGGTCATTCAGGATGTGACGCTTCTGAAGCTGGTGGGATTCAAGCCTATCATCGTCCACGGGGGCGGCAAGGAGATCAGTAAATGGGTCGCAAAAGCCGGCATGGAACCGGAGTTCGTGAATGGGCTTCGGGTGACGGATGAAGCTACTATGGAACTTGTAGAGATGGTGCTTGGGAAAGTGAATAAAAGTCTGGTACAACTGGTGGAGAGCCTGGGTGTGCGAGCGATCGGGATCAGCGGAAAAGACGGCGCTTTGCTTAAGGTTGAAAAAAAATACGCGGACGGAGAGGATATCGGATTCGTAGGAGAGGTGAAGGAGGTCAATGCAGACATCTTATTTGACCTGTTGGAGAAGGATTTTCTTCCGATCGTATGTCCGGTAGGAATGGATGACGGATTTCAAACATATAATATCAATGCGGATGACGCGGCGTGCGCGATCGCGAGAGCGGTTCATGCGGAGAAACTGGCATTTCTGACGGACATTGAGGGGGTTTACAAGGATCCGAAGGATCCGGCCACCTTGATATCGGAACTGCGGGTATCCGAGGGAAAGGCTCTGATGGAGACAGGATATATCGGAGGAGGCATGCTGCCGAAACTTCAGAACTGTATAGACGCGATCGAGAACGGGGTGTCAAGGGTGCATATTCTGGACGGGAGAATCCCGCACTGCCTGCTTCTTGAGATCTTTACGAATAAGGGTATCGGTACGGCGATGCTGGATGACAGCGAAGAGAAATTTTATCATGGCGAGTAGTATGCCGGCTTATCTTGGTACGAATTCTTGAGTAATCAGCAGAAGAAACATTTTTATGGAGAAAAGAAATGAATCAATATATAGAAGAAACAAAAAAAGGACTTGTACATACCTATAACCGTTTCCCGGTTGTGCTGGAAAGGGGCGAAGGAGTATACCTTTACGATACGGAAGGAAAGAGATATCTTGATTTTGCGGCGGGAATTGCAGTATGTGGTCTGGGATATGGGAATCAGGAATTAAACCGGACGCTGAAGGAGCAGATCGACGCCCTTACACATACTTCGAACTTATATTATAATACGACTTGCGGGAAGGCGGCGGGAGCGCTGAAAAGGATCACCGGTATGGACCGTGTGTTTTTCACGAACAGTGGAACAGAGGCGATTGAGGGAGCGCTTAAGGCCGCCCGCAAATACGCCTGGAAGAAGGGGACCGGCCGGTATGAGTTTATCGCGATGGAGGATTCGTTCCACGGCCGGAGCATCGGGGCGGTATCCGTAACGGGAAGCGAGGCTTACCGTACTCCGTTTGAACCTATGCTTCCGGGGGTCAGATTCGCGAAGTTCAATGATCTGGAAAGCGTGAAAGCACAGATTACGGATCGAACATGCGCGATTATCTTAGAGCCGCTTCAGGGGGAGGGAGGTATCCATCCGGCTTCGCAGGAATTTATGGAAGGGATCCGTGAGATTTGCGATAAAGAAGGAATTCTTATGATCTGTGACGAGATTCAGTGCGGAATGGGACGGACCGGTTCTATGTTTGCATGGCAGGCATATGGAACAAAGCCGGACATCATGGCGATGGCCAAGGCGATCGGAAGCGGAATCCCGGTGGGAGCATTTGCCATGACGGAAGAGACGGCGGAGTATTCCCTGGAACCGGGGGACCATGGGACAACCTATGGCGGCAATCCGCTGGCGTGTGCTGCAGTAGCAAAGACGGTGGAAATATTCGAAAGAGAAGACATCGTGTCCCACGTACGCAAGGCAGGCGCGTATCTGACGGAGAAGCTGGACGCCCTGACTGCAAAATCGGATGTGATAGAGGAGCGGAGAGGAATCGGGCTGATACAGGGACTTAAGGTCAGGAAGCCGGTGGGGGAATTTATTAACAAAGCGCTGGAAAAAGGACTGCTGATCATCAGCGCCAAGGATAATGTCATACGGCTGGTACCGCCCCTGATCATCGAAGAGAAACATATAGACGAGATGATGAATATATTAGAAAGCATCATAAAATAATTTCCAATCGAGATAAAAAACCATTCATTCGGATATACTATTTCAGAAAAAGAGATATTTTGCAGAAGAACTTTTGCAGAAGAGCTTTTGCAGGAAAGCGAAAGTATCTATGATTCAGACTGGGAGGTATAAGAATGATTGGTTTTTTTATTGCGCTTTTATCAGGCGCTCTTATGAGCGTGCAGGGAGTATTCAATACACAGGTTACGAAGACGACGGGAATGTGGGTCAGCAATACATGGGTACAGTTGACTGCATTTGCGGTGTGTCTGATTGCATGGCTGATTGCCGGGCGCGACAATGTAATGACGCTTACGAAGGTAGAGCCAAGATATGTTCTTCTCGGCGGTGTGATCGGCGCAGGGATCACGCTGACGGTGATTAAGAGTATGGAACAGCTTGGACCGGCGAAAGCGGCGCTGCTGATCGTGATCGCGCAGCTTATCGTGGCGTACGTGATAGAGCTTCTGGGTCTCTTTGGGGTGGAGAAGGAACCTTTGGAGTGGAGGAAGATAATCGGGATGGTAATTGCGCTGATTGGAGTTGCAATTTTTCAGTGGAAATAGTACAATGATTAGGACATATGTATGCGGGGTATTTACAGTTTCGGCAGACTGTAAAGGAGTAAAAGATGCATAGAATGATGTCGAAGAAATTTTGTATTATCTATACTATTATTGTAATGGCCTCTGTTCTGCAGTTTTCCGGATGTTCGAAGGAAAGAGAAGGATACGGGGAAGAACTTGCAGAGATTGGGGCGTTAGAAGTACCTGCTGAAGAAGCCGAAGAAAAAGAAAGACAAAAAGAAGGACAAAAAGAAGAACGTAAAGAAAAGGAAGAGGCACAGGAGACCGTACAGGGAGGAGACGGTGAGAACGGAACAGATGAACCAGGCAATATCTGCGTCCATGTGTGCGGAAGGGTGGTGAATCCCGGAGTGTACGTGCTTTCATCCGGCAGCAGGATCTATGAAGCTGTCGAGGCGGCCGGCGGACTTTGCGGGGACGCAGCCGGAGAGTATCTGAACCAGGCTTCACAGATGGAAGACGGACAGCAGATCTATGTCCCTTCTATGGAAGAGGCGGCGCAGGGTACTGCAGGCATGCAGAAGACGGGAGGAAGTCCCCTGCAGTCGTCCCCGGACGGTATGGGAGCAGAGGACGGCAAAGTGAATCTGAATACGGCGCCGAAGGAACAATTGATGACGCTGAGCGGAATCGGCGAGGCGAAAGCAGCGGCTATTATCCGTTACAGAGAAGAACACGGCGGATTTCAGAAGATCGAAGAATTGAAAGAAGTCGAAGGAATTAAGGAAGGCGTATTTAACAAAGTCAAAGATCAGATCAGAATTTAAGCAAGTAAGTGATTGAGGGAGAAAGCAGATGGGCAAAAGGGTTTTAGTAGTAGATGATGAGAAATTGATCGTAAAGGGGATTCGATTCAGCCTGGAGCAGGATGGAATGAAGGTTGATTGTGCCTATGACGGGGAAGAGGCGTTAAAATTGGCACGGGAGAATGCCTATGATATGATTTTGTTAGATATTATGCTGCCGAAGCACGACGGGTTTGAAGTATGTCAGCAGATCCGGGAATTCTCGGATGTTCCGATAGTAATGCTGACGGCCAGAAGCGAAGACATGGATAAGATACTTGGTCTTGAATACGGGGCGGATGATTATATCACAAAGCCTTTTAATATACTGGAAGTAAAAGCCCGGATTAAGGCGATCATGAGGCGTACCGGCAAGAGAAATCCGGAGAAGCCGAATGAGAAGATGATTATAAAGGGAAGTATGAAGATTGACTGTGAGAGCAGGCGCGTTGTGATCGACGAGAAAGAAGTGAACCTGACGGCGAAGGAATTTGATCTTCTGGAACTTCTTGCAATGAATCCGAATAAGGTGTACAGCCGGGAGAATCTATTGAATATCGTGTGGGGATATGAATATCCCGGTGATGCGAGGACGGTAGACGTACATATCCGAAGGCTGAGAGAAAAGATTGAGACGAATCCGAGTGATCCGAAATACGTCTATACAAAATGGGGAGTTGGTTATTATTTCAGGGGTTAAGAAATATCTGAAATGGAATGTTTTAAAAAGTCTCCGTGTCCGGATCCTCCTGCTGGTTCTTCTGGCAGGAGTGGTTCCGACGCTGGTTTTATACGAGGTAATATTGAGTAGTTATGAGAAAAGGGAAGTAGAGATAAGAACCGCGGAGATACAGAATCAGTGTACCATTCTTTGCAATCAACTGAGCGATTCGAATTATCTGACCGGTGAGATATCTGACATAATCAGGTCAGAGCTGGTCCAGATGTCAAATATCTATAGCGGACGAGTCCTGGTAATTGATCAGGATTTCCGTATTCAGGAAGATACCTATGATATGGACAAGGGAAAGACGATTGTGTCAGAAGATGTGATACGGTGCTTCGAGGGGAAGGGCACCGGTAATTATGATGCCGAAAATCAGTATATCGAGGTCACTTCGCCGGTATATAATAAAGGGACGGAGAAGGTGACCGGGGTCATGCTGATCAGTGTGTCCACGGAGATGATCGTGGACAGTATGCAGATTATGGCGGAGCGGATTAAGGTTATGTGCCTGGCAACGGCTTTGGTGATTGTGATCCTGGCTTTCGTGGCGGGGCTTATTATGGTGCGTCCGTTTCATCGGATTAATCAGTCGATTGCGGCTGTCACAGAAGGGTACGAGGACGATTATCTTCATGAGAATACGTACACAGAGACGATGATGATATCGGATTCCTTTAACAAGATGCTGGGCAGGCTGAAAGTTTTGAATGATTCCCGGGATGAATTCGTATCGAATGTATCGCATGAATTAAAGACGCCGCTGACTTCTATGAAGGTGCTGGCGGATTCTCTGCTGATACAGGAAGATGTGCCTGCGGAATTGTATAAGGAATTCATGGGCGATCTGTCAGAGGAGATCGAGAGAGAAAACAAGATCATTAACGACCTGCTGTCTTTGGTGAAGCTTGACAAGACGGCGAATACTTTGAATATCAAATCTGAAAATATGAATACACTGATCGAGAGGATATTAAAACGTCTCAGACCTATTGCGGCAACACGTAATATTGAGCTGGTATTCGAGAGTTTCAGGCCGGTGACGGCGGAAGTGGATGAAGTAAAGATTACTCTCGCAATCTCTAATCTGGTTGAAAATGCGATCAAATATAATAAAGAAAGCGGATGGGTTCATGTATCTCTGAATGCCGATCATAAGAATTGCTTTATTGAAGTGGCAGATTCGGGAGTCGGGATTCCGCAGGAGGCCGTGGAGCACATCTTCGAGCGGTTTTATCGTGTGGACAAGTCCCATTCAAGGGAGATCGGGGGAACGGGCTTAGGTCTTGCGATCGCAAGAAGCGCGTTGGTCATGCATCGGGGAGCGATCAAGGTCTACAGCCAGTATGGGGAAGGTACGACATTTACGGTCCGTATTCCGCTGACATATGTGTCTTAATTGGAGGTATATGCTTATGAAGGAGAAGAGAAGACACAGGATGATGGTGTATGCGCTGTGTATACTGCTGTGTATGGGAATCCCGGCAGGCTGCAGCAAGGGAAAGAAACCCGTGAAGGGCGGTTCCTTTATGTATTATGTAAATACAGAGGGCACTTCGCTGGTCAAAGAAGCTTTTGAACTGAAGTCCGGAACAACCGAAGAGAAAGTCCGGGATATTCTGCAGGTGATGATGAAGGAGACAGATTCGATCGATTATAAAAGCGTATTTCCAAAGGGAGTCAGGGTTACGAATTGTTATTTGGAAAATGAGAGACTGGATGTTCATTTTACCAGAAATTATAAAAAAATGAAACCGGCGGAGGAAGTGCTGCTGCGCGCGGCGATCGTCCAGACGTTAGAACAGATCCGTCAGATAGAATATGTCGGATTTTTTGTAGAGAATCAGCCGCTGGCAGACAGTGCGGGGAATGAGATCGGATATATGGGAAGGGAATATTTTCTCCAATATAAAGGTTCTTCGCTTCATCTCTACCAATTGGGGGATTTGAAACTGTATTTTGTGAATGAGAATGGGGACAAGCTGGTGCAGGAGGAAGTAAGCGTCCGCTATAACAGTAATATATCTACGGAACGTCTGATTATTGACCAGTTGATCAAGGGACCTGCCGGCGATGGGCTGCAGCCGGTGATCCCGCCGGAGACGAAGGTTATCGGTGTGTCTGTCAAAGATGCCGTATGTTATGTGAATCTGGACGAAGGATTCCTGAACAATACGTGTGTGACGGACCCGCAGCTTACTGTCTATGCGATCGTCAATTCTATCGTAGACGGGGGAGCCTGCAGCCAGGTCCAGATATCTGTCAACGGAGAGTCGAATTTGGAGTATATGGGAAGTGTCAATCTGAGCAAACCGCTGTCGAGGGATCAGGATTTTGTGGAAGATATAAATAAAGGAGAGTGAGAAATGAGAGACAGACCGCTGCTTTATCTGTGTCTGGTTATTGCGGCGGCAGTCATGCTGTCTGTGCTGTGCGGCGGGGAGAGGTTCGTCAGAGAACTTCGCCCTTCCGCCCTTGAAAGCAGTGTCCCGGAGGGAGATCTTGCTGCGGTCATAGGTCGGGTGTACCGCATAGAACAGAAAGAAAACTGCCAGGCGTTATATCTGGAGAAAAATTTCGTAAAATATCGGAAAAAAACAGAGAGAGAACAGTCCTGCCGGGAAGGGTCGGTTCAGGGAGAAGCATATCAGGAACAGTCAGTTCGGGAAGAAGCAAATCAGGAAGAAGCATATCGGGAACAGTCAGTTCGGGAAGAAGCAAATCAGGAAGAAGCATATCGGGAACAGTCAGTTCGGAAAGAAGCATATCAGGAACAGTCAGTTCGGGAAGAAGCATATCAGGAAGAATCTTTTCAAGAATCCAGAATTATTATTTATACAGATTCCGAGATACAATTTCAAATCGGAAACAGAGTGGAAGCAAAGGGAGAGGTCTCTTTCTTTCAAGGTGCAAGAAATCCAGGTAATTTTGACCAGAAGCGTTATTATCAGATATTAGATATCCATGGTACGATATGGGCAGAGGATATTTGTATCGTGGATACCGGTATCCAAAAATGGAAAGCCCGGCTTGAGAATTTTCGGAAGCGTTGGATGGAGATATTGTTGTCAAACTTCGGGAAAGAAGACGGCGGTGTTATGGGTGCGGTTATGCTGGGAGAGAAGAGCGAGGTAGATCAGGAGCTTAAGACACTGTATCAAGTGAATGGAATCGGCCATATTATCGCGATCTCGGGATTGCATCTGTCTTTTATCGGGATTGGGATGTATAAGCTTCTGAGGAGGATCACGGGATCTTATCCGGTTGGCGGGATATTTGGCATTTTGTTTCTGATGTTGTATATTCTTATGATTGGATTTACGGTATCTGCGGTGCGGGCGCTGGTGATGTTTCTGTTCCGTGTGGGGGCGGATATGGCGGGGAGGCATTATGACGCGCCGACGGCTCTTTCTGCGGCGGCGGTTGTGGTGTTGGTGTGGCGGCCGCTCAGTCTGTATGACGGTGGGTTCTGGCTGTCTTTTGGGGCGGTGTTGGCGATTCTGGCGGTGGTGCCGGTGGTGCAGGAAGGCATATCCATGTGTGTATTACACAATAATGGGCAGAAGATGAAAGTGAAGATGAAGATGAAGATGAAGACGAAGACGAAGACAAAGGCGATTGTACAAGAAGATATATCCGTATATGCATCATGTACTACAAATGTTTTACATAGCGGTTCGGTGCAGGTGCCAGATAATAGGAAGGAAGAGACGCAGAGTTGTCTAAGGAAGAATAGGAAAGGAGAGACGCAGAGTTCCCCAGGGCAGAATAGGGAAGATGGTTTTCTGTCTGGGTATTTGATGGGAGTCTGGGGGCATGTATGGCAAGTCATTATCCAGGGATTGACAGCCAGTGCCGGTATCAATCTGGTCATCCTTCCGATTCTGCTCTATTATTTCTTTGAATTTCCGCTTTATTCTTTTATTCTGAATCTCTTTGTAATTCCGTTGATGTCTGTATTATTATTTCTGGGGATGGCAGGAAGCCTGTCTGCGCTGTGGTTTGCCCCCGTATCTGCATTATTGTTTTGGATATGCAGTAAAATCTTGTGGATTTATAAGATGAGCTGTGAAATAACACTTGGTCTGCCGGGAGCGAGGCTTGTGATAGGAAGGCCTGATCTGTGGCAGATAGCGGTATATTATGGGATTTTGTTTCTGGGGTTGATTTGGCTGAGATATATTATCTTATCAGTGAAGATGCAGGAAGAACAGAAGGAAAGAGAGGATCCAGCAGATCAGCGAAATCGGAGAAATCAAAGAAAACAAAGAGAAGCTCAATCTGGAAGTTTTAACGGTAATGTGGCATCAATTGGTCAGATTGAGTTTTTCAGGGATAGTAAAAATAGGAAAAAGAAACAAATTGCTGTGTTTTCCCTGTGGGCATTGGGAATTATGATTTTAATGACTCGTTTTGGAGAGGCAGGGAAACTTACAACGGTGGTTCTGGATGTGGGGCAGGGAGATGGAATCTTCATGAGAGGACCGGAGGGAAATACCTATCTAGTAGATGGCGGGAGCAGTGACGTGAAGAAGGTGGGGCAGTACAGGCTGGAGCCATTCCTAAAATCCCAGGGAGTCGGCAGGCTTGATTATGTGCTGATATCTCATGGCGACAGTGATCATATGAACGGCGTGGATGAGCTGATTGGGAGACAGGAGATTAGTGTGAAGATTGGAACCTTGGTTCTGCCGGTGAAGGAAGTGTGGGATGAAGCGTTGACAGGACTGGCAAGAAAAGCGAGGAAGCAAGGAATCCGTGTAGTGATGATAAAGCCGGGACAGAGTATCAGGGAAGGGGATATGGTGATCACATGTATACAACCGGGAAATATGGAGATAAAATCAGAGAATGCCGAATCAAGGCGGGAAAGTGCTGTGCCGGGGACAGGCAATGAAGGACTGGAATCAGGTAACGAGGCATCTATGGTATTGGCTGTGCAGTACGGGCCGTTTGATTTGTTGTTGACTGGGGACGTAGAGGGAGAAGGAGAAAACCAGCTTACAAAACAGTTAGAAGAAAGATATCCGGATTGTACGTGGGATATTCTGAAGGTGGCGCATCATGGCTCAAAGAATTCATCAACTGAAGAATTTCTCCGGCTGGTCAGGCCTGCGTATGCGTTAATTTCGGCAGGACAGGAGAATCGGTATGGGCATCCGCATCAGGAAACGATAGAGAGGCTTGCAGATGTTGGTAGTAAAATCTATTCCACGCAGGAAAATGGGGCGATTATCGTGGAGGTGGAAAACGGAGAAATATTAAGAATGGAGAGATGGAAAAGATAGATCGCAAAAGGAATGCCATGCATCGGAATTACTGTGGAAATGCCGCTGTTTAGTTGTTATAATGTATTTGGAAATAGACTATTACAGGAAAGCCCTATAGGTGTAGTATGCTTTAATATCGAATAAAGGAGTATTTATGTTCATTTCAGATTATATTGGTGAATCAAACGAATATGATAAAAAACTCATGTTAGAAGAAAAGAAACCTAAGAGTTGACTGAAAAGTGTCAGTGCTTTTGCAAATGGCAAAGGCGGCATTTTATTCTTTGGAGTAGCAGATGATGATACGTTGGTTGGTCTTGCAGATTCCAGGCGGATTTCCGAGAAAATCAGTGAGATCATTAAGATAAGAATGGACCCAATCCCACAGACGGATTTGGAACTCCGCGAAG
The DNA here is from genome assembly GCA_910574285.1 of Lachnospiraceae bacterium. Classification (GTDB taxonomy): domain Bacteria; phylum Bacillota; class Clostridia; order Lachnospirales; family Lachnospiraceae; genus Sporofaciens. Next base: position 69,582 of record CAJTAL010000011.1, on the reverse strand, counting down.
AGAACGGAAAGCAGTTTATTATTCTGCGAGTATTGTCAGGAGTGGAACACCATACTATTATGTAGGTGATGGGAGCAGGACAGCATTTGTACATGTTAGAAAAGAAAGTGTGCAGGCAGGAGCGATTGAGTTAAAACGTCTGGTACTGCGTGGAAGCAATCGTACTTATGACAGTCTGTCCTCACATTATCCATATGAAAATTATGCCTTTACAAAGCTTCGTTCGGTATATCGGCAGCGAACCGGTAAGGAATTGGAAGAGGCAGATTTTATTTCGTTCGGGTTGGTAGGCGAGAAAGGAATGCTTACCAATGCAGGAGCTTTATTAGCAGATGAATCGCCAATGCGTCATTCCAGACTTTTTTGTACTCGTTGGAATGATTTGGACAAAGCATCCGGAGTAATGGAAGCACTGGATGATAAGGAATTTGGTGGAAGTTTGCTCATACTGCTTCAGGGCGGAGAAGAGTTTGTAAAAAATAATACGAAAAAGCGTTGGAAAAAGACTCCGGATGGGCGTCTTGAGATGCCGGACATACCGGAACGGGCAGTTTTTGAGTGTATTGTGAATGGATTGATCCATCGAGATTATCTGGAATTGGGCAGTGAAGTACACATTGATATTTTTGATGACCGTATGGAAATCTATTCTCCTGGAGGTATGTTTGACGGTTCTTTTGTACAGAATCTTGATACGGATCATGTGCCTTCCAGACGGAGGAATCTGATTATCGCAGATGTTTTCAGCCGAATGAATTATATGGAACGCAGGGGAAGTGGTTTTAAAAAGATTAAGGATGATTACCGTAGAGCCGTCAATTATCGCTTGGAGTTAGAGCCTGTATTCTATTCAGATACCTCTTCATTTTGGGTGACGCTTTATAATCTGAATTATAATGTTGCGATTGAAGGAGCAGAAGCAGGGAGTCAAAAACAGTTGTTTGAAAATGAAAAAGCAGTTGTTATAAATGAAAAACAGTTGTTTGAAGATGGAAAAATGGTTGTTTTGAATAAAAAACAGTTGTTTGAAAATAAAATAAATGAATCTGGGATTAGTACACTTGCAAAGGAAAAGATCCTGCGAATGTATGAGCAGTATAGCGGTGAGATGTATTTTTCCAGGGCGGATGTAATGAGAATAACCGGGATTACTTCATCGCCAGCAGGAGAGTTGATTAAAAAGATGAAAAAGGAAAAATTGATAGTACCTGTTGTTGGGCATGGAAAAGGCAGGTATCGATTTAAAATTTAGACAATACAAGGTTATAATTTAGGACTTTTAGCAACGGAAGGGCAGCAGAAAGAAATGGAAGCATTCATACGGAGCCGAGGAAAAGAATTGAGCTTGGTTGCCGTGGATGCGGATATTATCCATTACAAGGTGGTTGCCAGGTTTATGAAAGGAGGAGGCAGGAACGGTAAAGTACTTGCGTCTCTTGCTCTATTTCTTAGAGCCGGAGGATAAACGGTCGGAGTGGGAAAAAGACATATGGAATCTGGAAAATCTGGGATTTGAGGTCAGGCAGAATCCGATACAGATGGTAAAGACGATAAGTTTTACAGGAATCGGACAGGAGACGATCAGGGAAGAGGTGAAACGGGTGTCTTATATCAGGATTAAATATTTATCTGTAGGCTCGCTCCAGGGAGAGATACGTGCGGTAAGACATTTTTCAGAATTTCTTAAAGAGAGGTATCCGGAAATTAAGAGCCTGGGCAGTGTGGAGCGGCTGCATATAGAAGAATATCTGACCAACATCAATCTGGAAAGAGGGCAGGAGAGAAACCTTGAATCGGGAGCGACACACTTATGTCCTTATAATAAAAATGTATATGTTACAATGATAAAATAGACAAGGTAGCTTTACTCATTTCAAGTGGTAAAAAGGAGATAAATCATGGCTATACAATTCAAGCGGAAAGCATGTGCAGCCTATGCATACTGGAACGGTTCAAATTATTACGCCCTCCATGAGTGGCGTGACCAGTGAAACGATACAAAATTAAAGGTATAACATTAGGAGGGAAAATCTGATGAATTCAATGCAAAATGAAATATGTATTTACCGTGGCAGTCACCAGATTGGCGGTTGCGCAACGGAAATCAGTACAGGAAATCATCGCATTGTGATTGATTTTGGCGCAAACTTGCCTGACAATGAAGATGTTATGACGGATGAAGAACTTGCGGAAACGGTTTTTGATGGCAGACCGTGCGAAGCTGTATTATTTACACATTATCACGGCGACCATATAGGATTGTACAAGAAAATTCCACAAGATATCCCGCTTTACATAGGTGCTGTTGCAAAGGAAATTTTGGAAATCCTTACCGAAAGGCTTGATTATCTTCCTGATGGGCTGGGGAAAGGACTGCCGCGTATACAAGGCATGAATTGTTATACTCCTGCTCACAAAATGATGTTTGGCGATATAAGAATTACGCCATTCTTTGTGGATCATTCGGCGTTGGATTCCTATTTGTTTTTGATTGAAACCGGTGGAAAGAAAATTTTGTTTACCGGAGATTTCAGGGAACATGGCATTGCAGGGAAACATGATATACTCGAAAGAATGGTGCAGGAATATATTGGAGAAGTGGACATTCTGATTACAGAGGGGACGATGCTCTCCCGTATAGATGAAGCAAGGGAAAATTCCATTCAGACAGAAGATGATTTGAAGAAATGTGCAAGGAAGTTGTTTCGTACAAATAAAGAATCTGTTATTTTGGTATCTTCCACTAACTTTGACAGCATTATGGAGTTTTACCATGCACTTCCGTGGGGAATGGGTTTTGTATGTGACGCATATCAGGCGAAGCTGATATTAGCGGCTATGGAAGGTAAAGGAAAATATTATAGGAAATACCAGCCGGAATTGATTCATGGGAAACCGAGAATGCTCTGCATTGTTGGAGATATGGAAGGACTTGGCGCAAAGCAGAACTGCTGTAGGGCAGATTTTTCTATTCTAAAAAATAAAGGATTCACGATGCTTGTACGGGAAAACAAACCGGTTTTTAAAGCAATCATGAAAAAATATATGACAGATCCCCTTGTGATTTATTCCAAATGGGCCGGGTATCTGAAGGAAAAACATGCCAATCCTAAAATTCATGAATTTATCGGTAGTCATAGAATGAAAATCTTGCATACCAGCGGACATGCATATGTAAAGACGCTTGAAAAGCTGATACGTCTGACAAATCCGACAACGATTATCCCAATGCATACGGAGTGTGCAGATGCTTTTGGTGAAATACCTGCATTTGCGCCGTATCGGGACAGAATAAAGGTACTGCAGGATAAGGAAGGATATGTTTTTTGAGGAAGGAGCAGAGAAAAATGAGTAGAGAAAATCAAAGCAGTGAATATACAAGATATGAAAAATTTTATAAGCTGGTAAAGGATTGGACAGTCAGTGATTATTTTACACCAGGCGTGAAGGCAGAAGTTATCATTGATATGCTGATTTCTGAGTTTGTTGAGGATTTGATTGGGAGTCATTATTGGGGAGATATGCAGGGAGAACATCAGGTAACGCTTCTGATGAAAGAATTTCCCATACAGACAAATGAAGAAAACAATCGGAATGCAAAGGTGGATTACCTGGTTAGTGTCGATTGGGAGAAGCTGGTGCTTGTCGAGCTAAAAACTACAGATGACAGCTTTGATAAAAACCAACTGGAGCGGACGAAAGCAGCAGTAAATACAAACGTACAGGATTTGATTGATTTTTATAACAGAATTATGGGATTAAAGGGGCAAAATACACTGGATCATAAAAAGTACCAATATGCTTGTGATAAATTCAAATTTGAAGATAATATGTCGATGATGCAGAGTGAAGATGGTATTTTAAAGAATCTTCAGTTAGATTATTTGTATATCTCACTAACTGACGGTAAAAAACTCAAAGAGAATATTCCGGAAGAGGAAAAGCGGTTGATATTGGAATATTACTGGAAAGAAGGTATTGCTGATAAAAAATATAAGGCATTCCAAAAGAAACTAGAAAATGAACAAAGGTTGCAATTGTGGGAAGAAGTTAGCGGCATTTTGGCAGAGTGTGCGAAGAAGGTATAGTATGAAAAGGAGTATGTTTTATGATTGATTTCAACAGATGGATATATTTAAAAGATATTGCGGCATGGCATGCTCAAAATGTTTTGTTTAGTCTGGAAGAGCAGATGGATTATATCTGTTCCGCACCGCATAGGACGCTGGATGAAAAATTGGAAGGATTAAGAGAATTATATGATGAATCAAAAGAAAAAACTATATCAGACAGAATGAAAGATTTGGATATTCTGTATCGCCGAAGCCGTCAGGATGAATCGAAAGAAAACTGTTTATTTCAGACGGAAATTTTTTATCAGGGATGCAAAGAACCGGGAATTCCCACGATATTTCCTGCACCGAAACAAGCGGCAGGTGATATCAGGCAGCGATAGCCTGAATTCCTTGAGGATCTCTGGTCCAATAGTCATTTGTCGCGAATTCGACAACCTTTTTGGGTGAATAAGCATCTACGATCAATTCGATGGGTAATTGTAGCAGCTCAGGCAGATCCTCTATGAATAATTCCAAACCCGGAAGCCCTTCTTTTCTGATGAGTTTTGAAAGTGCATTGATGTATAAAGCCGCGTCAATCAGCCGACAGGAATCCTCATCTTTTGCAGTTTTTAATTTTTTAATTGCATCTTGTCTTACGTCGTATAAAATTTTTTTCATTTCGATTTCCTCCGTCTTTATTAGATGATCATATATACCGGAACATTTTCCATATTGTAAGGATTAAGAGTGTTATAACACAGGCAGGATATGATAGATGACAACTGTATGGCAGACATATCATAATATTTGTAGAAAATATATCCAAATACAGCAGGTACATCGTCAAAATAGTGTCGTACATATTTGGAATTGTATGATATGGTATATGATGGAGGAATGCCGATTATGAATTATTTATGTGCTGCAGTGAAGAAAGAAGTTGTAACAAGGGAAACATTTCATAACAGGGAAGAAGCGCTTGAGTATTTTCAACAGAAATTCGGGGTTCGAATCGTAGAAAAGATGGAGGAGAATGAAAGACGGCTGGAGAATAAGATATTCTATCTCGACCGTAAGCTCAAAAAGTATGAAAATGAACCGGATATGAAACAGAGGATTTTCGAACGCAGACAAGCAGCAGAAGAACAGTGGAGGGCGATTGACAAGTGGCTGAATGGAGAAGATGATCGGAAGGCCGTATATATGGAAGAAAAACCCGACCATTATAAGAATCAACTGATTACGGAGGATGAAGAATTATTTTTTTATATGGCTGGAATCTATAATCTGGGCAGGCGCTATACGGTGACGGAAGAAAAATACTATTATATGTGCCAGATGGTGACTTGTATGGGGAGTTGTTCTGAGGCGGCCAGACATTTGCCGAAGAAGATGTCGGGAGACAACTGTTCGCTCTATGTGTGTGAGGCGAGCCAGGAGACGGTAAAAAAGTATATAAAACAGATTTCCAAAATAAGAGCGCAGATAAGGCGGGATTATAATAAGAGCCGCGTATTGCTGAAAAATGCGGAAGTATTTGCGGAGGTGCTTTAAAGATGGGTGAACATATTCTGGCGGACAACGTCCGCCAGTTCCATAAGGGAATGGATGGTGAAATAGGCTTTGTGCATGAATTCCATATGCTGAATGCATATTATATAATCATGAATAAAGAAAATGTAAATAGAATCAAAAAGGGATTAAATATTATGAATGAGGGATTGTGCCTTGCTGGGCTTTCTAAAAATGAAGAGCAGTTTATTCAAGCAGGAAATGTATGGGAATTTAGGGGATATTGCGGCTTATTTGGTTTTTGTGTGGGAGACGCATTGGGGGTCCCGGTTGAATTCTCGGCTCGGGAAGAGAGGAAAAAGGATCCGGTCAGGGAGATGCGGGCATATGGGACACACCGCCAGCCAGCCGGAACCTGGTCAGATGATACTTCATTGATGCTTTGCCTGATTGATGCGATCAATCGTGGATATTCAATACAAAAGGTGGCAGATAATTTTATAGATTTCTACAGAAACGGTGCATTTACTCCGTATGGAGAAGTATTTGATATTGGCATGTCTACTAGAGATGCTATTGAAAAAATGTGTGACGGAGAGTTGCCGGTCAAATGTGGCGGAGTATCCGACATGGATAATGGTAATGGTTCATTGATGAGGGTGCTTCCGCTTGCATTTTACGGGCGAAAGATGAAAGGAGCACAATTTATTTCCCTGGTGGAGGAGGTCTCTTCGCTGACCCACAGACATAGGCGTTCTGTGTTTGCCTGTATCCTTTATGTAAAATTTGCGTCCAGGCTGGCGGAAAATGGCTGGTCAGGCGGAAAAGAGACAGCATTGGATGAGACAATTGCGTTTATGAGAGAATATTGTTCGGTGACTTATGAGTCAGAGTGGAATCATTTTGACAGAATTTTGAATAAAAAGATTCTGGGTTTGCCGGAGGATGAGATCAGAAGTACAGGGTATGTGGTAGATACGCTGGAAGCGGCCTTGTGGGCTTTTTTTCATGGGAGTTCATACAGGGAAGTTGTTTTGAAGGCTGTGAATCTGGGTGGAGACACAGATACTATAGCAGCGGTTGCAGGCGGGCTTGCAGGAATTTATCATAATAGAGGCTGGTCTGTCCCTGCAAGGGACAGAAATAAGAAAGATTACACGGAAGAAATTCCGGAAGAGTGGCTTCAAAGCCTTGCAAAAAAGGAAGAACTGAACAAGATGTTTCAGCGGTTTTATAAGGTTTGTGATATGTCTGCATGGAAAAGATTTTCTGCTGGTTCACGCCGGACTTGGCGGTTATCGCCCCGAAAAGGATATTGAGGATTATTCGCTAAAAGAACTCGTATGGGACAGGGCAAGATACGATATTCAGTATTTTGAGGATGTATATGTAGTGACAGGGCATACGCCGACTCAGAAGATTATTGGAAATCCCGTCCCAGGGTACATATTTAAAGGAAATAATCATATCGCGATTGACTGCGGATGCCATCGGCCTGACGGACGGCTGGCAGCAATCTGTCTGGATACCGGAGAAGAATTTTATTCGTCAGACAATAATAAACTATCTAGGAAGAAATTAAAATGAATCATTGCGGATGAGTTTCATCCACTAATTGATGACGAAGTGTTGCAGATATTAAATAATAATCAGTCTGGTAAGACAATTAAATATAAAAAGGCTAAATATAAAATTGACTGTAAGAAAGAGCAGTGCACTTTTTACGTATCATAAACACCCGGATACAAAAGGCGGTTTTCTGGATGACGGGATTTGTGAGCTTTGCGGTACGAGAGGAAGAACAGTCCTTATAGAAGACGAGAAGCCGCGGTGCTGTTATAAATGCTATCTGAAACTTCGCAGAAGCAAAACGGAGATTATTGATACAACAGGATTGCAGAATGCGAAATATATTTCATTGAAAGAGGCAAAGCACATTGTAAGAAATATGCCTGATCTGTCAAAACCCGGGATAGTGACGCTGAATCAGAAAAAGAACGCGGGTTTGTTGGTAGCGTTAGGCTGGCTGCTGTTGAATGATAAATAGAACTAATAAAAAGGTTACATTTTTCTATATTAAATATATTTACAGAAATATAAGTATAAAGTTCTTGTTATCTATAAAGAACGGATATACTTAAAAACAGCGGGTGTTCAAATGGGATGCTATAACCTTATCCTATAGTATACATTATAGACACTGTGTTTTGTGTAGAAGAATTGATTTTTCGATATTTCTGAGAACAGGGTACATATTATGGCGATTTCGGGGTTGCGGATGTTGGAAGCAGGATATATTCGACACAGGAAAATAGGGCGATTACAATAGAGGTAAAAGGAGGAGAGTTATTAAGATTGAAGAAGTGGCAAAGATAGATTGAAAAAGGGAAACCATGCATTGGGACTTTTATGGAAATGCTGCGGTTTAGTTGTTATAATGTATTTGGAAATAAATTATTACAGGAAAAGCGTGTGTGAATGGAAGGGATGTGGAAGAAAATGGAAATGAGAAAGAAGAAAGAAGAAACTGCCCATAGGAATTGATAATTTTGAAAAACTTTATTCAGAAGATTTTTATTATATTGATAAAACCGGGTTCATCAAAGAACTTCTTGATAATTGGGGTGAAGTAAATCTGTTTATCCGTCCCAGAAGATTCGGCAAAACGCTGAATATGAGTATGTTGGAGAACTTTTTTTCACTGAATGGAGATAAAAGTATTTTTGATGGATTGGAAATTTCAAAGGAAACAGCAATTTGTGAAGAATATATGGGGAAATATCCTGTTGTATCTATTTCATTAAAAGGAATTGATGCGCTTAACTTTGAAACCGCATTCCGGATGGCAGCTCGGGCAGTGAGGAGAACGGCGTCAAAGGTTCAGTATCTTCTGGAGAGTGATGTATTAAGTGAAAGTGATAAAATGGAATATAAGCGTCTTTTGGACAGTAAAATGGATGAATCTACGTTCTGTGATAGTCTGAGAATGTTGTCGGAAATGTTGGAAAAGCATCATAATACAAAGGTTATCCTATTGATTGACGAATATGATGTTCCGCTGGCAAAGGCTCATGCGAACGGATATTATGATCAGATGATTTCTTTAATCCGGAATCTGCTCGGAGAGGCGTTGAAGACAAACAATAGTTTAAAATTTGCAGTGCTGACGGGATGTCTTCGTATTTCAAAAGAAAGTATTTTTACTGGACTCAATAACCTAAAAGTACGTTCTGTTACGGATGTACGGTTTGATGAGTATTTTGGATTTACAGATGCAGAAGTGAGGAAGCTCTTGGAATATTATGGGTATCCGGATTGTTATGATATAGCAAAGAAATGGTATGATGGATATCATTTTGGCAATGTAGATGTATATTGTCCTTGGGATGTTTTAAATTACTGTGATTCATTATTGGATGATAAAGATGCACAGCCGGAGAATTACTGGGTTAATACCAGCAGCAATGACGCAGTGAAACGGTTTATTCAGGAGTCGGCAAATGTTGTGACCAAACGGGACATTGAGAATCTGGTGGCAGGTGAGGTTATTACGAAGGAAATTCATCAGGAACTCACATACCCGGAGATCTATGAGACAATTGACAATATCTGGAGTCTGCTCTTTACCACAGGGTATCTGACGAAAAGGGGGAAAGCCGAGGGGAGACGGATGAAACTGGCAATTCCCAATTTGGAAATCCGGGATATTTTTGAGACACAGATCATGGAATTTTTTAAGGAGAATGTTCGGGAAGACGGGGAGATGCTGACCCGTTTTTGTGATGCTCTGCAGAATGAAGATACAGAAAACGTAGAGAAAATTTTCACAGAATATTTAAGGAAGACTATCAGTATCCGTGATATTGCCGTAAGAACAGACATGAAAGAAAATTTGCCCACAGGGAAAGCGACCACTAAGGTGTCTAAAGAACAGACACCAAGTGTCTGCTTTTATCATGGTGTTCTGCTTGGAATCTTAGGGGTGAAAACCAGGTGGGGAATTTCCTCCAACAGGGAAATGGGAGAGGGCTATGCAGATATCCTTGCAGAACCGGATACCGGAGATATGGGGATCATCATAGAAGTAAAATATGCCCATGACGGAAATCTGGAGAGGGCATGTAAGGAGGCATTGAAGCAGATCGAGTATACCAGATATGAAGATGATCTTGAAGACGACGGGGTAGAGAATATTCTGAAATATGGGATTGCATGCTATAAAAAGCGTTGTAAGGTCATGCTGGCAGAAAATAGATAAAAATGTGTACAGGCACATGAAAGCTCTGGAGGGTATAATTCAGAGGACGTTTTTACTTTAGTGGGAACGGTTTTCTGCCGAAGTAATAGGAAACAGTCCGAGAGGCATACAGGCAAAGCACGAAAAATCTGAAATCCTATATGCAGTGTGCCAGTGGAGCCTCGCCGGGGGAATGACAGGCACATTCAGGGAGATGGAATGATAAAGGAGTTGGAGAAAGTATGCGGTATTATCAGTGTGAAAAATATCCAATAGAGTTTGTAGTGTCAGAAAATATCAATAAGAATTTTGATTCTCATAACCATGTAGGTCATCACATCATATCGCTGGTCATGCAAGGAGAGGTTACAGTTTATCTGGAAAGCAGGAAATTGGTGTGTCATGAAGGGGATACGTTTATCATCCCTCCGTATGCCGTGCATTCGGTGTGCCAGGAAAGAGACGCACGTCTGCTGTCTATGTGCATAGGAACAGCCTTTGCCACAGAGACGGATTCTGAAACAGCAGAAGTTATTGTCCGGGAACTGTTAGATGATGCAGTGGGGCAGGGTATTTTTGGAGAAGCGCAGAAAGAAAAGCTGTTACCTTTTGCAAGGGCAGTTTTCCAAGGTTGGGATAAGGGCGGGGAAGAGATGGATACAGGCATAAAAAATCTTGCTGACAGGATTACAAGCCACCCGGAATATGAATTGCCTATAGAAACCCTGGCGGCGGATATTTTTGTCAGTAAATATTATCTCATAAAGAAATTCAAAAGAAGTGTGGGGATGACGCCGCACCAGTTCTGTATCCAGAACCGTATACGGAAAGCGCAGAGCCTTCTGGATGCGGAACAGATAATCTGTAGGGTTGCGGCGGAAATGGGATTCTATGACCAGAGCCATTTTGATAAGGCTTTTCAGAAGATTGTCGGGATTTCCCCATCGGAGTATGTTGACTCAAAAAAAGTGATACGGCAGTCTACATAAGACAATTTTTTACAAGACATGGCGGCCTCTGATCAATATAATCTGAGTGTAAGAAAAATTACATATTTTATCGGAGGTGCCAGAATGGATACATTTGAATTGTTTAACAATGGGAAATTGATTCTGCCGGAAAAGGAGGAGGGTTTCAGGGAGATTGCATGGTCGAAGCATCCGACATTTGAAGGGGTGGAACTGAAGCATATCATCACGGCGAAGGATACAGACGGGAAATTCAGCTACCATTTGGTACGGATTGCGCCCGGCTGCAGTATTGGAAACCATATCCACGAAACGCAGTTGGAAACGCATGAGGTGATAAAAGGGAGTGGAAAATGTGTAAATGCGGGCAGTACAATTCCGTATGAGGTCGGAACAATCTCCATTATGCAGGCGGGTGTGCCGCATGAAGTTACTGAGGATTCGGATGGTTTATATCTGTTTGCCAAGTTTATGCCTGCCTTATGTTAAGTGAGAATACAATAGGATAAGTAAAGACCGCCGCAGATGACTTACCGCCATATGCGGCGGTCTGCTGTTTCTGCAGGCAGGCTTAATAGCAGAAAACCATTTGGAAAGCGGGGGAATCAGAGTAAATATGCTTACACGGCGGTTTGCGTTGCCTTGCGGGGCATATTGAGAGCGGCGGGGAATATTCAATTAAGGATAAAAAACGTCAATCCATTTACGCTGTCAAATCGTCTATTCACGCTGCCGGAGTTAAAAATATTCTTATTTTTCCGATACACAAAGGAAAGCATTTTTAGGGATAAATACTGAAAGGGGGGAGGTGGAGACAATCAAAATAGCGGTCTGTGATGATGAAAAATATAAGGAGCTACATTTGTTCGCTGGCTCGGAAACAGGGGATGGAATGTGAGGTCACAAAATATGCCACGGCGGAGGATTATCATTTAGCAGGGGCTTTCTGGTGAGTGCACTGGCAGCAACTGCCTATGAGGAAAACATAAGCACATTCAGCAAAAGCGTGGTTGGAAATCAGAAAATATAAGAATTCCGGGCACTTTGAAGTAAGGAAGATCATGCTCGGACTTACCGCAAGGGGACATTCCGAATGGTACAAATTTGACGGCATCCACCCAAACAAAAACAGTGCGAATGCCGTAGCAACAACTGTATACAATTTCTTGAAATGACAAATACTCCTCACCGCCGTAATGGTAGTGAGGAGTTCGTTTTATGTCATTGTTTTGTTCCGGCGCTGCAAACCGCACCTGTAAGACTCATAACGATTTGCGCCATTTCCTCGGCGCTACGGCGGTCGTCCTCTGCAATCCAGTTTTGCAGGAGTCGGTAACTGCCATAAAGGGCGAAGGAGGCAATGTCCTTGTCATACCGATGGTCATCTATCGCCTTCCTGTATTCTGTAAGCAGCACTTCGATCTTCGGAAGAGAGAACAGCCGGTGTGCAAAAGTCTCGTCGAAATTGTTTTGAATCAGCAACCGGGAGATCTCCAGATTTTGCTCCATATAGGAAAATACCAGTGTGACCCGGTGCAGTACACCGGCGCTGTCGCACAGATCAGTACTTTCAATGGCATCGGCAATGTCCTTTATATACCAGTCACGAATCTCCGCCAGTACATCATACTGGCTGCCGTAATGATTGTAAAAAGTCGTGCGGTTTATGCCCGCAATATCACAAAGCTCACGGATTGAGATTTTATGAATATCCTGTTTTTTCAGCAGACTGATCAAGGCGCGATGGATTAGTTCCTTGGTCAGGGCAATTCTCTGGTTTGGCTTCATTCCCATAATCATTCCTCTCAACACTTTCGCTTCATCTGTCGGTTGTAACTTCAACACCTGTTGAGTATAATTATAATCAAAAAGACAACGAAAATCAAGGGAGGAAGTTTATGTTTTATGAATATGTAGTAGTCGCAATCGCCGCCATGCTGGCTGGTGTTGGCACAGGACTGGTCGGGCTTAGCGCGGCAACAGCCATGGTTCCGCTGATGATCGTGCTGTGTCCCACCTTCGGTGGTGAGCATGGCGCTTATATGGCAACGGCCATTGCCCTTGCCAGTGATGTCCTCGGTTCTGCTGTTACCACGGCGGTGTATGCTAAGAATAAAAAAATCGACCTGAAGCACGGCTGGCTCATTGCCGCCTGCATCATCGGTACGTGTACAGTCGGTTCCATTGCAGCCTATTTTACCCATCAAGAGGTGCTTGGGGGCTTTTCCCTTATTCTGTGCGTTTTCATCGGCATCCGGTTCCTTGTGAGTCCGGATTCCAAGGAGCGCCCAGAAAAGGACGCAAAAACCAAGCTGACCATTAAGGAAATCGCAGTATCTCTGTTCTATGGCCTGACCATTGGTTTTGGCACTGGTTTTTTCGGCTCCGGCGGTGGTATGATGATGCTCATCGTGTTCACTGCCATGCTGGGCTATGAGCGTAAGACTGCCGTTGGCACCTCCACATTTATTATGACCTTCACGGCGTTGATCGCATCGGTGAGCCATATCCTCATTGAGCCCACCATCGTGCTGGAGTGCTGGAGGTTCCTCGTTCTTGCCATTGTGGTCGCCACCTTTTTCTCCCTTGTCAGCGCGCAGTTTGCCAATAAGGTTAAGGGCAGGGTTGTGGGATATGTGACAGGTGCGATTCTGCTGGTTTTGGGTCTGTCCATGATTACCATCAACAATATAGATAAAATCAACGTGCCTTATCTGCTGGAGTTTCTGAGACTGTTCGGCATTTACAGCGGCTATATCGTTGCCTGCCCTGTGGTTCTGATCATCATTCGCTTTACGACCAAGGTGCCGGATTACATATTTTGCAAGCTGCTCCACACCGTCGCCTTCACCTCCATCTTGCCATTGGTGCTTTGTACAGATATTTGGTGGATCGCTACTGCAGTGAATGTTCTGTTCCTGATCCTGGTTATGGCGGCTCTGCATTTCCTGGAGCCTTTCTCTTTCTATAAGAAGTTGTTCCCAGAAAAAGCAAAGCACGAAGTGATAATTAGCTTTGTGGCCTTATTTGGACTGATGACCCTGCTGATCGCCATCTTCTGGGGTGGCTTTGGAACAGAGTATATTTATATCGCCGTGGGTGCGATCATGGCTTGGGGCCCCGGTGATGCGGTTGCTGCCATTGTGGGAAAGAGCCACGGCAGGCATAAGTTGCAGGGTGAACGAATTGAGGGCGTGAAGTCTGTAGAAGGCAGCATCGGTATGGTGATTACATCCTTTGTGTGTCTGCTCCCTGTACTGCTCTTTATGTCCGGACTGCCTTGGTATATCAGCCTGAGTTTTGCCTGTGTGGCTGCACCCATCGCTTCGTTGACGGAGTTGTACACCAAGGGTGGCTGGGATACCGTTACCGTTCCTATTGTATCTATATTGATCCTGTGCGGGACAATGTTCTGGGTGTAAGCTATGGTACTAACAGAGAAAACAAAAGCATGGATTCAAAATAATCACTAACAAAGAAAGCAAAGGCTGTAACGAGGCATCTATGGTATTGGCTGTGCAGTACGGGCAGTTTGATATGCTTTTGACCGGGGACGTGGAGGGAGGAGGAGAAAACCAGCTAACAAAACAGTTAGAAGAGAGCTATTCGGAAAGAGAATTTTTACTATATCGATAAAACAGAGCTCATTGTAGAATTACTCCATAATTGGGGAGCCGTAAATCTGTTTACTCGTCCCAGAAGATTCGGGAAAACGCTGAATATGAGTATGCTGGAGCACTTTTTCACGCCGGATGGGGATAAGGGTGTTTTTGACGGGTTGGATATTTCAAAGGAAACTGCGCTTTGTGAGGAATATATGGGGAAGTATCCGGTTATTTCAGTTTCCCTGAAAGGGATTGAGGCAAGATCTTATGAGACAGCTTATCAAATGGCTTCTCAGGTTATCATGAAGCGAGCCGCATGTACAGCCGGAAAATTATTGGATTAATACCAGCAGCAATGACGTGGTGAAGCGGTTTATAGAAGAATCGCCCAATGCAGCGACAAAACGGGAGATTGAGCGTTTGGTGGCGGGGAAGTTACCACCGGGTATCTGACCCAGAGGGGAAAAGCGGAAGGCAGGCAGATGAAACTGGCGATTCCCAATTTGGAAATCCGGGATATTTTTGAGACGCAGATCATGGAATTCTTTAAGGAGAATGTTCAGGAGGACGGGGAAATGCTGAACCGTTTTTGTGACGCACTGCAAAATAAGGATGTAGAAAATGTAGAAAAGATTTTCACGAAATATTTAAGGAAAACCATCAGTATCCGGGATACGGCCGTAAGAACAGGCATGAAAGAAAACTTTTACCATGGGGTGCTGCTTGGAATTCTGGGTGTGAAGAACCGATGGGGGATTCCTTCCAACCGGGAAATGGGAGAGGGATATGCGGATATCCTTGCGGAACCGGATACAGGGGATATGGGGATTATCATAGAAGTGAAATAATTCACATTGTTAAATTGCAAATTCTTTTTCTTTGAAAAAGTACAAACGTCGCAGACTTAAAGTATCCAACTGCAAATTAAAAGGAACTGCGAACAACATATTCCTGTAAGTGCATCAAGTTTTTCTTAGTCGCTTGTTTATTGGTGGGGGAGCCATATCTGAACAACATTTTGGACAAGCAGGTTGACATCTAAAGTAAAGAAATTTCATATGAGGAGGTAATAAAATTTGAATTAGTAAATGGAGAATGTATAGTTACACTAAAGAAGTAAATTACTGTTTGGAAATATCCCATATATACTTTAGAAAGAGAGATGATTGTTTTTGAGAAGAAGAAAATTATTTTTATGTCATGGCAGCAGATTCCGAGAATATTTCCTCGAAAATGGAAGAAAAATTCGAAGGGAAATTTATAATGAGAAGGGAGGTAGAATATGAAAAGAAGAATTAAATTTATGGTGACTTTTATGGCATTGTTTTTAAGTGTTTTTACAGCCATTTCTGTAAGTGCGGCATCAGAAGATCCTTATCAGGCAGTGATTGATAAATTAAATAAAGAGTACTCAATGAATATTCATTTTATGAATTCAGAAGAACTTCGCACATCTTCAATGAAAGAACAGAAAGAGATAGATATTACACCAGAGGAATTTGAGAAGAATTTGAGGGAACAGATTATTGAAAACAACCGGGCTGAAGCTGAAGCCAGAGAAAAATTTGCAGAATTAGAAGCGAAGGATATTATTGAAAGTGGAAATGGAGTTTGTAAGCCAATCAATACAACTAATACAGCTTTGCATTAATCTTGAAATAATAGTGTTCGATATTCGTGTCAGATGTGCGTCTGTTAACCAACGTTCTACGCTCTGCTTCGGTCTTTGCTGAACAGTGCCACTGGTACTTAGCAACGTAGCGGGCTGCGTCTAGGTTATGAGACGTGCAGACGGCGCGGATAGCGAGTGCTGATTACTCAAGAATTAATGCAATGATGTAAAAGGTTTCGTACTTCTTGATGATTTACACAGATTATTTTACACACCTTATTTCTATCATCTTAAGTCCTCAATATCAAAACTTTCCGTTTTCAAATCACAATAATATCTTCCTTTTATAGCAGTAAATTTTAATACACAGTAATCTGGGTCGGTTACACCTTTTTTATAAAACATGGTATCCCCGGTACACCAGATTTCTTGTTTTATTTCATTGTCCTGCAAGACTTCCATTGTACCAGTCAGCATAATGCCCTCATATTTGAAGCGTCCCTTACTATAAAAATAAATACTTGCCTTAGGATTTTTTATAAACTGCTGTGAGCGCATAGAGGATGTGTTTGTTGAAAAATAAAAACAATTTCCCTCAATCTTGCGTGGTACAAACATGGCTTTTATATTGGGAAAACCATCTTCATCTACGGAGGCAATAAATGATACTTTTTGTTTTTTAATAAATTCAATCATATGTTCTCTTGTTTTCATTGGAAATTATCCCCCTTATAAAATTATTAATTTGTAGGTAGATTATCAATCAAGGTTTCAAGTATTCGGGCAAGATAACGTTCAAATTGTCTCTGCTCTTCTTCCGAAAAACCTTGATAAAATAATACATTCATCTCCTGAGATACTAGTTCATATTTTTCCTGTAAAGATTTTGCATACTCAGTGAGCGATACAATCGTTTGCCGGCGATTGTGCGGGTTAATAGTTCTTTCTACAATTCCCTTGTTTACCATTCCATTTATTACAACAGATACAGTATTTTTTGCAAGAGAGGTTTTTTCACTTATTTCACTAATCGTAAGATTATCTGTTTTCCATAGAATAAATAATATTCGTCCCTGCCCGCCACTTATCTCAATGCCATTTTTAAGTAGTAACCGTTCAAAAATCCTGTCTTGAAGTTGTTTGATCTGTGTAATATAAAATCCGCCTTTTGTTTCCAAATATATCACCTTAATTCCTATTAGAACATTTCTATATAGAACAATTGTACTAAATAAAATTTGGAAAATCAATCTCTAATTGAAATTTATCCAAATTTCTCCAAATATTTCCCAATATTTCACCTTTATAATGAATCGACAAATCCTCATTAATGTGTATTTTTATATAGTTTGCTATCTTTTCTGCAACCGTATTATTGTTCATATATGACATCTCTTTCCCTGTTTAATATAGCATAACTTTCTAAAAATATCTTAGCAGAAATTGCCCTGCTATGAACCTCTCAAAGCATCCCTGCGCAATTAACTTTTAAGGGCAAAGTGGTGAAAGATTTTGATTTGTGGTATTCTTATAAGTATAAGGCTAGACAGAATCGATTAGAAAAGAGAGTCTGTTGCTGATGATTACGATTATTAAGTATTTAATTCTTGAGATTTTTTTGAGATTTAGCCGCTATGATAAATGATATGGGGTGGAAATAGATGTGAATAACCTGAGCTCTGTTAGTCATTTAGTCGTTTTGATAAATGATATGGGGTGGAAATGGAGATGATTATATGAAACAGAGGCTTCTTATCATAGATGATGAACCGGGAATTGTAGACATAACGGCAAGCTACTTTTCCTCGCAATATGAAGTGTTAACTGCTTATGGAGGTAACGAAGCGCTTCAAAAGTTAGCAAGGCAGCCGGATCTGATTCTGCTCGACGTCAATATGCCAGATATGGACGGGCTGACACTTTGCCGGAAAATTCGGGAACATATTATCTGTCCCATTCTTTTCCTGACGGCAAGAGTAGAGTCTGCGGATAAAATCATTGGATTTCAGGCAGGAGCCGATGATTATATTATAAAGCCCTTTGATTTGGACGAATTAGGGGCGAGAGTTGCCGCGCATCTGCGGCGAGAGCAGCGGCATAGGAATAAGACGGCAGTACGATTTTTTGATGAGCTGGCGATTGATTATTCCGCTCGTACGGTTACGGTAGCCGGAAAGCCTGTCTCTTTATCAAAAAGAGAATTTGATATCGTGGAATTGCTTTCGCTGAATGCAGGGCAGGTATTTGACCGGGAGCGTATTTATGAAGCGGTGTGGGGGATTGACGGCGGAGGCAGCAGCGATACCGTCATGGAACATATCAGAAAAATCCGGGCGAAGCTGGCTGGTTATACGCTTCATAGCTATATCGATACGGTTTGGGGGTGTGGTTATCGGTGGAAGGTTTGAAAAATATGGAGTTAAAGAAATCCTTTCTCGTTTTGTCTGTCTCCTGTATTTTGACGTCTCTCCTGCTGTTAGGACTGGTTTTTCTGATATGTAATTCGATAAGCAGCACGTTTCCCGCCGGTGAGATTGAAATTTTATCAGATGGTTCAATCGTCAGACAGGAAACGCCCTCGGCATCTCAGAGAAATATATTATCAGTGTTGGGGATCATTCAAATTGTGTCCTGCATTATTCTTCCTATGGGCGGGCTGGCATTATCCGGTGTCTTATACTACCATATCAAATTGAAGCAACCGATTACTGCATTGCAAAATGGCATCACAAGTATTCAGAACCACAGCCTTGACTTTTCCATGCCGATTTGCTCTGATGATGAATTAGGCCGGCTCTGCGCTGCTTTTGATACCATGCGGGAGGAACTTTTGAAATCAAATCAGGAACTATGGCGGCAGGCGGAAGAACGCAAAAGGTTAAATGCCGCTTTCTCCCATGATTTACGTAACCCGATTACGGTCTTAAAAGGGACAGTAAAATTACTGCGGCAAGGTACATCGGATGAAAAGACTATTGACAGGCTGGAAAGCTATACTCTGCGCATTGAACAGTATGTGGAGGCTATGAGCAGCATACAAAGATTAGAGCAAATGCCGATACAGATAAGCAGGTGTACTTATTCTCTGCTGCGCTCCGAATTAGAAGATACGGGCAAACTTCTTGCCGGTGCACTAAACCTGTCCGTGTCCACCCCTGATAATGGGACAATGCAATTAGATCATGGACTGTTTCTGAACGTTGCGGAAAATCTGATTGGAAATGCGGTTCGGTTTGCAAAAAGTAAGATTACGATTTGTCTGGAACAGCAGGAAAATTATTTGCTTCTGTCCGTTACAGACGATGGCCCCGGTTATCCTGCGGAATTGGTGCAGAATGGTCCGAAACCCTTCGGAAAGATGAAAGAAGATTCTGCGCACTTTGGTATGGGGCTATACAGCAGCCAGACGTTATGCCGAAAGCATGGGGGAACGCTGACGCTGGCAAATAGAAAAGAGTGTGGTGCAGCGGCCACTGCTTCTTTCCGGATAAATTCAGAAATCTTGAGTGATTTTTGAGATTTTTGTTTTACACTCTCCTTACATCACAAATAAGGAGAGTGTTTTTATGAACATTGAAGCAAAGGAATTATCAAAAATCTACGGCAGCGGTGAGAGCAGTGTCATTGCGTTAGATAAAGTCAATCTTGAAATTGCGTCCGGCGACTTTATCTCCATCATGGGTCCGTCTGGCAGCGGAAAAAGCACCCTGCTGCATCTGTTATCCGGGCTGGACAGGCCGACTTCCGGCAGCCTGACATACGAAGGAAAAGATATATACAGTCTTAGCGATAAAGAACTGTCTGCTTTTCGCCGTCAAAGAATCGGCTTTATCTTTCAGCAATTCAACCTGCTTCCTGTTCTGACCGCAAAGGAAAATATCATCATGCCCTTGCTGTTAGATAAAAAACGGCCGGATGAAGCATATCTAAAGCAGCTTACGGAACTGTTGGGGATTCGTGAACGCCTGACCCATCTGCCCCATGAGCTTTCCGGCGGCCAGCAGCAGCGTGTGGCGATTGCCCGCGCCCTGATCGCCAAGCCTGATATTATTTTCGCTGACGAGCCGACCGGGAATCTGGACAGTAAGAGCGGCGGCGAGGTTATGGAGATGCTGGAAAACATATGGAAGAAGACGGCTAAAACGCTTGTTATCATTACCCATGACAGCCGCATTGCGAGAATGGCAGAGCGGCAATTTGTAATAGTAGACGGCGTTCTTTCGGAGGTGACAGCAAGATGAGATCTTATTTAACCCTTGCGTGGAAAGAACTGAAAGCGCAAAAGATTATGGCAGTTTTGATTTTTACTGCGGTTATCATATCCACGATTATGACGACGGTGACCGGACAATCTATCGGAATATTACAATCCATGCGTATTGATCAGGCGGCGGGACTGAATGGAAACCGCTATGCAACTTTTCATCAGCTCAATAAGGAACAGGCGCAAAAACTGCATGAAGATGACCGCCTGTATGATGCGGGCGATATAATCTTTGTTGGCAGCATGCCGTTAGGCAGCAGCAGTTTGGATTTATATCTCCGGGAATATCACGATAACGCATTATCCATGTACCCGTCATTCGGAAGGATAGAAGAGGGACGGCTGCCGGAGAAGGCAAATGAAATTGCTTTGTCAGAAGATGCAATGCAATATCTTGGGCTTAATGCCGCGATTGGAAGTACAATTTCGTTGGATTTACGCACGTCTGTCATGGACAATTCACTGCCGGATATAGAATATTCTGCTGACTTTGTGTTGACGGGCATTCTGGAAAGCAGTTATATCGGATATGCATCAGGTATGGTCGGGGGGATTGTAGGAGACGGAACCGCAGAGAAATTATTACCGGAAGAATATCTGCTTTATTCCACTGATTTTAAAACTTATGATAAGCGAAATTTTCAGAGTATTATTTATGATCTTGCGGCGGATTTAAATGTAAATGAACGATTTATCCAATATAACTGGATTCTGCTTGACGCTCTCGGTATTTCCTATGATAAGGCGGCGGACAGCGATACCGGTACAGGATTTTCATTCATGGCTGCAGCGTGCGTTTTAGTAGGCGCACTGGTTTTGCTTGCGGCTGGGCTGGTGATCTACAACATTCTGAAAATTTCGATCACAAAGCGCATGAAAGAATATGGAACGCTTCGTGCAATCGGTGCAGAGAGGGGGCAAATTTACCGCCTGGTCTCTTTACAGCTCCTGATTCTCTGTGGAGCAGGTATTCCCATTGGACTGCTGTTCGGCACATTATCGGCAAAAGGTGTGTTGATCGCGGCGACGGGTATCCTTAATCCCGATCTGTTCATGGTAAACAGCGTTTCCGAATTAAACACTGCAATCAGCGCAGCCGGTACGGTGAAGCTGCCAATGCTCCTTGCCAGTGTTGCAGTTACGCTCTTATTTGCACTGCTGGCCGCATTTCCCGCCGCCTGGTACGCATCCCGTTTATCTCCGATTGCCGCTATGTCGGGGCAGGCTGTAAAGATCAAACGTCGGGGAAAAAGGAATCGTAAAATTCATATTTTTGAAGCCTACTATGCAGGGCTTAATCTGAAACGCGGGCGCGGCAGAACGATCGTTACGATTCTGTCCCTTGTTATGAGTATTACCGTTTTTGTTGCCTTACAGAGTTTTACCGGGTTGCTTGACGCCAGCAGCGAAGTTCAGGATATGTATTTCAGTGATTATTCCATTACAAATGAGACTTCCGGTATTCCGCCAGAAAGTGTGGATACACTGATAGCAAACGATGCGGTAGAAAGCATCTCTGCCACCCGGCTTTCCGTGTTCATGCCGGGAGCCGGGGATGTGCTGCCATTTGAAACAGACCTGTCTGTGAAGAGCTACGAAACCTTGCAGCTTGTTAATATTGATGATGCACAATTGCAGCGTTATGCTCCCAAGCTGTCCGATCAGGACAGGCAGGCGTTAAACGATGGAACAGGCTGCCTTGCCAAAAATCCCATTGCCTTTTCCTACGGTGATACACCGGTAGAGCGTACGGAGCTTGCAGTGGGCGATACAATCCAGTTAGGAGACAGAACGCTTCGCGTAGTGGGAGTGATTGATGCGGCAATCACAATCAACAATGACGGCTTTACAAACGGTGTCCAGCTCATAGTGAATGATGAGATATATTGCTCACTGCTTAGAAATGACAGTTATTCAGAGATTTATCCGACGTTACTGGATGATGCTGATACGAATACTTTTGAAAGCTGGCTTGATAACTGGTGCAGCGAATATCCGGGAACGCATTGGCTTTCCTATCTTCAAAGCAGCAATGAGATGGAGGAGAGTTTTGAACAGATCAAAATGCTGTGCTGGGTACTGATTATCTTTATCGGCATCATCGGCATACTGAATATCATAAACACTGTCTACAGTAACATCCATACACGCATCGGTGAGATTGGTATGCAGCGTGCGATCGGTATGAGCGCAGGATGTCTTTACAAGACATTTCTGTGGGAGGGCGCTTACTACGGTATTTTCGCAACGTTGATCGGAGCAGTGGCGGGCTATATCTGCTGTGTTTTTGTTGAAGCGGCGCGGACAGATACACTACGGCTCGTTGACGTTCCTGTCATAGCGATTGCTGAGGCTGCGATTATTTCCATTTTAGCCTGCCTGCTGGCAACGGCAATTCCGCTGCGTTCTATTGCAAGGATGAGCATTGTGGATTCCATTGAAACAGTTGAATAATTTATATTCCCCCATAAGCAAATTACATTACTTATGGGGGAATTGCTGCTGTCAATGCATACATCTTGAAGCCTATGCCTCCTTATTCTCATACGCCGCTTTCAGCATCATAATAATCTGCTCCTGCGTAAACCGGCTGCTGTCAATGCATACATCATAGGTGCTCATATCCATCCAATTTTTCTCCGTAAAATATTCGTAATAACTGCGCCGCTCCTTATCCGTCGTCTTTACGTGTGTACACGCCTCCTCTTCCGAGATCCCCATACGGTTGGCAGTTACCTGTACCCGATATTCAAAAGGTGCATGGATAAAAACCTTTAAACAGTCTTCTCCCAGAATCTGTCCTGCACAACGGCCGATGAAGATGCATTCCTCCCGCTTGGCGATAAAACGAATAATGTCCCGCTGGGTCTGAAAGAGTATATCGTTCATCGGATAGAAAAGGTACTGAGACTCCGTCTGCGGCGGCTCATTCAACGGATGGCGCTGCCTGGCGGCACATTTCTCATCCACTTTAAGAAGTTCCTCGTAAGGAAGTCCCTGTTCATTACTTGCAATCTGTATCAAATCCTTGTCATAGCAGTGGATTCCCAGTTCATCAGACAAAGCTTTTCCTATATTTCTCCCGTTACTGCCGAACAATCGGTTTATAGAGATGACTCGTTTTGACATAATAAAATCTCCTTTCTGCAATATACCATATATTTTATTATGACTATTATACCGAAATATTCTGAAAATTGCTATATAAAAACCGGAATTCTTGTCTGTTGAGGTATTTAAAGGAATCGAGCCGCGGAGAATATTTTAAGAAATATCTTGATTTTTACGGATATATCGAGTACATTTCATTCAGGACAGCAGAAAATAATAATTTACAGCCGTACAGTTGGAATATTTTTTTGTCACACAGGCAGATAAGCAGTGTCTAATTAAGTAGGAGGTAAGATCTATGAATAAAAAAACAAATGAAGAATTGCAGGCTTTGGTAGATAAAGCTACGGCAGGGGATAAAGAAGCCCTTGAAACTCTTGTGACAGGTGTGCAGGATATTGTGTTCAATTTATCCCTGCGGATGCTCGGTACATTTCCGGATGCGGAGGATGCTACACAGGACATCCTATTGAAAATGATTACGCATCTATCCTCTTTTAGAGGAGACAGCTCATTTACCACATGGGTGTTCAGTATTGCGGTCAATCATCTGAAAAATTATAAAAAACATATGTTTGCCCAGTATCCGTTAAGTTTTGAATATTATGGAGACGATATTGAAAACGGAAAGATACAGGATGTGCCGGATCTGACCCAGAATGTGGAGAAGGACATATTGGCAGAGGAATTAAAAATGTCCTGCACAAATGTGATGCTGCAATGCCTTGATACGGAGAGCAGATGTATCTTCATATTGGGTACGATGTTTAAGATTGACAGCCGTATTGCGGGAGATATTTTGGAAATGACCCCGGAAGCGTACCGCCAGCGGCTTTCCCGAATACGCAGGAAAATGGCGGATTTTCTTGAGCAGTATTGCGGAGAATATGGCGGCGGCAGATGTAAATGCAAAGACAGAGTGAATTATGCAATACAGAACCATAGGATCAATCCAAAACAGCTTGATTATACGGCGGCCGAAGAGATCTCTGTTCAGACTATGATGGATGTGAAAAATGCTATGGAAGATATCGACGATTTGTCACAGGATTTTTCTTTCTGTAAACCATACCAGTCTCCCGAGCGCACGAAACATCTGATACAGGAATTTCTAAAATCCACTCAACTTTCCATTGTCCAGAAATCATAAAGGAGATGACAGCATATGAATATACAGTTTATTATTGAATATTTATCGGCGTTGAGCATGAATAATAACCGTGAATGGTATCATGCGAATAAGAATGACTTTAAAAAGGCAAACGCCGAATTTGAAGAATTATTACAGGCTCTGATGTTGGAAATAGGAAAATTTGACAGCAGTATTTTACACAACAATCCGAAAGACCTTACG
Source organism: Lachnospiraceae bacterium (assembly GCA_910574285.1). Lineage (GTDB taxonomy): Bacteria > Bacillota > Clostridia > Lachnospirales > Lachnospiraceae > Sporofaciens. Next base: position 44,861 of record CAJTAL010000011.1, on the reverse strand, counting down.
TTTAAGATTGTAAGGGATACCCGGTTCAGCCATGACAAATCGCCGTATAATCCTGCGTTCCGGGCCCACATATCCTCTAAGGGTAAACTGCCGGTTCCTGTCGGATACTATCTTATGATTAAGCCGGGCGATCAGTCCTTCTTAGGCGGCGGCTTGTTTGCGGATATGTTTAAGGATGCAACTGCTATGATAAGGGATTATATTGTCAAAAATGGTGAAGAGTGGGAAAAGATTATACATGATCCGGAGTTTGAAAAGTATTTTACCGTACAGGGTACGGCATTGAAGAAGGTTCCGGCAGGATATGATAAAGAACATCCTCAGGCAGAATATCTGAAATTCAAGAGTTGGTATTTGGAATATCCGATAAAAGATGAAGAATTAGTTGATTCAGAGATATTTTCCGCAAAGGCAGCGGAAGTTTTCCGGATCATGAAGCCCTTTAACGACTATCTGAACAAGGCTCTCGTGGATTTTCAGATGCCTGCCAGGTAAAAAACGAAATAAGTGAAAGAAGGGATGTCCCGAAGCAAACTTGCTTCAGGACATCCCGTTTTGACAGATATGCGAAAAATGATTTTAGTTTGATCCGATCATATAGTGTATGTTTTCATTCTCCTTAGCTGACGCAGCGAGTACATTCAGAAATGCGGCGGCATAATTCCCCAGGTGCAGGGCCAGGTCATTCTCATTTTGAACCTGAATCCATATCTCTTCGTGAATGTCTGTGAGGCAGTCATGCAGAGCGTCAAGATTCCTTCCGTACCAGTCCGGGAATCCAGGCAGGTCTGCCAGGATACCATGCAGCGTTTCTCTGTCCTTAATCAATTTGCCGTCTAATTTACATGTGAACATGATCATTCTTCTCCATATAAAAGTTCAAAAGATTCATAATGGTCTTCCGTATAATAGATCAGGCCGTCGTTTGAAAATACGATTCGTTTCGCGCCGCGCTTGTCGGCCCCTAATGTGTCGATATCGCACTCCGTATATGTGCGGCCTTCCTTCTCTGGCAAGAGTCCTTCATAATTGCCGAAATGGCTGCCTCCGATGCATTTGCCCGGTGCGAAAGGGTCTAAGGAACCGCCCTGCCAGCCCAGTTTTTCAGCTTCTTTTTTTGTGATAAAATTGGACGGAAGATGCCCGTAGATATAGATATACTGTGCTACGTCATCTTTACTGCTGTAGGTTCCGTCTTCCGAAGGTTCTGCCGTTTCCTCCTCTGGCGGTGCATCCGGTTCGCTCTCCAGAGTCTTATTAACCGCAGTATCTCCGATATCCTCATTATCATTTTCTGACAGTGTATCTGATCCGCTTTCTACAGTCTTGTTAACCGCGGCATCGCCTGCATTCTCGTCATCTTTTTCCTGTACTGCGCCGCATCCGGTTAAGGACAGCACGAAGACCAATAAAGACGCCAGAAAGTATTGCAGCCATTTTTTCACTTTTATATGATTCTTTATACGGTTCTCTAAAATATGCTTCATATCAATAAAACCTCCTGTTTTTTATACTATAACATATATCGAAAACCAGTGCTATAAATTTTTGTAGAAAAGCCATTGCTTAGTTTGTTATAATGTATTCACAGAATTAATCAGAGTGGAGGAATGATTCGGGATGAAATACGATAATATCATCCATGCCGTCTTCCTTGGCCGTCCCAACCGCTTTATTGCAGAAGTGGAGATCGAGGGGCGTAAGGAAAGGGTTCATGTAAAGAACACCGGCCGTTGTAAGGAATTGCTGATACCGGGCTGCGAGGTATACCTGACGGAACCGGGAACACCGGGACGGAAGACTAGATACGATCTGGTGGCGGTGAGGAAATCGAACGGAATACTTTTTAATATTGACAGCCAGGCTCCGAATAAGGTGGCGAAGGAGTGGCTGGCGGGACAGGGCTTCGATACGGTCATACCGGAATATACCTATGGAGATTCCAGAATTGATTTTTATATGGAGCGTCATAAGGAGGACGGAGAAACAGAACGTCATCTGCTTGAGGTCAAAGGGTGTACGCTGGAGACAGACGGTGTCGGGTATTTTCCGGATGCCCCGACGGAGCGGGGCGTGAAGCATCTGCGGGAATTAACGAAGGCTGTAAAGGAGGGGTATAAGGCGTCCCTTGCTTTCGTGATCCAGATGGACGGAGTAACGGAGGTGCGGCCGAATATCAATACCCACCCGGAGTTCGCCGTAGCACTTGAAGAAGCGAAGGAAGCAGGGGTGGAGGTGCTGTATCTGGCTTGTCACGTAGAGCCGGGCAGTTTGGAAACTGAACAGGATAGCGAAAAAATGCAATGTAACAGCAGACTTTAATTGATGAAAAAGTGTTGGAAGAATTGAATAAAAATAAATCTGATAAGAAAATTAAATACAAGATGTTTAAGTATAAAGTTGAATCTGAGATAAATGTATTTTCGTCTTGTAAAAGTGAAGTTTCTACATTATACTGAGTTTATCTGAGTGTACACGTATGAAGGGATTGCGTGTGCCTGGAAGTGGAAAAGAGAAGATGGAGGAAGAGAACGATGACATATGAAGAAGTATTACAAAACGCAAGAACCTGTGTAGGAGATATCTGCAAGGCATGTCCGGTCTGCAACGGCAAGGCGTGCGGCGGCAGGATTCCGGGACCCGGGGCAAAGGGAACAGGAACGGTTGCGATCCAGAATTATGACGCATGGCAGAAACTCTGTGTAAATATGGATACCATCTGTGAGAATAAGCTGGTTGACCTGACGCTTAAGCTGTTCGGACAGACATTCCGGGCGCCGGTCTTTGCAGGCCCCATCGGGGCGATGAAGCTTCACTATGGGGATAAATATGACGACCTGGAGTATAACGATATCCTGGTATCGGCATGTGCGGCCGAGGAGATCGCGGCGTTTACCGGGGACGGGACGAATCCGGCGGTGATGGAGGGCGCCACGAAAGCCATCAAGGCTGCGGAAGGAAGAGGAATTCCGACCGTGAAGCCGTGGGACGTCAATACATTGGCCGAAAAGTTCGCGTTGGTAAAGGAAGCAGGAGCGTTTGCCTGCGCTATGGATGTGGACGCGGCAGGGTTGCCGTTCCTTAAGAATCTGACTCCTCCGGCAGGGAGCAAATCCACCGAGGAACTTAAGCGTATTATCGAGGATGCAGGAGTACCGTTTATATTAAAAGGAATTATGACTGTGAAGGGCGCGCTGAAAGCAAAGGAAGCAGGAGCGGCGGCTATCGTAGTATCGAACCACGGCGGCCGTGTGCTTGACCAGTGCCCGCCGACGGCAGAGGTGCTCCCAGAGATTGCGGACGCGGTCGGGGGAGATATGAAGATCCTGGTAGACGGCGGTATCCGTTCCGGTGTGGATGTATTCAAGGCCCTGGCTCTCGGCGCGGACGCCGTACTGATCGGACGTCCTTATGTAACGGCGGTATACGGCGGCGCGGCAGAAGGAGTGAAAGCTCTTACCGATAAGCTTGCCGCAGAATTAGAGGATACGATGGCGATGTGCGGCGCGCATTCACTGGAAGAGATTACGAGGGATATGGTAAGGTAGTGCATGAAAAGCCTGAATGAAGATATCAAATCCGGAACTTTTAAGAGGGTCTATCTCCTGTATGGGGAAGAAGCTTATCTGAAGAAGCAGTATAAGAACCGGCTTACGAAAGCTATGATCCCAGACGGAGATACGATGAATTACGCTTATTACGAAGGGAAGGGAATTAATCCCGCAGAGCTGATCGATCTGGCGGAGACGATGCCTTTTTTTGCGGAGCGTCGGCTGATCGTGGTGGAGAATTCCAACTTTTTTAAGAATGCGACGCCCGATCTGGCGGATTATCTGAAGAGTATGCCGGACACCGCGTGTTTTCTCTTTGTGGAAAATGAAGTGGACAAGCGGGGGAAGATGTATAAGGCCGTGAAGGAGAAGGGCCGTATCGTCGAGATGGGGCGTCAGGACGAGAAGACGCTGATATATTGGATTGCCGGACATGTAAAGCGCGAAGGCCGGCAGATTAAAGAATCTACGATCCGTTATCTTTTGTCCAAGTCTGGGACAGATATGGAGAATCTGGAGAAAGAGCTGGAGAAACTGTTCACATATACCTTGCCGGAGGAGGTTTTTCCCGGCGGTAACAGCGCGGACTCCGGGGAGCGGGAAGCAGAAGTTCCAAAGCAGAGCAGGGAGATCACCGTGGAAGATATAGACGCCATCTGTACGACGCAGATATCGAATAAGATCTTCGATATGGTTGAGGCTGTGGCGGCAAAGCAGCAGAAGAAAGCGCTTAACTACTATTATGACCTGCTTGCGTTAAAGGAGCCGCCGATGCGGATCTTGTATCTTCTGGCGCGCCAGTTCAGGCTGCTGCTGGAAGTGAAAGACTTGCTGGGGAGAGGACATGATAAGGCACAGATCGCTAAGACAGCAAAGCTTCATCCCTTCGTGGCGGGAAAATACATGCGGCAGTGCAAGACGTTTTCAAAGGCTGAACTTCGTGTCATTATGGAAGAAGCCGCCGGTATGGAAGAACTGGTGAAGACCGGGCGGTTAAACGACGTGATGAGCGTTGAGATATTTATTGTAAAATTCAGCGCGTAGAAGCGATATAGATCCGTATGCTCTATACTGAGCAAGATGGAGATGAAAGACGATAGTAAAATGTAAGGGGAACGATAGAAGTGGCAGGAGCAGATCAGAGTAAAATTCGTAATTTTTGTATTATAGCGCATATAGATCATGGAAAATCTACGCTGGCGGACCGGATTATTGAGATGACGGGTCTTCTGACCAGCCGTGAGATGCAGTCTCAGGTTCTTGATAATATGGAGCTTGAGCGGGAGAGAGGGATTACGATCAAGGCCCAGGCGGTTCGCATCGTCTATCAGGCGAAGAACGGGGAGGAGTATATCTTCAACCTGATAGATACGCCGGGACATGTGGATTTTAACTATGAGGTGTCAAGGAGCCTTGCGGCTTGCGACGGCGCGATCCTGGTGGTAGACGCGGCGCAGGGAGTGGAGGCGCAGACGCTGGCGAATGTCTATCTGGCGTTGGACCATGACCTGGATGTTATGCCGGTGATCAATAAGGTAGACCTTCCAAGCGCAGAGCCGGAACGGGTTATAGAGGAGATCGAGGATGTGATCGGGATCGAAGCTATGGATGCCCCGCAGATCTCGGCAAAAACAGGATTGAACGTAGAAGAGGTATTGGAGCAGATCGTGGAGAAGATCCCGGCGCCGGAGGGAGATCCTGAAGAGCCGTTGAAAGCATTGATTTTCGACTCTCTGTATGATTCTTATAAGGGTGTCATCGTATTCTGCAGGATCAAAGAAGGAACTGTGAAGAAGGGAACTCCGATTCTCATGATGGCTACCGGGGCGAAAGCAGAGGTTGTGGAGGTGGGATATTTCGGCGCGGGGCAGTTTATTCCCTGTGACGAGCTGAGCGCAGGTATGGTTGGTTATATCACGGCAAGCCTTAAGAATGTGAAGGACACCCGTGTGGGGGACACCATCACCGATGCTTCCAATCCATGTGCGGAACCTCTTCCGGGATATAAGAAAGTGAATCCGATGGTATACTGCGGCATGTATCCGGCAGATGGGGCGAAGTATCCGGATCTCAGGGACGCGTTGGAGAAACTGCAGTTAAATGACGCTTCGCTGCAGTTTGAGCCGGAAACTTCCATCGCGTTAGGTTTTGGGTATCGCTGCGGGTTCTTAGGACTCCTTCATCTGGAGATTATTCAGGAGCGTCTGGAGAGAGAGTATAACCTGGATCTGGTGACGACGGCTCCGGGCGTTATCTATAAGGTGCATAAGACGAACGGCGACGTGATCGAGCTGACGAATCCCTCCAATCTTCCGGACCCGTCGGAGATTGAATATATGGAAGAACCTATGGTGAAAGCGGAGATTATGGTTACGTCGGAATTTATCGGGGCGATCATGGACCTCTGCCAGGAGCGCAGGGGCATCTATGACGGGATGGAATATATCGAAGAGACCCGGGCGGTACTTCGGTATCATCTGCCTTTGAATGAGATCATTTATGATTTCTTCGATGCGCTGAAATCGCGTTCCAGAGGGTACGCGTCCTTTGATTATGAGTTGGATGAGTATGTGAAGTCTGATTTGGTGAAGCTTGATATTCTGATCAATAAAGAAGAAGTGGACGCGCTGTCTTTCATTATCCATGCGGATACGGCTTATGAGCGGGGACGCAAGATGTGTGAGAAGTTAAAAGAAGAGATCCCGAGACAGCTCTTTGAGATTCCGATCCAGGCGGCGATCGGAAGTAAGATCATTGCGAGAGAGACGGTCAAGGCGATGCGAAAGGACGTGCTTGCCAAGTGCTACGGCGGAGATATCACCCGTAAGAGGAAGCTTCTGGAGAAGCAGAAAGAAGGAAAGAAACGGATGCGCCAGGTGGGCAGCGTAGAGATTCCGCAGAAAGCATTCATGAGCGTGCTGAAGCTGGATGATAAGTAGACGATATGGTGTGGCCGATGAGACCTTTAGAACTATATGTGCATATTCCTTTTTGTATTAGGAAATGTCAATATTGTGATTTCCTGTCGGGACCGTCGTCTAAGGAGGAACGCCGGGAGTATGTGACGGAGCTTTGCCAAAAGATTCGGACATATAAGAAGCTTGCGGGAAGTTATCATGTCGTCAGTATCTTTATCGGCGGCGGGACGCCGTCTATATTGGAAGCAGAGCAGATTACGGTGATTTTTGAGGCAATCCGGGATACTTTCGTAGTTGACGAAGGAGCAGAAATCACGGTAGAGATGAATCCCGGCACTGTGACGGAAGAAAAGCTTACGGCATACAGACAGGCAGGTATCAATCGCCTGAGTATCGGTCTTCAATCGACGAAGGACGAGGAGTTAAGAATATTGGGAAGAATCCATACCTATGAGGAGTTTCTTGATACGTACCGTCTGGCGCGAGAGAAGGGATTTGGGAATATCAATGTAGATCTGATGTCGGCGATCCCGGGACAGACGGTAGAAGAGTGGGTAGATACCCTGCAAAAAGCCGCAGAGTTAAGACCGGAGCATATCTCGGCGTATAGTCTGATCATAGAAGAAGGAACGCCGTTTTATGAAACATATGTCAGAGGCAGAGAAGGAGATGAATCATTTGGAAAGGCTGCAAAAGAAAGAGAAGAGGCGGATTTATGCGCCGGTCGATTGCCGGATGAAGAGGATGAGAGGCAGATGTATCGGCAGACGAAAGAGATTTTAAAAGAATACGGCTATCACAGATATGAGATCTCCAACTATGCGCTGCCCGGATATGAATGCAGGCATAATCTAGGCTACTGGAACCGGACGGAATATCTGGGAATCGGTACGGGAGCGGCGTCCCTTATGGATAACAAGAGATGGGATTACGGGGAAGAGCCGATGGTATTGAGCATGAAGGAACAGATGGAAGAGTATATGTTTCTGGGACTTCGGAAGACGCAAGGCGTGTCGAAGACGAAATTTGCCGATGAGTTCGGGCGCGGGATGGATACGGTATATGGTGAAGTGCTGGAAAAGATGTACGGAATGAGGCTGATGGAGGAAACCGACGATTTTGTACGGCTGACGGACAGGGGAATTGATGTCAGTAATACAGTGATGTGTGAATTTTTGTTGGAATAAATCTTTTTATATGAAAAACTTCAGGGACAGATATGGCTTATTGGAACCATGTCTGTCCCTGTTAAGGACGGTTTGACTTTTTCGCAATCCTTTGTAACGCATTTTCCGGAATACTGTTACTTATTGACTGTTCTTCTTAATTAGCATAAATAAGTAGTTCGTCAGTATTACAGATAAAGGAATTCCTAAAATGAATAGTACGCACAAAAGAAGTACTCCTTGAAATGCTGATTCTATTACGATATAACCAAAAGGTATTGTAATCACTTTAAACACCATGATCAATAGAATCCACCAGTATAAATTCCCGATTTTTGTATCTCTTTTTACATTTTTTATAAAGAAGTATGTCAAAACAAAACTTATTATCAATACGAAATACGACGCATCATAGGGGTATGAATCTGAATTGTACAAAAAAATATATATCCAGTGGTAACAAAAAATTATTAATTTCCATAAAACAATTGATAAAATACAATACAAAATGATCATAATTGAAAATTTAAGTCCTCTGCTTTGTCTATATTTTCAGATTTTTTACCTGTCAAACGTTCAGATACTATGAATTTTTCCTTGTTTTACCTTTGTCAGACGAAACAAGGGGGGATTTTTACGTTGATTTTAGCATATCCGTGTTAAGTGCGCAAGAAAAATACTGAAGTGTTTTTTGCAGAGTATGATTATCCGGATGTTCATCGCCAGTCAGGGAAATTCCCCGTCCGTTATCTCTGATCTGGATGCTTCCGGATTGTTCTTGGCGTAGAACCGAATAATTGAGTAAAAGATCGCGTAAAGTCTTCATGGGAATCAATACATCAGAGATACTTCCAGAACCTTTTTGCCCTCAAGCAGAGAGACCATTGCATGCTGCAGCTTTCGGATTCGGATGTAATTTGTTACAGGTATTCCGATCATATCAGAAAAAAGCCTGCTGAAATAAAAGGGGCTGTATCCGGCAAGGGCGGCAAGGTCTGTAAGCGTAATCTTTTCCTGAATATGTGCGTCAATGTAGGAAAGAACATGATCGTAAACGTTGGGGCAGTTTTTGTAATGCGGTCAAAAATGGCGAAGCCAAAAACGTGCAGACAATATTGAATGAATTTATGAATGATTCCATCAGCATCCGGGACACTTGTGTCAGGAAAGATATGAAAGAAAACTTTTACCATGGTATGTTGCTTGGTCTGTTAAAAGCTCAGGGGAATTGGATCGTAAAATCTAATTCTGAATCGGGAATCGGTTATGTAGATATACAGATTATTATTCCTTCTGAGAAAACTGGATGTATTATTGAGGTGAAGTATGCTGAAAAAGGTTCCTACGATACGGCTTGCAATGAGGCCATGAAGCAGATTGATAAGACTGGCTATACGGAGATACTTAAGAAAGAAGAAGTGCAAACGATATACAAGTATGGAATTGCTTGTTATAAAAAAAGATGTAAGGTGGTCTGCGAACAGGAAAAATAGATATTTACAGAATAAGCAACGAAAAGGGATGCCGGAAATGGTTGTGCAGTTTCCGGCATCCCCTTATAGTTATACATCACATCTTAAGCACAATCCCTATGCAGGCGCCCGCGGCGATCCATACCAAGGGGTGCAGTTTTCCGAGTTTCTTAATCTGCAGAAGGGCGAAAGTTACGATACAGACTGCGGCATTGATCAGATTAATCTCCATTTTTCCTTCCGCGGCTGATACGAGGGCAATCTTAAGCAGTTCCCATACCGCATATCCGATCAGGGCGGCGACTGCCGGGCGGATACCATAGAAAGCCGCTTTCACATTGGCATTTTCGCTGAAATTCTCCAGAAACTTCGCAATCATGATAATAATGATCCAGGCAGGGGCGGTAAGTGATATGGTTGCCACGATTGCCCCGAGGATGCCGGCCGCGTTATATCCGGCATAGGTTGCCATGTTGATTCCCACAGGTCCGGGAGTACTCTCACTGATGGCTACCATGTTGGTGAGCTCGCTTACGGTAAACCAGTCGTATTTTCTGGTCAGGTCCATGAGAAACGGCAGCGTCGCCATGCCGCCTCCGATAGAGAAGAGGCCGATCTTGAAGAATTCATATGCAAGGATCAGATAGATCATGCCGCACGCCTCCTTTCAAAATGCTTTGCGATAATTCCGGTAAGCCCGGCAAGGATGATGACCAGGGCCGTCGGAACCGGAGTAAAGCAGGCCAGGACGAAAGCAATCAGGAAGACGGCGGCTCCCAGTTTATCAATGATCCCTTTCTTTGCCATGGTAAAGACTGTATTCAGCATCAGGGCGCAGACTACGATCCGGATTCCTGCCAGCGCATGGAGTACGACGGGCATATGGATGAAATTCTGGAGGATGGAAGCAACCAGACAGATGATGATCAGAGAGGGGGATATCATCCCCAGGGTTCCGGATACACTGCCGAGAAAGCCGGCCTGCTGGTAGCCCACATAGGTCGCGGTATTGACGGCGATAATTCCGGGAGTGCATTGCCCGATGGCATAGATATCCAGCAGCTCTTCCTCTGTGCACCAATGATGCTTCTGCACGACTTCCCGCTGCAGCATAGGCAGCATGGCCAGTCCGCCGCCGAAAGTAAGTCCGCCGATCTTAAAGAAACTGACGTACAGATCGAGTACTTTTTTGGTTTTCATGATTTTTATATCTCCTTTTTTGTTTGATACATTCTTAAATCCTGCCTTGCGCCTGGATTTGAGAGAGAGTATACTCTTTCGGTCATGATAAAAGCTGTGTCATGACCATGGCATATATTTCCTGGTTCTTTTTGGTCCAGTTGTTGGCGATCGTCTCTGCTTCAGCTTCGGTCGGCGCCGTCACCGTGAGGTCGATCAGGGGCATCCGCTGTTCGATGACCTGGCATCTAACGGAATATTCCATGTTCGGATTACGGTAATAATCAGATTTGACAGATACTTCATTTTTTAATTCATACTTTTTCTTCTCCAGAAACGTATGGATATCCTTCCGGATAGCGGGAGAGATGTCATTTTTAAAATAATAAATCGTCTCAACTCCTTCTTCCGTGATATGATAGAAGGTACGGCTATGGGTGGATTCTTCTCTTATGAAACCTGATTCGACCAGTTCCGATATAGCCTGCTGCAGTTTGAAATATGTGGTATACCCTTCTTCCAATATAAATTCGGAGATCTGAGAATTAGTCAAAGGGAAATCTACCTTGTTTAATATGTACAGAATAATTAATTTATATAGTTTAAATGTCGTGTCCATAGTTATATTAGAATTCCTTTCCCTGCCAGATATCATGTGCTTTCAGGTAGGCCTGAAGACGGTTGAGTACCCGGCGTTTGTTCCCGGTCCATAGAGGCGCGATCAGCAGCGGCTTCGGGCCGTCTCCTGTCAGGCGGTGTATTACGATGTCGGGCCGAAGGATACAGAGACACTTGCCGATGATTTCAAAATATTCTTCCATATCGGGCAGAGGGAAGGGGGAACTCTGATAATAATCTGCCAGGCCGATACCCTTTAATATATGCAGTAACTGTAATTTTACACCCTGGATGTCCTGTGTATTCAAATATCTGACAGCAGCAAGCATCTGTTCCGTATCTTCCCCCGGAAGTCCGAGGATCGTATGGACGATGACCGGAATATTCGCCGCGCGGAGTCCGCGGACCGCCTGTTCGAATACAGGAAGTTCATAACCCCGCCGGATAAAATCAGCGCTTTGCGGATGTATGGTCTGCAGTCCCAGTTCGACCCACACCGGCTTTTGCCGGTTCAGCTCTGCCAGCAACCCGAGAATATCTTCTCCGAGACAATCCGGCCTTGTGGCGATGTCCAGAATCCGGATATCAGGGTGGCGGACGGCTTCGGTAAAGATCTTCTGCAGATAGGGCACAGGCGCGTAAGTGTTCGTATACGCCTGAAAATATGCGATATACGAATTGCCGGAATATTTTGACGAAGCCTGGGATTTTCCCTGTTCAATCTGTTCCGTAATGGAAAGTGAACGGTCCGCGGCAAAATCACCGGAGCCGCCCGCGCTGCAGAAGATACATCCCTGATGTCCGAGAGTGCCGTCGCGGTTCGGACATGTCATGCCGCCGTCAAGAGAGATCTTGTACATCTTCGTCTGATAAGTCTGCCGAAGATAATAATCCAGAGAATGATATCGCTTTTCACCCCAATATACAGCCATATGGTCTCCTCACAATGAATGATCGCACGTTGTCTATGAGTGAATGGTTAATCCTTGAACAATAATATTATCATATCATTCTTCTTTCATCAAATCAATAAAAAGGCTTTTAAATTTTGAACAGATGTAGTATAATAGCTTCTGACAAATTCCAACTGGGTCAATTCAGGCCCCTCAAATCCCAGTGAATATATATTGAGCATTCGTATATATGGAAACAGGCAAAAGTTAATAATGAGACAAGATGACGCACATGAAGGGTATTGGCTATGAAAAAAAAGGAAAGGACCATTTTATAAAATGAGAGAAAAGTATGAGTCATTGCCATTAGCTACGCTCAGAGATCTTGCGAAGGCAAGAGGATTAAAAGGAATATCTGCAATAAAGAAAGCAGAACTGGTAGAGCGTATGTTGGAGGAAGATGAGAAAGAGAAGCAGGCGGCCAAAGAAGCGGTAAAGGAAATGTCTGCGAATACGGGAGATAAAGAGATCCACGATATAGACAGGCTGGACAGCGGAGTTACGGCATGTGGAATATTAGAAGTGCTCCCGGACGGTTACGGGTTTATCCGGAGCGATAATTATCTGCCGGGAGAAAGCGACGTCTATGTGTCGCCGTCGCAGATCCGTAAGTTCAACCTTAAGACGGGTGATATTCTGGAAGGCCATACGCGGATCAAGACACAGCAGGAAAAGTTCAGCGCATTGCTGTATCTGACGAAGATTAATTCCATAGACCCGATGAAGGCTATGCGGAGAATGAATTTTGAAGATATGACGCCGATATTCCCTGACGAACGTCTGCGGATGGAGTGCGGGAAGACGAGTACGGCCATGCGGATCGTCGACTTGCTGTCACCTATCGGAAAGGGGCAGAGAGGTATGATCGTATCGCCTCCGAAAGCAGGTAAGACGACCCTGTTAAAGCAGGTGGCGTTATCAGTACGCAGGAATAATCCGGAGATACATCTTCTGATTCTTCTGATTGACGAACGGCCGGAGGAAGTAACGGATATCAAGGAAACCATAGAAGGAGAGAATGTGGAGGTCATCTATTCCACTTTCGACGAATTGCCGGAGCATCACAAGCGCGTGTCAGAGATGGTCATTGAACGCGCGAAGCGTCTGGTAGAACATAAGAAGGACGTCATGATCCTGTTAGACAGTATCACGCGTCTGGCGAGAGCTTACAACTTAACCGTTCCACCTTCAGGAAGAACATTGTCCGGCGGTCTTGATCCGGCGGCGCTGCATATGCCCAAGAGGTTCTTCGGCGCGGCGAGAAATATGCGCGGCGGCGGCAGTCTCACGATTCTGGCAACCGCGCTGGTGAATACGGGAAGTAAGATGGACGATGTAATCTATGAGGAGTTCAAGGGAACCGGCAACATGGAACTGGTATTAGACCGGAAATTATCCGAGAAGAGGGTATTCCCTGCCATCGATATCCCTCAGTCCGGAACCAGGAGAGAAGATCTTCTCCTATCCAGGGAGGAGCAGGAAGCCGTCGATTCTATGCGCCGCGCGCTGAACGGTATGCGGGCGGATGAAGCCGTAGAGAATATTTTAAATATGTTCAGCAGGACCCGCAACAACACGGAATTGATCCAAATGGTAAAAAAGACAAAAATCATCTAGACAATATCCTGCTTTTATGGTACAATAACAACGCTGTTTAGAAAACGGATATTGACTGCACATCATATGTGACGAAATAAAGAAGAGGTGAAAATCATGAAAGAAGGAATACATCCGGCATATCATCAGGCAACTGTAACTTGTAACTGTGGCAATACTTTTGTAACAGGTTCTACGAAAGAAGATATCCACGTGGAGATTTGTTCCAAATGCCATCCTTTCTATACCGGACAGCAGAAAGCTGCTCAGGCTCGCGGCCGTGTTGATAAGTTCAATAAGAAATACGGAATGGGTAAATAGAGTTTACAAGTATCGGGTTGAGGTTGTATAATCTCAACCCTTTTCTGTCGTAGACAATAACCGAAGGAAAAAGATACAGACAGAAGTGTAGTGCAAGGAAAGAAGGAGATATATTATGAAATCATCGAACATAGGCGGCCAGGCAGTGTTAGAAGGGATCATGATGAAGCATAAAGATGAGTATGCCGTTGCCGTACGTAAGCCGGACGGTGAGATCATCGTACAGAAAGAGACGTATAAGAGTATCGTCCATAAGTGGAAGAAGCTGACAGAGATCCCGTTTATCAGGGGTGTTTTTAATTTTATAGATTCTATGGTATTGGGGATGAAAACTCTGACTTATTCGGCCAGCTTCTTCGAGGAAGAGGAAGAAGCAGAGATGACAGAGAAGGAAGCGGCGAAGCAGGAGAAGAAAGAGAATCTGATGATGGGGGCGACGCTGGTGTTCTCCATGGTGATGGCGATTGCGATCTTCATGGTGCTTCCGTATTTTCTGTCCTCCCTGTTGGAGCAGTATATTTCGTCTTACGGTGTGCGGACGGTGATCGAGGGATTCGTGCGGATCGGTATCTTTATCTTGTATGTATTGCTGATCTCGAGGCTTAGTGATATCCAGAGAACTTTCATGTATCACGGAGCGGAACATAAGTGTATCAACTGCATTGAGCATGGGCTGCCGCTGACGGTGGAGAATGTAAGAGTCAGTTCCAGGCAGCACAAGAGATGCGGAACCAGTTTCCTGTTTCTTGTACTTGCAATCAGTATCATTATGCTGATTCTGGTAAGAGCCGAGACTCCGCTTATGCGGATCGTGATCCGGATTGTGCTGCTTCCGGTGATCGCAGGGATTTCCTATGAGTTCCTGAAGCTGGCGGGGCGCAGTGAGAATCCGATTGTTAACTTTTTCAGCAAGCCGGGGCTTGCGATTCAGAAACTGACGACAAAAGAGCCGGATGACAGCATGATTGAGGTAGCGATCCAGGCTGTTGAGGCGGTATTTGATTGGAGAGCGTATGAAGCAGAGAACTTTCACACTGCGGCAGATCATTGAAGAAGGAACGCGACTGTTAAAAGCGGCAGGAATTGAGGAGGCGGCACAGGACGCCTGGTATCTGCTGGAGTATACCGCCGGTATCAGCAGGGCTGCCTATTACGGCGAACCGGATCGGATCTTGGATGTACGGCAGGCAAAGCAGTATCTGGAATGTATAGAGACCCGCGGGAAGCGGATTCCTCTGCAGCATATAACGGGTGAACAGGAATTCATGGGCTATCCCTTCTCTGTAAATGAGCACGTGCTGATCCCCCGTCAGGATACGGAAACCCTGGTGGAAGAAGCATTGAAGGTGATACAGTCGTTCGGAGGAAGAAAGATAAAGGTTCTGGATATGTGCACAGGATCGGGATGTATTCTTCTCAGCATCTTAAAAATGTATCCGCCGGCGGAAGGTACGGGATGCGACGTCTCACGTGAGGCGCTTTGCGTCGCAAAGAAGAACGCAGGCAGGCTGGGGGTGGATGCAAGATGGGTACTCTCTGATTTGTTTGATCAATGGGATGTTCCGGCCGGGTATGATGAGACGGAACAAGTGTTAGATAAGAGATACGACATGATCATTTCCAATCCTCCGTATATACGGACTGCCGAGATTCAAAGGCTCCAGGAAGAGGTACGCGCCCATGATCCCCGGATTGCACTGGACGGCGGGGAGGACGGGCTTTACTTTTACCGGAGAATTATTGAGGGAAGTATTCTTCATATAGAAGACGGAGGATATCTGTTGTTCGAGATTGGGTATGATCAGGGTAAAGACGTGGCGGAGCTGATGCAGAGCCATGGATATGGTGATATCGTGATAAAAAAAGATCTGCCGGGTCTTGACCGTGTGGTTATAGGCAGATACAATATGTGAATGTGGTATTGTGTAAGAGATATAGATATGAAACGCAGTATATAAGATAATTCTAGGAGGATGAACAATGTTTGACAGATTAGAAGATCTGCTGATTCGGATGGAGGAGATATTGAGCGAGCTGCAGGAACCGGATGTGGCGAACGACCAGGCAAGGTTCCGGAAACTTATGAAAGAGCAGAATGATCTGTCCCCCATCGTGGAGGCATATAAAGAGTATAAGACATGTAAGCAGACGATAGAGGACAGTCTTCAGATGTTAGAGGAAGAATCGGACGAGGAGATGCGAGAGCTTGCGAAGGAGGAATTGAGTGACTCCAGGGCAAGGACGGAAGAATTGGAGAAGGAACTTAAGATCCTTCTGCTTCCGAAGGACCCGAACGACGATAAGAATGTTATCGTGGAGATCCGTGCGGGCGCAGGCGGAGACGAGGCAGCATTATTTGCCGCGGAGATCTATCGCATGTATCTGCATTATGCAGAGAGCAGGAGATGGAAGGTTGAGCTGGTGGAGTGCGAAGAGATCGGCATCGGCGGTATGAAGAACGTTACCTTCATGATCAACGGAAGCGGCGCGTATTCTGTGATGAAGTATGAATCCGGCGTACATCGTGTACAGCGTGTACCTGAGACAGAATCCGGAGGACGGATCCATACGTCGACAATCACGGTGGCTGTGATTCCGGAGGCGGAGGAAGTAGATGTCCAGATTGACGAGAAGGATATCAGGATCGATGTCATGAGGGCTTCCGGAAACGGCGGTCAGTGCGTAAATACCACGGATTCCGCAGTCCGCCTGACCCATTATCCGACGGGAATCGTAATCTACAGCCAGACAGAGAAGTCGCAGCTTCAGAATAAGGAAAAGGCGTTTGCGCTGCTGCGCGCCAAGCTGTATGATATCGAGTGCCAGAAGCAGCATGACGCCGAAGCCGAGGCGAGAAAGAGCCAGATCGGGACGGGAGACCGTTCTGAGAAGATCCGTACTTATAATTTTCCCCAGGGCCGCGTGACAGACCATCGAATCGGCCTGACGCTTTATAAATTGGATAAGATCATGAACGGGGATATCCAGGAGATTATTGACGCATGTATTGCGGCGGATCAAAGCGCGAAGCTTGCGAACATGAATGAGGATTAATACAGTGCTGTACCGGTACAGCAGCGCCGGAAGTCAATCTGCCGTGAACATACAGGCAGATTGACTTCCGGCGTTTTTATTACTTGCTTTTATTACTCATATCTTTCGTCGATTACTCGTTTGGATTTCTTTTCGCTCCGTGGAAGGAGGCCTAATTCGACTACTTTGACAAGCGGTGTGAACCCGATACGGCTCTTGACTGTGCCGGCGATACGTTTTGCCAGGTCAAGGAAGTCCACGCGTCCGTTGGTTTCGACATAGAGACGCATCGTATCCCTTCCGTCCAGATGAGAGATGCGGATCTGATATTCGCTGGAAACCTCCGGAAATTCCCGGAGTATCTCTTCGATCTGGCTTGGGAATACGTTGACGCCCTTTATCTTCATCATATCGTCGGTTCTGCCCATAATAATGTCCAGGCGCGGGAATCTGCTTCCGCAGGGGCAGACGCCCGGGATGATACGGGACAGGTCGTGCGTCCTGTAACGGATCAGAGGCGCCCCTTCTTTGACAAGTGTCGTGATCACGATCTCACCGAGTTCACCGTCGGGTACGGGCTTTAGCGTGACAGGGTCGACGATCTCAATATAGAGATAATCGTCCCAGTAATGCATACCCGTCTCATAACTGCAGTTGATGCCGATTCCTGGACCGTAGACTTCAGTGAGTCCGTAGATATCGTAGAGTTCGATTCCCAGTTCATCCCGGATTCTCTGACGCATCTTCTCTCCCCAGCGTTCGGAACCGATCACGCCTTTCTTCAGGCAGATCTTATCCTTGATTCCGCGCTTTTCAATCTCTTCTGCAAGGAGCAGGGCATAAGAAGATGTCGCGCAGATTACGGTGCTCTTCATATCCGTCATCATCTGTAATTGTTTGTCTGTGTTTCCAGGCCCCATAGGGATTACCATGGCGCCAAGCTTCTCGGCGCCTGCCTGAAAACCGATGCCTGCCGTCCAGAGTCCATATCCCGGTGTGATCTGGATACGGTCCTTATTGGTGATGCCTGCCGTCTCGTAACAGCGGGCGAACATAACCGCCCAGTCTTCCACATCCTTGGCCGTATAGGGGATAATCACCGGGAGTCCGGTGGTGCCGGAGGAAGAGTGGATCCTTACGATATCTTCCTCCGGGGCGGTCATGAGTCCAAGGGGATAAGCTTCCCTTAAGTCGTTCTTCTCAGAAAAGGGGAGCTTTTCAAAATCTTCCTGAGAGGAGACGCTTTGAATACCTGCATCTTCCAGTTTCCTGCCGTAGAAGCTTCCCGCTTTTATGAGAGCCTTTATCTGCTTGTTTACCTGGCTGATCTGTAATTCTGATATCTGCATGATGTTATGATGTCCTTTCTTTTATAGAGCGTTCTTCCATATAGAATTTCTCTATATAGAATTTCTATATAGAGAGTTCTTACAGTAGATAATTCTTGTAACAGATAATTCTTGTAATAGATAATTCTTGTAACAGATAGTTCTTATATATAGATGATTTCTATATATAATGTTCCCTCATATAAGAAAGCGCCCGGAAGTTAAGTTCATGGAATTTCTCCGGAACACGTTCGCGGATGGCTGTTTTCAAGTCCTCCTCGTCGAGTCCGAGAGCGCCGCTTTGGACTGCAGCGCCTAGAAGCAGGAGGTTAAGAACTCTGACAGAACCGATCTCCTGACAAGCCTGTTCCGTGTCTACTACAAGAAGTTTCCTGGTATGTGCCTTAAGATAGGCGATCATGTCACCGCCGTCGTAAGGGGTGTCGGAAAGTGCCGCTGTGACAGGCATGATGGCGCGCCGGCTTACGATGATCTGTCCGCCGTCTTTAAGATAAGGAAGCATGCGGACCGTCTCTCCCGGTTCGAAACCGATGATGATGTCGGCGGAACCTTTGGCAATCATCGGCGTGTACAGCCCTTCTCCCATACGGATGTGGCTGAATACGCTGCCGCCTCGCTGTGCCATGCCGATGGTCTCGGCGCTCATGACAGGAATATCCTTTTTCATAGCGGCGGAAGCGATTAATTTGGATGCAAGGACGGTTCCCTGACCGCCGACGCCGCATAATACGATGTTCTTATTCATGGCTGCCTCCTTTCGAAGCCTCCGGGCGATCTGCCGTACAGACCGCTGTGCCGGAAGGGATAATGGCGCTGACAGGGCAGAGCTGGCTGCATAGTCCGCACCCGGTACAGAGGGAAGCGTCGATGCCGATATTTCCGTCCGTCATGATCAGCGCAGGACATCCAAGCTCCCGGATGCATTTTTTACAGCGGATACATTTTCCGGAATCGATTTTCATCTTTCCGTCCGGATTGGTGACGGCGATGCAGGGCGATTTGAAGATAATGGCCTTGACGCCCGGTTCGCCTGCTACGCGTCTGACGCAGGCGGCGGCTGCCGAAAGATCCAGCGGGTCTGCCGTTTCTACGATCTTAAGGCCGATTCCTCTGAGAACCGCTTCTATATCAATCTTATCTACGATATTCCCCATCATGGTGTGTCCGGTGCCCGGATGAGGCTGGTGTCCGGTCATGGCTGTAGTAGAGTTATCCAAGACGACCAAAGTCATGTCTGCCTGATTATAGACGGCATTGACTACCCCGGGTATGGCGGAGGCAAAGAAGGTGGAATCCCCTACGAATGCGAAGCAGACGGTATCCGGTTCGATATGCCCGACGCCCTGGGCAATTCCGAGACCTGCTCCCATACAGAGACAGGTGTCCACCATGTCAAGGGGCATGGCGTTCCCCAGCGTATAGCAGCCGATATCTCCGCAGAAAATGGTTTTCTGTCCTTTCATGGCTGTCTTGACCGCATAGAAAGAAGCGCGGTGAGGGCAGCCTGCGCATAGAACCGGAGGACGGACAGGGAGAACCGGCGGAGTGTCTACATGATCAGACAGTCTGCCGTCGGATGAGGAAGAGCCAGTCTGTGCCTGCCCGGGCGGTTGATATCCGAGAAAACTCATGATATTTGTGCGCACGCTGTCCTGCGTATTTTCCCCGGCATTCGGCACGTGGTGCGTCAGCTTTCCGTAAATCTTCGTCGGAAGATGGTGCTTTCCGCAGAGATAGGTCAGTTCCCGCTCAATCACAGGATCCAGTTCCTCGATGCATAGAACTTCGTCCAGTCCGCCGAGAAATTCCAGCGCAAGTTTCTCCGGGAATGGATGAGGGGTTGCAACCTTGAGAAGGCGAACCATCCCGATCTGTTCCAGAGTTTCCATGGCGTATGTAAAGCTGATGCCTCCTGCGGCAATTCCCCGTTTTTGAGGCTTGCCGGCCGGTATCGGGGTCTCTTTCGCCTCCGGGAAAATGCGGTTTCTCTTATAGGAAGAGAAATCCTCTGCAAGTCTGACATTCCTTTCCTCGATCTTTATATGGTTCTGGTAAGAAAGCCTTGGGAAGATCACCCATCGCGCGGTGTCTTTGCGGAAACCTTCCGGACAGTGCCGCGTATATTCCGAAGGGTCCTTTACCATGATGGAAGCGTATCCGTGGCATACCCTGGTAGTCGGGCGGAAGAAGACGGGTGTACCGTAAGTTTCCGAATAGGTAAATGCTTCCTGTATCATCTCATATGCTTCCTGCGCGGAAGTCGGGTCGAAGCAGGGGAGCTTGGAAAATGCGGAATAATGCCTGGTGTCCTGCTCCGTCTGGGAAGAGACAGGTCCTGGGTCGTCTGCTACGAGGACTACCATTCCTCCCTTGACTCCGATATAGGCAAGGCTCATCAGAGGGTCGGAAGCGACGTTAAGCCCGACCTGTTTCATAGTTACAAGGCTGCGCGCACCCGCATATGCGGCTCCGGCAGCGACTTCCAGGGCAGATTTCTCATTGACGGACCACTCTACGTAGGTGGTATCGTCCCTGTGTTTTGCCGCAGTTTCCAGTACTTCGGAGGAAGGGGTCCCCGGATAGCCGGATACCAGATTCACCCCGGCGGTGACAGCGCCAAGGGCAATGGCTTCATTGCCCATTAAGAATTCTTTATGCATAATATTTTACCTCTTTAATTTTTATACTGGTAAATAAGACAGTTGCTATTATAGCATTTTTATGAAATCAATGCAAATTTCAATAATATCTTTTCATATAGTGACTTTAAAAGCGGCTTTTAAATTCCAAATTGTAGTAAAATTTCATCTTGTATTCTTGGCAGAAACTTGATACAATAGAAAAACACGAAAGAAACGGAGAACCTTCCAAAAGCAGACGGGAGGTTTTTTATATGAGAAAAGAGGAATTGTAGAATCGATGAAGGATAAGCTGAAGAAATTATTTGCCTATTACGGGCCGTATAAGGGATTGTTCTACAGCGACATGTTCTTTGCAATCTTAGGCGCGGCCGTAACACTGGTTATTCCGCTGATCGTAAGGTATATTACGAATGAGGTTGTATATTTTGAAATGACGAGGGCGCGGGAGTCCATTCTGATGTTGGGAGGGCTGATGGTCGCGCTCGTACTTTTGGAGATTTTCTGTAATTTTTATATTGCGTATTTTGGACATATCATGGGCGCGAAGATGGAAGCAGATATGAGAAGGGATATCTTCGGGCATTACCAGAAGCTGACGTTTGCGTTCTATGATAACCAGAAGGTGGGGCATCTCCTGTCCCGGATCACCAGCGACCTGTTTGATATCAGCGAACTTTTACACCATGGTCCGGAAGATCTTGTGATATCGGTGATCAAGATTATAGGCTCCTTTGCTATTCTTCTGGCAGTCAATGTAAAACTGGCCCTGGTGGCTTTCGCGTTTATCCCGGTTATGGCAGTGTTTGCATTCTACTTTAACGGGAAGATGGGGAAAGCGTTTAAGAAAAACCGGGAGAAGATCGCGGAGATCAACAGTCAGATTGAGGACAGTCTGTCGGGAATCCGGGTGGTGAAGTCATTTGCCAACGAGAAAGAGGAGATGAAGAAATTCAAGAAGGGAAACGACAATTTTGTGGCGGCGAAGAAGGTCAGTTACAAGTACATGGGGATATATAATTCCGGACTTGGGGCTATGAGCACGCTGATCACGGTTGTGGTGCTGGTTTCGGGAGTAGGTATGATGTTGTCGGGTACGGTGGCGCTGACCGACCTGATCACTTTCCTTCTATATATTAATAACTTTACAGATCCGGTCAAGAAGCTGGTTACATTCACGGAGCAGTTCCAGAATGGATATTCGGGGTTCGAGAGATTCCTGGAGATCCTTTCCATCGCGCCGGATATCAAGGACAGACCGGATGCGGTATCAGTGGGACAGATGCGCGGAGAGATCGAGTTTCAGGATGTGTCTTTTAAATATGAGGATCAGAATGACAGGGTGCTGAACCACATCAACCTGAAGGTGGACGCAGGGGATTACATGGCTCTGGTGGGGCCTTCCGGTGTCGGGAAGACGACGCTTTGCAGCCTGATTCCGAGATTTTATGACGTATCATCGGGAAGGATTACCATCGACGGAATGGATATCAGGGATATCAAGCTGAATGACCTGCGTAATAATGTAGGGATCGTGCAGCAGGACGTGTATCTCTTCGCAGGCACGATTCTTGATAATATTCGCTACGGCAGGATGGACGCGACGGACGAAGAGGTTGTAAGGGCGGCGAAGAATGCCAATGCCCATGAGTTTATCATGAGCTTCCCCCATGGATACCATACAGATATCGGGCAGCGGGGAGTGAAGCTGTCCGGAGGACAGAAACAGCGGCTGTCTATCGCGAGGGTTTTCCTTAAGAATCCTCCCATACTCATCTTTGACGAGGCGACGTCCGCGCTTGATAATGAGAGTGAGCAGGTAGTTCAGAAGTCTCTGGAAGGTCTGGCAAAAGAGCGGACGACATTCGTGATCGCGCACAGGCTTACTACGATTCAGAATGCACAGAAGATATTGGTATTGACAGAAGATGGAATTGCGGAAGAAGGAACGCATGAAGAACTGCTTCAGAAGAAAGGAATCTATGAAGCATTGTACCATCGGAATTTTGAGACTATAGAATGATACTGGAATGAAGGGAAAGAATATGGATTTAAGAAGCAGAATGAGAGCCTCTATGCTGATCGTCATTATGTTCTGTATGATGTGTGTGACTTCGGTGTTAGGCAGAGAGGAACAGAAGCAGGCAGATACCTACGCAGCCTGCGAGGTGAGGTAATACATAAAAAAAACAGATACGATCCATACTAAGCGTATCAAGATAAAGCATTTTGGAAGAAACAAAGAAACCAGGAAAGTTTAAGAGAAGGTCAGGACATGGACGAGATACAATTTAAAAGAGCAGAGTTGGAAGACAAGGAGATTATATCGCGGTATTTTTCACATCATACAAGCAGAAGCTGCGAGAGGACATTTGCCAATGTGTACCTGTGGTCTCGCCAATACCCGGTGAAATGGGCGATTGTGGAGAATACGCTGGTATTCAAAAGCGAAGATGAGAATCATCTTGCTTTTGCGTATCCTGCGGGAGAGGCTTCGGATGTGCGCAGGGCGCTGGAATGGCTGAAGAAGTATTGCAGTGAACGGGAAGCGCCGTTTCGGATGTATAATCTGACGCCGGATAATTTCGCACAGTTGGAGGCATGGTATCCGGGGAGGTTCCGGATCGAATATGACAGGGACAGCGCGGATTATGTCTATGAGTCGGAAAAACTTGCGACGTTATCTGGCAAGAAACTGCATGGCAAACGGAATCATATCAATAAGTTTAAGGCGTTGTATGACGGCAGATGGTCCTATGAAGCTCTCACGGAGGATAACGTGGAAGAGTGTTTTCAGATGGCGTTAAAATGGCGGGAAGAGAACGGCTGTGAAGACGACCAGGAGAAGAGAGGAGAGATCTGTGTGACAATGAATGCCCTGCGCCTGTTCAGAGAACTGGAGCTTGTGGGCGGAGTCCTTAAGATAGATGGAGAAGTAGTGGCATTTACAATCGGGGAGCCGGTCTGTTCGGATACATTCGTCGTGCATATCGAGAAAGCATTTGCGGATGTGGAAGGAGCCTATCCGATGATTAATCAGCAGTTCGTGATGCATGAATGTACGGATTACCTTTACGTTAACAGAGAGGAAGATACAGGCGCAGAAGGACTGCGGCAGGCAAAACTGTCATACCGCCCGGTATTTATGGTGGAGAAGGGTGATGTGACGGAGGTAAACGCATAGAGAAAGCGCAACTTAAGAGACATCAAAGAAGGAGAAGAAAGCATGATAGCAGAAAAGATGAAGAATATGGTGGCGAACAGCTCGGCCATCCGTGCGATGTTCGAAGAGGGTACGAGGCTGGCAAAGATCTATGGGGCGGATAATGTATTTGATTTCAGTCTTGGCAATCCGAATGTGGCGGCTCCGGAGGCGGTTAAGAGAGCGATCATAGAATTGCTTGAGGAAAATGACCCGGTGGTTCTTCATGGGTACACCAACAGTAATTCCGGTTACGCGGATGTGCGTGAGACCGTGGCAAAGTCGCTGAATGAGCGTTTCGGTACAAAGTTTGAGGGAAAGAATATTGTGATGTCGGTAGGGGCGGCCGGAGGGCTGAATGTGATCCTGAAAACATTGATTAATCCCGGCGACGAGGTTATCGCATTCGCGCCGTATTTCGGGGAGTATCGTTCTTATACGAATAATTATGACGGAGTGTTGGTTGAAATTTCGCCGAACACCGTGGATTTTCAGCCGAAGCTTGATGAATTTGAAAAGAAGATTACGCCAAGAACGAAAGCAGTTATTGTAAATACGCCGAACAATCCCACCGGAGTCGTCTATTCTGAGGAGACGATCAAGAAGCTGGCGTCCATCATGGAATCGAAGCAGCGGGAATATGGCACGGATATTTATCTGATTTCCGACGAACCCTATCGTGAGTTAGTCTATGATGGGGCGGAAGTTCCGTATCTTACGAAATATTATGACAATACGATCGTCGGATATTCTTATAGTAAGTCTTTGTCTCTTCCGGGAGAACGTATCGGATATCTGGTGATTCCGGATGAGGTGAAAGACAGCGAGGATGTTCAGGCAGCCGCCAATGTTGCCACCCGTATCCTGGGATTCGTCAATGCGCCTACACTGCAGCAGAAGGTAGTTGCCAGGTGTATCAACGAGAAGACGGATATTACTTTCTATGACAGGAACAGGGAGACGCTGTATAATGGATTGAGGGAATGCGGATTCGAATGCATCAAGCCGGAGGGGGCGTTCTATCTCTTCGTGAAGTCTCCGGTGGCGGACGAGAAGGAATTCTGCGCGGCGGCGAAGAAGTATAATCTGCTGCTGGTGCCGGGAAGTTCCTTCGCGTGTCCGGGATATGTGAGGCTTGCTTACTGCGTGGCCTATGAGACGATCGTGAATTCATTGCCGAAGTTTAAGGAACTGGCGCAGGAATATTTTGGATAGGTTCCTTAGAGCGGAGGACAAGATTTTGGATAGGTCCCTTAGAGTGGAGGACAAGATTATGAAAGCATTTGAGAAAAATATCCGTAAGGTTGAGCCTTATGTGCCGGGGGAGCAGCCCCAGAGTAAAGTGATTAAGCTGAATACCAATGAGAATCCATACCCGCCGTCGCCGAAGGTGGCGAAAGCGCTGGAAGAGATGGACACAGACAGGTTCAGGCTATATCCGGACCCGTCCTGCGGACCGTTAGTGGAGGCGCTGGCAGAATTCTATCATGTGGACCCGGAGCAGGTATTCGTGGGAGTAGGATCGGATGATGTACTGTCTATGTGTTTCCTGACCTTCTTTAATTCGGATAAACCGATCTTATTCCCGGATATTACATATTCTTTCTATAAGGTATGGGCGGAACTTTACAGGATTCCTTACGAATGCCAGAAGTTGGATGAAGATTTCCGGATTGTGAAAGAAGATTATTATAAGGAGAACGGCGGCGTCATTTTCCCGAATCCCAATGCGCCGACTGCGATCTATGAAGATCTGGATGACGTGGAGGATATCATCAGGGCGAATCAGGACGTAATCGTGATCGTTGACGAGGCGTATGTGGATTTTGCGGGACGTTCCGCGCTGGAACTGATCGGCCGGTATGATAATCTGATCGTGGTGCAGACATTTTCCAAGGCAAGGTCTATGGCCGGTATGCGGATCGGTTATGCCATCAGTAATCCGATGCTGATTAAGTATCTGAATGATGCAAAGTATTCCTTTAATTCCTATACGATGAACCAGGCCGCGCTTGTGTGCGGTGTGGAGGCAGTGAAGGATAAGGCATATTTTGAGGAGAGTGTCCGTAAGATTATTGAGACGAGAGAGTGGGCGAAAGGGAGGCTTGAAGAACTTGGTTTCTGCTGCCTTGACTCAAGCGCGAATTTTATCTTCGCCAGGCATCCGGAATATGACGCGAAGGAATTATTCGAAGTGTTGAAGGAGAACGGAATCTATGTCCGGTACTGGGGAAGTGAGAGAATCGAGCAGTATTTGAGGATCACGGTAGGAACCAGAGAAGTGATGGAGACTTTATTTGAATTCCTTAACAGATATATGGGAAAAGGAGAATGTCTATGACGGAAACATTAGTACAGAGTATTATCGATGCCCTGGGCGGAAGCGTCGGGAAAGAAGCAATCGTATTTATCATTTCAATGATCCCCATCCTGGAGCTTCGAGGAGCGCTCCTGGTTGCAGGCCCGCTGCTCGGTGTGCCGGTGGCGAGGGCGATACCTCTGTGTATCATAGGAAATATTATCCCGGTGCCCTTTATATTGCTTCTGATCACGCCTGTTTTTAACTGGATGAAGGGGACGAAGCTTTTTAAACCTATGGTGGATAAGCTGGAGTCTAAGGCGATGAGCAAGAGCGATAAGATTGAGAAATATGAGTTCTGGGGTCTGGTGTTGTTCGTAGGAATCCCGCTTCCCGGAACCGGGGCGTGGACAGGGTCGCTGATCGCGGCGCTGCTTGGGGTGAAGTTCAAGAAAGCATTTCCGGCGGTAATCCTGGGAATCTGTATGGCGACGGTGATTATGTGGTTTATCTCTTATGTACTGCTTGGCGGCGTGCATGTGCTGGGATAGATAAAAAAGAAAAGAAGGTTATGATCCTCCTGTCTTTCGGGACAGGGGGATTTTTTGTTCCATCTGCTTCGTTGTCATCAATCATAGGCAGAAAATTTATCTATAAATAGAAAGATTCTATAAATATTAATATTCATAGAAAATGTGCGAAGATTACAAAATATATTTTTTTGTTTGTACATGAATGACGATGAAAAAAACGGCGAGAAAGTTAAAATAAAATATGTATGGAACACAAAGTAAAAAAAGTCTGGAGAAGATGAGATGTTTAAAGTAAGTTATTTTTTAGAAGTTCTTCCAGTGATTGCAAGCAAGGTTAACGTCACATTTGAATTGACCATTGTAGCAACATTTTTTGCGTTGTTAGTAGGTGTTGTGATCGCCGTGATTGGCTATTACAAGATTCCGGCGCTGTATCAGTTTACACGGGTGTATGTCTCTATTATGCGGGGAACCCCGATTGTGGCACAGTTGTATTTCTTTTATTATGGAATCGCTTTGTACAGTGCGTTTGTCCGTGATATGACGCCGTTGATTGCCGTTGCGGTTGTGATGAGCCTGAATATGGGCGCGTTCATGTCTGAGAGTATCAGAGGCGCTCTTCTTTCGGTAGACGAAGGACAGAAGGAGGCTGCGTATTCTCTGGGAATGACGAATATCCAGCTGATATGGAGAATCATTATTCCACAGGCGATCCGTGTAGCGCTTCCTCCGTTATTCAATGATATCATCAATCTGATCAAGCAGACTTCGCTCGCATTCATGCTGGGAGTTCCTGATCTGATGGGAGCCGCGAAGATCGAGGGCGCGAGGACATTCCGGTATTTTGAGATCTATGCGGCGGTTATGCTTATTTACTGGATAATTATATTTATACTTGGATTAGTACATAAGTTCCTGGAAAAAAAGTGTGCGACAATGTATTAGGCAGGATCTTAAATAAGGAACCATGCAGGTTGTTTTTTAAGATAGAAAGCATGATTATGTAAAATTATGTAGACAAAGAGGAGAGAAAAATTATGAAAAGACGTTTGATAGCGGCATTATTAGTGACAGCGATGGCAGTGACAGCAGCAGTCGGATGCGGAAACAGTGGTTCGGATGATTCCGGTAAGGAAGAGACTAAGACAGAAGCTAATGAACCGGGAGATAGTTCAGATGAAGATGCGGACGCAGGTTCAGATACGGGGTATTCGGATCGGAAAGTTACGCTTGTGACCTCAGGGACAGGCGAGCCGTATACACTTCTTGCAGACGACGGAACCTGGACGGGTATCGATGCCGAGATGTGGGATGAGATTGAGAAGCGTACAGGCTGGGAAGTAGAAGTTAAGCAGGCGGCTTTCGACGCGATGTGGGGCGAGCTTGATACGGCAAGAGCAGATGTTGTTGCGAATTGTACCGCAGTAAAGCCGGAGAGAGTAGAGAAGTATAATGCGACGATTCCATATTATGGAGACGCGCAGTGTGTAATCGTGAATGACAGCAGCAGCTATAAGACAGTGGAGGATCTGAAAGGAAAAGTAGTCGGCTGTACAAATGGACAGGCAGCGCAGACAATTATTGAGGATCTCGCGGCAGAGACAGGATTCGAAGTAAAGCTCTATGAGGACAGCGCGGTAGGTATGAATGATCTGATGCTTGAGAGAATTGACGCGTATGCCAATACGACAACCAATGTGAATGCGTTTTCACACAATAATGAGAGCGCTGATTTTCGGTTCTTTGAAGAGAATCTGATGGCAAATAATGTGGCATATTTCCTTCCGAAGACAGACGACGGAGCCGAACTGAAGGAGGAGCTTGACAAAGTGATCCAGGAGATGTTAGATGACGGAACGATTGCCAAGATTACAGAAAAATGGATGTATGCGGATATGACGAAGTTGATTCAGGAATAATATAGTCAGGAAGATTGAGAAAATTATGGGAACAGAGACACAGTTGGTAAAGATTGAACATCTCTATAAAGAATTTGACGCTGATACGAAGGTTCTGGCAGATATCAACCTTACAATCAATAAGAATGAAGTAATTGCGATACTGGGTCCTTCGGGAACCGGGAAATCAACACTGCTCCGGTGCCTGAATTATCTGACAGTGCCGACAAAGGGAGCGATTACGATCGGGGATGTTACGGTGGATGCAGAACATCACACGAAGAGAGATGTTCTGGAACTCCGTAAACATACTTCCATGGTATTTCAGGGGTATAATCTGTTCAAGAATAAGACGGCTCTTGAAAATGTCATGGAGGCCATGACCGTAGTTCAGAAGAAATCGAAAGATGAAGCCAGAAAAACCGCACTTGAGTTGCTGGATAAGGTAGGGATGAGTGAGAGAAGAGATTTTTACCCTTCCAAATTATCCGGGGGGCAGCAGCAGCGGGTAGGGATCGCGAGAGCTCTGGCGGTGAATCCGAATGTAGTATTGTTTGACGAACCGACTTCTGCATTGGATCCGGAGCTGGTAGGAGAAGTATTGAATACGATTAAGTCTCTTGCGGAGGATGGAACGACTATGATTCTTGTAACCCACGAGATTGGGTTTGCCAGAGAGGTTGCGACACGGATTCTGTTCATGGACGGAGGGCGCATCGCGGCAGACGGGACTCCGGAAGAGATCATTGATCATCCGGAGAATCCAAGGCTTAAGCAGTTCCTGAATTTTGTAAATCGTAAATAAAATAAAAAAGGTTGTCTGGAAATTTCGGACAGCCCTTTTTGTATATATAAGAAAGGTCATACGAAGATGTTAGAACAGAAAGATGTAATCGGAAGGGTCAGAGAAGCAACGCGAAGGATAGAACCTGAACTGATCAGGATCAGGCATGAACTCCATCAGTATCCGGAGTTGGGGGTGGATCTGCCGAAAACTCACGAGATCATAAGCAGAGAATTGAAGAAGATTCCGGGGCTTCGGGTATATGAACATAAGGCCGGCGGTTCCGGAATTATTGCGCTGATGAGGGGTGAGAAGAAGGAAGGGAAGACGATACTTCTCAGGGCAGATATTGACGCACTTCCGATTGAAGAAAAAGAAGAATGCGAATACAAGTCCAGGAATACGGGATGCATGCACGCCTGTGGTCATGACGGACATGCGGCGTGGCTCATTGGCGCGGCGAAGATATTGTCGGAGATCCGGGCAGAATGGGGCGGCTGTATCAAATTTGTATTCCAGCCGGGTGAAGAAGTCGGAAAAGGAGCCGATACTCTGATAGAGGAAGACCGGGTTCTTGAGAATCCTCCGGTTGATATGGCGTTTGCCGCCCACGGATGGCCGTCCGTACAGAGTGGTAAGATTGGAATTGCAAGAAGATATGCATTTGGATGCGTAGGTTCTTTCAGAGTGAAGATAACCGGTCGGGACGGACACGCCTCCTGGCCTGAACAGACAATCGATCCGATTGCCGCGGCAGGCGAGGTCTATCAGCATATCCCGGCGATTCTTGCGAGAAAGATCAGCGGCACGGAATCAAAGGTCATGTCTGTGACTTATATCCGGGCAGGAGACCCGAAGGTGCGCAATATTATCCCGGCAGTGTGTGAGTTCGGCGGGACTATGAGGGCAGTCAAAAAAGAGACTTTGGAGATTATGGGAAGAGAATTGGAAAACGAGACGAAAGCCGTATGTGATGTATATAAAGCTTCCTGTGAAGTGGACGTGCAGATTCATGGAGGCGCGGTCGAGAATGCACCGCAGCTTCTTGACGGAGTCCGAAGCGCGGCGGAGCAGATTGTCGGACAGGATCAGGCATATATCATAGAAGGAGATAATCTTGGAGGAGAGAATTTTGCACAGTATTGCGAAAGAGTACCATCCGTGTATATGTTTATCGGAATCAGGCCTGAGGAACTGGACGATATCCCGGGACTTCACAGTCCCCAATATCGATTTGACGACCAGGTGCTTGCCAAAGCGGCAGGAGTATTTGCGGCAATCGGATATTATGGCTGTCAGGGAAGTCTGGAAGGTATTTATAGATAATGCCGATAATTTAACTTTAACCGTATTAAAATCTATTTGACAGTTGCAATTTTCTGGGAAATAATATTCATATGGGGTGGATGAATATGTTTGAGATTGAGAATTGTTATAAGATCATATTTGAAGCTATGCTTGAGGAATCCGTATTTCAGAGCATAGCACAAAGAATGCAGCAGTATACAGGGGCAGGGATCGCGTTTGTGACAGGAGCAGGGAAGGTATTGGCTTGTTCCTGTCAGTGGGCGAGGTTATTTCCGGGTTCCGCTAACAAAGATCACCTTATCTTTGAGGATTATACGGCTATATTTGAAAAGAAAGAGTGTGGCGGCAGATATCAGTGTATAACACCTGTATATGGCGGTAAGAGAACCATTGGATATGTTGTATTGATGTATGAGAACACAAAAGAAAGAGAAGCAATCCAGGAGTTAGGGGGTATTCTGGCACAGAATGTGAGACTTTACTTTGAAGAGGAACAGAAGCAGTATAGGATCAATCAGTCTCTTAAGGAGCATATGGTCGGGTGGATGCTTTTTGAGGAAACGATATCGATTCCGGAAGAAAAGCAAAGCTGTCGGGACGGGAAATATATTCTTGTACGTATGGATAAGGAGAATGAGAAGGCCGGAGAAATGGCTGCCAGATTGTACGGCATATGGAATTGGATACATACATATGAAGGAAAGACGGAGATCTTCGCGCTGCTGTACCGTTTGAGAGAGCAGGATATACAGTCTGTCTACACGGCGATCGAAGCAGAAAAACGGGAATATTGTGTCAGCGAAGTATTTTCAAAACTTTGTCTGTGCAGAGATAAAAAGAACATTCTCAGAAGAATGAGCCAGGTGAAAGCATATCAGGAAATGCATGCTATGCGCAGAGAAAAAGAGTGGTCCATGTGGGGAATGTATACATATACAGACTGGCTGATCAAAAAGGCAGGACTGAGAGATTATTCGGTTGAACAGTTAATTTTGGAGGATGAGAAGAATCATACGGAATTGTATCATACGCTGAGGAGTTATTTGCTGTGCGGAAATAATGTTACTATGGCGTCAAAGATGCTGCATATTCATAGAAATACCTTGATTTATCGGTTAAAACAGATCAGAGAATATATGGGTATGGATGTGAACGATAATGAAGTATCAAGAGAGCTGCTGGCGTTTATTATGATGAATGATATTGCGGGGCGGAGTGTAAGGAGCAAAACAGATGATGAAGATTGAGAAAGAGCTGCCGGAGATATTTGAAGAATTTGGCGAGCAGAGGAAAAGAGCTTTTTTGGAGATCAAAGAGTACAAGGATAAGGGGAGCTCGGTGGTAGGGATGTATTGCGCGTATTTTCCGCCGGAACTGGCAATAGCCGCCGGAGCTATTCCGGTGGCTTTATGTTCATTTGCTGAGGAAACGATTCCGGCGGCCGAGCGTGTTATGCCCAAAAGCATGTGCCCGCTTGTGAAGTCGAGTTACGGGTTTGCCATTGAGGACAAATGCCCGTTTTTTTATTTTACGGATCTGGTGATCGGAGAGACAACATGCGACGGAAAGAAAAAGATGTATGAGATGATGACGGAATTCAAACCGGTCTATGTCATGGAGCTTCCGAACAGTCAGTCCGAGAGAGGGTATGAATTCTGGAAAGGAGAAGTAATACGAGTGAAAGAATATCTGGAGGAATTCTTTCATGTGGTGATTACGGAAAAAATGCTCCGGGATGCGGTTCATCTGAATAATCAGATTCGTATGTCCTTGAAATCACTCTGTGAAGTGATGAAACTTGATCCGGCGCCTGTATTGGGAGAAGATGTGCAGAAGATGGTGCTGGGCAGTAAGTATCGGTTCGACTTTCGGACGACGCCGGAACTTGTATCGGGTGTGCGCGAGAAAATTCTCAAGGAATACAGGCAAGGAAAGAAACTGGAGAAGAGAACCCGAATTTTAGTAACGGGCTGTCCGGTTAATGGGGACAGCCTGAAAGTGATACGTGCGATTGAGCAGAATGGCGGCGTTGTGGTAGCGACGGAAAATTGCAGCGGTGTACGGGCAATCTCGACTATGGTGGATGAAGATGCGGATGATATCTATGAAGCAATTGCCAGAAAATATCTGTCAACCGGGTGTTCCATTATGACGCCGAATGATAATAGGATAGAACTGCTTGGCGAGATTATTGAAGAATATCATGTGGAGGGAGTGGTAGAAGTAATTCTGACAGGATGCCATGCCACCGGGGCAGAGTCTTTCTATATTAGGAAATTTGTAAATGAGGAAAAACATTTGCCGTATATCGCTGTTGATACGGGATATTCTACGTCAGACCTTGGACAGATAACTACAAGATTGACGGCATTTATAGAGATGATACAGGCAGAACGGCCAGGGGATAAAGAGATTGATATGAATTGCTGTTATAAGATAGTACTTTCCGGGAGCAATTATGGAAATTCTAAGCAAGAGATATTGGAGGAACTCTGGAAATATACGGGAATTCCAATTGGAGAATACGACCGGTATGGACGGCTTCTGGCTTCTGCGGGTCTTGAGCAGGCATCGCGGGAGGGGGCAGATATAAAGATTGAAAAAGAATATCCGGGCGGAGAAGGAAAGATTATAACCTGTGTAATGCCTGGAAGATCAGAAAAAGCGGCAGAGTGGCTGGCAAATATCCTGCTTCAGAATTACAGTATGAAAAAGCAATTTTCTCAGGAAGGGGAGGATTCACAGCCGGACTATCTATGGGTGCTTGCGGAAAAAAGCGAGGATCTGGATAAGATCTATGATGCGGTAGAGAAGGACGGTGGATTCCTGGGACAGCTAAATGATCCGGAAGGAAAAAATATGTTTGTATCCTGTATAAAAGGGAAGGAAGACAGAAATCGACTGGTTGCGGCCTGCAGAAAATGTATGAAAGATCTGGAGGGGCAGATAGTGATCGGCAACGGATTTCAAAACCTGTCAGATAAAGAGGAAAATCGAAGGTTACAGGAACGGGTGCTGCGTCTTGCCGGAGAGAAGATGGAGCGGGGGAATATCAGACTGACGGAGAATTACTATTATGAGCTTGCAGTGGAATGTATCAGTGAGCAGATGGAGATGGATACTGCAGACTCAGAAGAGATCAATGCACTTTATAAAGACGGGCAGGAAAAAGGACGGGAGCTCTGTGAAACACTGTACTGGTATCTGCGGATGAAGCGCAATGTGGCTTCTACCGCGGCTAAGATGAAGCTGCATCGCAATACGCTTCTTCCCCGTATTGCAAGATTGAATGAGATCATGGAAGTAGACGCGATGGAAGGAGCGGACTGTGAACGGATTCTGCTTGTTATGGAATTGGAACGGAAGAAGAAGGACAGGGGAGGCAATGCCGATGGATGGGTTGATACTTGCAGGCGGAAAGAGTATGAGGATGGGCGGAAGGCATAAAGGAGATCTGGTGTACCGGAATCATACGTTTATAGAACATATTATCAGGGAATTTAAGAAGGAGACGGAGGTTATCCTGATTTCTTACGGGAAAGAGATACACAGGGAATACGAAGGATGTAAGACACTTACGGATATCTATTCAGACTGCGGACCCATCGGAGGCCTTCATGCCGGATGTTCTCATCTGCGGCCGCCTATCTGCCGGCCATCTGCTTTGCCTGAGGAAGGAGACAGTGAATCGGTGATGGTTGCTGCTTGTGATATGCCGTTTCTGGAGATTGATCTATATCGATTTCTGAAAAGGGAGATGGAAAGGGAAGAATATCGGCGGAGTCATCCTGTAGACGGTGTTGTACCGATTGCGGACGGGAGGATTCATCCTCTGGCCGCAATCTACAGGAAGAGGGCGGGCGCAGTCTTTAAAGAGCAGATTGTAGCCGGGGAATACCGGCTTGCGAAAGCGCTTAAGCGGCTGGATATCCTGTATGTGGATATCTTAGAGAATGTAGAGATGTGCGGGATGCTTCGAAATATTAATACGATAAGAGAATATGAGCGGTTATAACTCTTGCATTTCTGGCATAAAGAACCTATAATGGTATCGTGATTTCAAATCGGAGGAAAGGAAACGAAAGGATTGAGCATATACGATACGTTAAATGAACAACAAAAAGAGGCGGTGCTTCATACAGAAGGACCGCTTTTAATACTGGCAGGAGCGGGATCAGGTAAGACGAGAGTTTTGACCCATCGGATTGCCTATCTGATTGACGAACTTGGGGTGAATCCATGGAATATCCTGGCAATCACATTTACCAATAAGGCGGCGAACGAGATGCGGGAGCGTGTGGATAAGCTGGTGGGATTCGGCTCTGAGAGTGTCTGGGTGAGCACGTTTCATTCAAGCTGTGCCAGGATTCTGCGAAGACATATCCCGCTGCTTGGATACGATTCAAGCTTTACGATCTATGACGGTGACGATCAGAAGTCTTTGATGAAGGATATCTGTAAATTATTAAAGATAGATACGAAGATGTACAAGGAAAAAACTCTGCTTAGCCATATTGCCCATGCGAAAGAGGAGCTGATTACTCCTCAGGAATTCCGGCTGAGAGCGGAAGGTGATTTCGCGCAGCAGAAGATTGCGGAAGTGTATGAGGAGTATGAGAAGCAACTAAGGGCGAATAATGCGCTGGACTTTGACGATCTCCTGGTGAAAACCGTACAGTTATTCCAGACACAGGCAGACGTACTGGAGAATTACCAGGAACGTTTCCGCTATATTATGGTGGACGAGTATCAGGATACGAATACGGTGCAGTTTGAAATGGTAAGGCTCTTGTCTTCAAAATACCGGAATCTCTGCGTGGTTGGCGACGACGATCAGTCTATCTACAGGTTCAGAGGGGCGAATATTAAAAATATCCTGAGTTTTGAGGAGGTCTTTGAGGATGCGAAGGTGATCAAGCTGGAGCAGAACTACCGTTCTACCGGGAATATTCTGAATGCGGCGAATGCGGTGATCCGGAATAATTACGGCAGGAAGGACAAGACTCTCTGGACGGCAAACGGTGAAGGAGAGAAGCTTGAACTTCGGCAGTTAGATTCGGCTTATGACGAAGCGGAATATATCGTAGACGATATCAGACAGCGGGTGGGCCGTGGAGAGGGCGCCTATAACAGTTATGCGATTCTCTACCGGACTAATGCACAGTCTCGTCTGTTTGAAGAGAAATTCGTGACGGCGAATATCCCTTATCGGATTGTGGGCGGCATTAATTTCTACGCGAGGCGTGAGATTAAGGACGTGCTGAGTTATCTGAAGACGGTGGATAACGGGAAGGATGACCTTGCGGTGCGCAGAATCATCAATGTGCCGAGACGGGGGATTGGCCTTACGACGATTAACCGTGTCCAGGAATATGCCGCGCAGAAAGAGATTGGGTTCTACGAAGCTCTCCGGGCCGCCGATTTGATTCCGGGAATAGGAAGAGGCGTGTCTAAGATAGAGTCATTTGCGGCTCTGATCGAACATTTCAAGGCAGACGCCGGGGAGATGAGTGTATCGGATCTGATGCAGGAGATTCTGGATGAGACCGGCTACGTGGAAAGTCTGAAAGAGGAGGGGGATGAAGAAGCAGAGACCAGGATTGAGAATATCGACGAATTGATGAGTAAGATTGTGGCATACGAGGAGACTTGCGAGGAAATGGATGAACCGGCAACACTTAGCGGCTTTCTGGAGGAGGTTGCGTTGGTGGCAGATATAGACAGCCTGGATGAGAGCAATGATTATGTGGTGCTGATGACCCTCCACAGCGCAAAGGGGCTGGAATTTCCCCATGTGTATCTGGCAGGCATGGAAGACCGGATCTTTCCGAGTTATTTGACGATTACTTCCGATGATATAGAAGATATGGAGGAAGAGAGGCGTCTCTGCTATGTAGGGATTACCAGAGCCCAGAGAGAACTTACCCTGACCTGTGCAAGACGCCGGATGGTCCGCGGTGAGACTCAGTTTAACCCTATGTCAAGATTTCTGAAAGAGATTCCTTCGAAGCTGATTTCGAAGGGAAATGCATTTGAGAAGGAAAAGGAGATCGAGATCCCGAAGAAAAATACATATACACAGGCAAAACAGGCTTTCCAGACCAAGGTCTATGCAGTGCAGAAACCGGTAAAGCAGTTTGGAACCCCGGCAGGCGGGAAACTGGCGTATGAGACGGGAGACAGAGTAAGCCATGTGAAGTTCGGAGAAGGGACGGTTACGGCGATTGTAGAAGGCGGTCGGGATTATGAAGTTACGGTGGATTTTGACGGCGCGGGAACAAAGAAGATGTTTGCGGCATTTGCGAAACTTAGGAAAGTCTGATGTTTTGTTGTAATATATTGTTGTAATATATTTGTTGTAATATATTGTTATAATATATTTGTTGCAATATATTGTTATAATATATTTGTTGTAATATATTGTTGTAGTATATTTTATGATAATATATCGTTGTAATATATTTGTTGTAATTTTTTTATAAAATTATAGTAATCTCAAAATTATAGTGTTATAATAAAATCAGTATTTAAACTTGTTGGGTTTTGGCCGGTATAAAAGATGATCCGGACATAGCCTGAAAAAGCAGAGGAAAGGATGTAGGAGGCATGAATAAGGTAGAGGAAATTATTGCAGCAACGAAACTGAGCGAGTTGATGAATAAGAAGGAAGAAGACAAGAACTGTAAAACAGTTCTCTGGGTTTTGGCTATTATCGGTGCGGTTGCGGCGGTTGCGGCGATTGCTTATGCGGTTTATTGTTTCTTTACACCAGATTATCTGGAAGACTTCGAAGAAGATTTCGAGGATGATTTTGATGACGATTTCTTCAATGAAGATGATCAGGTATAGGAGAACGTATCGCTGAATCTGCAGTAAAGGAAGCAGGTCAGGAGCTTAGTATAACCCAACTTAGATAACCTTATGTTTTGTTGGTAGGTTTACCGAAAAAATAAGGTATTTAAGTTGGGTTATACTTGTTATGTGGAGTATGCAGTCAAGAAAGGAGGAATATGATGGAAGAGCAATGCTATGCACTATTAATTGACGCGGATAATGTATCTGCAAAATATATTAAGCCTATACTTACCGAGCTGTCGAAGTATGGGGTTATCACATATAAGAGGATATACGGTGATTGGACGAGCACGCACAATTCCAGTTGGAAGGAAGAACTTCTGACGAATTCTATCATGCCGGTTCAGCAGTTCAGCTACACTCAGGGGAAGAACGCGACAGACTCGGCAATGATCATCGATGCAATGGATATCTTATATACGAATGATGTGGACGGATTTTGTATCGTATCCAGCGACAGTGATTTTACGCGGCTGGTGACCCGTCTCAGGGAGAGTGCGAAGATGGTGATCGGTATGGGAGAGAATAAGACTCCGGAGCCATTTCGTAAGGCGTGTGACAAATTTACTATTCTGGAGAATCTTCTGAATGAACAGGAGCCGAGGAATCCAAAAGCCGGAGAAACGCACGGTAAACTGAGTAAAGAGCGGATTGAGGACGCGATCATCAAGATGGTCATTGAGAATCAGGACAATAACCGGCCGACGGGTCTTGGAGAAGTGGGGAGCCGTCTGGTCAGCCTGTATCCGGATTTTGATGTGCGGAGTTATGGATATAACATGCTTTCGAAGTTCCTGGAGGAATTCACAAGAATCCAGTTGGTGAAAAAAGGAAATCTGATGGCCGTCGCATTGAAGGAAGACTGGGGGATGAAGGAAGATATCGACAGATATGTGTTTGATCTGGTGAAGAAAGCCGGGAAGAACGGAGTCGGACTCAGTATGCTTGGAAATAAAGTTTATGAAAAGTACGAGGATTTTAAGATCAGCGATTATGGATATTCACAGTTCAACCAGTATGTAAAGAGTATAGAAAAGATAGCGGTGGAGCAGGATGGAACGATCCTGAAAGCGAAGTATCGGAAATAAAGAGATAAAGATTGCTGGCAAATAAGCAATAATGAATGAGAAAAACGGTAGAGCGGGATGAAACGATCCTGAAAGCAAAATACTGGAAGAAAATAGATTGCAGATGTGCAGGCAGGGCTATTCTGTAGTATATTAACATGTCTGGGAGTGGACATTATGGAATAGAGAGTCCAAAAAAGAAAAAGGGGGAACAGGCGCTATGAAAAAGGGAGAAGTGTACGAAGGTATGATCGAGTCCGTGGATTTTCCGAATAAGGGGAAAGTATTTTTGCCGGATGAGGGTAAATATGTGGTTGTAAAAAATGGAATTCCGGGACAAAGGATACGTTTTTCTGTCAACAAGATCCGTAAAGAGAAGGCAGAAGGACGAATCTTAGAGGTACTCGAGTCTTCTCCTCTGGAAATAGCTTCTCCGTGTTTGCATTTTGGAAAGTGCGGGGGATGTACTTATCAGAATCTTCCCTACGAAGAGCAGATAAAGATGAAGAATAAACAGATCAAAACCATGATGGATGAAGCAGTGAAAGGAGAATACATCTGGGAAGGAATAAAGCCAAGCCCGGTCAGAGAAGGATACCGCAACAAGATGGAATTCTCCTTTGGTGATGAATATAAGGACGGTCCGTTGGCGTTGGGGATGCATAAGCGCGGAAGTTTCCACGATATCGTGAATGTGGGAGGATGCAGGATTGTAGATGAGGACTATAGGAAGATTCTGTTGTGTACTCTGGAATATGCAAGAGAAACGGGGCTTCCCTACTATCACCGTATGAGACATACAGGTTTTTTTCGCCATCTTCTGGTGCGCAAGGCTGTAAAAACAGGGGAGATCTTGATTGACATTGTGACAACAGGAGAATGCAGTTTTAGTGAGAACAAGTTTAATGAAGGGGAATGGGTAAAGAGACTGCTTTCATTGGAACTTGGCGGTACGGTCACGGGAATCCTGCATACGCAAAATAACAGTGTGGCGGATGTTATAAAGAATGAAGGAACTGAGATCCTGTACGGACAGGATTATTTCTATGAAGAGCTTCTGGGACTCAAATTTAAAATCACGCCGTTTTCTTTCTTCCAGACAAATTCATTGGGGGCTGAAGTACTGTATGAAACAGTAAGAGAATATATCGGAGAGACAAGGGATAAGGTGATTTTTGATTTGTACAGCGGGGCAGGGACAATCGCACAGATCCTGGCGCCGGTGGCGGAGAAGGTGGTCGGTGTTGAGATTGTAGAAGAAGCTGTGGAGGCGGCAAAGGAGAATGCCGGACTGAACGGGCTGACGAACTGTGTATTCTGGGCGGGAGACGTGCTGAAGGTTATCGATGAGCTTCGTGAGAAGCCGGATCTGATCGTGTTGGATCCGCCGAGAGACGGGGTAAATCCGAAGGCGCTCCAGAAGATTACAGATTTTGGGGTGGAGAGGATGGTGTATATTGCCTGTAAGCCTACAAGTTTGGTGCGGGATCTGGAGATGCTGCAGGGGAGAGGGTACCGGGTGGAGAAGATTGGGGGGATAGACCTCTTCCCGGGGACTTATCATGTGGAGACGGTATGTTTATTGTCCAAACTTCATTCAGACCAACATATCGAGGTGGAGCTTCAGATGGACGAGCTTGATTTGACGGCGGCGGAGAGCAAAGCCACCTATGAGGAAATCAAGGATTATGTGTTGGAGCATAGTGGACTAAAGGTAAGTAATCTTTATATTGCACAAATAAAGCAGAAGTGTGGTATAATTGAGAGGGTGAATTATAATCTGCCGAAATCGGAAAATTCCAGACAGCCGAAATGCCCGCCAGAGAAAGAAGTGGCTATAAGGGAAGCGTTGGAATATTTTCGGATGATTTGATAGGCTCATAGAAATGGTGGGATATTTTCTCTTTTGTTCACCCTTTGTGTGTCATCGTTACTTTCTTGTGTAATGAAACCAAGAGAGGCTGGTGGTATTTGTGAGAGAAAAGAAAATATTTGATGCAATAGCGAATGAGAAAGAGCGGAAGTAAATAGAAACATGTTTATGATAAATGGAAAGTTTATAGATAAAATAAGAGAAAGAAAGTCGGTGTATTAAAATGGTAGATTTTTCAAATGCAAAAGTTTTGGATTTAGCTGTACATATAGTTGGTAACAAAAGTAAAGATGAAGAAATTATACTTACTGAAACAAGTTCTGCGATTGTTGATGATGCTACTGAACAATATATAAAAGAATATTTTTTTTCATCGTTTAATTTTGAATTATCATATCAATTTACTCATGAGACTAGTGTGAAATTAAATGAAATATATATATACTCTTCTACAATATTTCAATCACCTAATTTGTTAGTTGAGCAGTCAATAAATATAGCAAAACATCTTTATGCGGTTTCAACACATCCAAACATAAAGAAAGGAGAACTATATATTGCTTATATAAAAGATTGCATCATTGATGGATATAAGACTAACGCAGTTGGTATATTTAAATCTGAAACAAAGGATTTTTATATTGATATAAAGCAATTAAAGCAGTCATTTAGTGTTTCTTGTAAGAAGGGTATTAATACTAAAAAATTGGATAAAGGATGTTTGATTTTTGATTTTGAAAAAAAAATTCCCCAAAAAATATATATTGTTGATACAAGCCGAAACGATGCGTTGTATTGGAAGAATGACTTTTTGAGAGTTATAGAAATAGAAGATGCATATACGAACACTTCTAAGGTTCTTAATATGTGTAAAAAATTCATAAGTAAGCAACCAGATTTAGAAAAAACAAGTAAGGTTTCTTTTTTGAATAAATCTGTACAATATTTTGAAACTCATGATAATTTTGAAGTTGATGATTTTATAGATAATACTTGTGAGAATGAAGACCATTGCAAAGCATTTAAATCATATGTGCAAGAGAATGATTTAAATTCTAAATTTGAAGGGACATTTGAAATTTCAAAACAAGCTGTTACAGCAGCAAAAAAGAAAATTCGAAATTTTATTAAATTGGATTCTGATATTGAGATAAAAATCCCATCAAAAATAAATGCAGTTGAAGAAGTAATAGAGCAAGGATATGATACTGAAAAGCAGATGCGGTATTATAAAATATACTACACCAGTGAAAAGTAGGAGGGGGAATGAAAATGGCTGGAGGAGAAAAGGCAAAAAGTTCAGGTGAATATGGTGAGAAAATAGTAAAAAATTTATTAGAACTTTTTGGTTGGAAGAATTGTAATAGTGGTGTAACAGTACCATGCGTTTATCAAGAAACCCATAAAAAGAAAGGTTCTGAAAAGTCGGAGAAACATGGAATAGATTATGTGTTTCAGTATAAGTCTCCACTTCGAGATGCAACAAAACATGATGTGCTTATTAGCGTAAAATGTCGTGATGGTTATCCTAAAACGGAGGATGGAATTAAAAGTAAATTTAAAGAATTTTTGGTAGATATTGCTTTTGCAAGTGAGTGTTATCCAGCTTGCGAAATATCGAAACGAAAGATTGCTGCTACAAATAAGAAAATATATTCTTCATTGATAT
Source organism: Lachnospiraceae bacterium (assembly GCA_910574285.1). GTDB lineage: Bacteria > Bacillota > Clostridia > Lachnospirales > Lachnospiraceae > Sporofaciens. The sequence continues at coordinate 2,578 of CAJTAL010000011.1, read as the reverse complement.
TTTGGATTGACAGAAATCGAAATGATGGACGAGAAAAAGAATCTGTAATTGATAAAATTGGAGGATTTTATCTTAGAGAAGAATGTCATTATGATACTGTAGCACTTATAGATAATAATCGTGCACAGTTTCTTTATACTTCAATTAAATTTGCAAAATCTAAATATGGGGAAGATAACTGTAAATTTTTTTATATTAATACTGGATTAAATAATGCTAATATAAATCGAAAGTATAGCGGAACAATTTTACCTTATGAATATTTAAATTCAGATGTCTTGCCTATGGCAATAAATCAGAATAATCAAAATATACTACTTTTACTTGTAAAAGATGAATTTTGTGAAGAGTATCTTAGACGTTTAATTGGATTAGCACAAGAAATTACATTTGACTGGGCGGCAAATATAATAATTGCTTTCCCAAATTATAATGAATTTGAAGATAGTGAAGCAGTAATATCTGCAAAATCAGAATTTGAAGATTCTAGTTTTACTGATAAAATTACAGTTTTAACTTATGATCCAGATTTTAGAGATGAGGTGTGAACGAATGAATGATAGCATCAATACAGATACTTTGTTGCCAGTAGGAGAACGCTTAAAGCCATTGTTAAATAAATCTTGTATCAGTGAGTCAGATATGAAGGCTCTTCTTGCCGAGAGAGGAGTGTATATTGGTGACAGCAATAAACGATTATCTATCCCGATTTTAACATTGTCAATATTAAGCCCAAAGGAATTTGAAAAATTGCAGGAACTGCAAAAAACAAAAGAGGACAGTCTTAAGACAAGAATTACAAAAACAAAATCTCAATCAGATAATAATTTAAACAATTTGATTCCACAGGATTTAATAAAAAAACATGAATTACTTGATGAGTATGATTGTTTTGATTTTGATACTGATTTGAGCTTTAACATGGATACTCCAAATAAATTAGTATTGGATTATGCAATTATCAGGGAGGATGTTACTAAAGATTGGGCAAATAATAAGAGTAGATATACTGGAAGAGTGGAGGTTGAAAAAACATCAACTGATAGTATGATTTGTTTTAACAATGAATATACATCTTCGGAAACGGAAACTATCAATAAAAAAATAATCAAATCAGTGTCTAATCATTTATTAACAGAGGGAGAAATATCTAGTAGGGAAGACACGTTTGAAATAACATCCGATAAATTTAATAATAATCAAAGGTTTGCTTTTATGTTGCAACTTGCAAATGATAGTCCAAATGGATATTTATTCTTTCAAGCAGTAAAGAATATCGAAATTGGTCCAGATAAGACATTCACGATGCCTGATAATGCAAAATGGATGGAGGGGTCTGTTAAAAATATTATAATTAATAGTGAAAAAGGTGAAACTTTAGAGAATGTAGAATATATATCTGATAAACAATATCATGATTTTTTGATTTTAAGGCAAGTGCAATCGCAGTATCAATTTAATATTGGGGCGGCAAAAGGTAAGTGTATAGTAGAATATGGATTTCCACATTATTTTCGTAGTCATGCCAGAAATAATTTTTTTGAAGTGAGTGTGCGAAAAATATATTTTGCAAGAGATTCAAAAAGCGAAAATATAAGAAACGCATCAAGGGCTATATTAAAAGAATTTCAAGCTATGGTTCAGCAAAAATATGAAAGAGTTCTTGAGATTCAATCAGATGATACAGCATCTATATAAGATTTCCACTTACTATTTTTTGATAGTTTAAGCGAGTTGTATGAGAAAAAGGAAAAATCATTTATATATAGATAGCCAAGAACGGAGCATTTTACTACATAGCCTTGTAGAACTGAAAAACCAGCTCATACAGCAGGGCAGATATACAGACTGCGTTGACGAACTGATATTTAAGGTCGTAAACGCACCAGTAAAGAGAATGAAAATTGAATATGTCTAAGGCACATCACAGAGCCGCTTATTCTTATTGATTTTTTAAGAGTAAGCGGCTTTTTTGCGTTCTCTGGTACTCTTACATAGCCACCTTGACAAAGTGGCTAAATCTATGCGAAAGGAGGACGCACCCTATGTCAAATTGCAAAGTAATCGCTTTAACTAACCAGAAAGGCGGCGTTGGAAAGACCACCACGGCGGTCAATCTGGGCGTGGCTCTGGCACAGCAGGGCAAAAAGGTACTGCTCATTGATGCCGATGCACAGGCAAACCTAACCATGTCGCTCGGTTACAACCGACCAGACGACTTGCCCGACACGCTCTCGACCATCATGCAGGACATCATTGATGATAAAACCGTCGATGTTTCCAGAAGCATCCTGCACCATGACGAGGGCGTTGACCTGCTCCCGTCCAACATTGAACTGTCGGGGCTGGAAGTAAGGCTGATTAACGCCATAAGCCGTGAAAGCGTACTGAAAACCTGCATCAATGAAGTAAAAAAGAATTACGACACGGTTCTCGTGGATTGTTTATGTGGTTATCCACATAAACAGTCTAATGCGGACCTCACTTCTAAGCATGTTGCTTGCTAAAGAAGAACGCATGGAATGCATCCCATGCTTCTGGTCCTCTTTAAAAGTAATTTCTGCACGCTTAAAATATT
>CAJTAL010000010.1 GCA_910574285.1 Lachnospiraceae bacterium | reverse complement strand
GTCCTGAAGAAGATCTTCATAAGTTTTGTCTGAATGAAATAAATTCATCTATATCACCTCCATCATTATGATAGCTGGAGATGAAGAAAAAAAGAAATCCAAACTTTTTTCCTTCAAAACACTGCATTCATTGAGGTTATGAGTAAAAGTTTGGATTTTTTTGAAGTTTGGATTTCAGGAAAAATCCAAAAGTTTTGATTTGGCCTACCCATTCAAGCTGGTTTTGGGCTTTCAGTTCCTCCGTCACTCCCTCGGCGGCTTTCATCTGCTCAATGATTAAGTCCAGCCGTTCCTCCGCCTGCTCGTTCAGGTCGACAAGGTATGTCCATAATTTCCCGGTCAGGATAAGGAAGCTGTACTATGCTGGGTGTTCCTGTTTGAGATATTCCCGGCGCAGCCGCCCATAGCGTCCGATGGGGCGGCTTTCCTCCGGCAGCTTCAAGTCCGGGATGTAGTAGTCGCCTACCAGAATATAATCAATGCCGTTCTCTGTGATTCTTTCTTTCAGTTTTTCCATTGTCGTTCCCTCCTGTGGCGGAAGGCTCGTCACTGGCCAGCTCAATCACGTCCATAATGCCACAATCCAGCGTTTCACAAATACGGGCAAGTGTGTCCATGCTGATATGTTTCCCTTCTTTGCCCATGTTGGCAATCATATTTGTGGTCAGGCCAGCGGCAAGCCTTAAATCCTCTTTCCTCATGTTGCGCTCTATCAATGTGTGCCAGAGCGGTTTGTAGCTGATGTGCATTTTTCTCCCTGCCTTTCTGCCCCGGATGGGCGTTTACACCCATTATATCAGGATTCTTGCCAACTCACAAATATTTCTTGACGGTATCGCCGGTTCCGTCTGGATTGTGCTTTTCCTTTCCTCTTTTGATTACCTCTAATTAGCCATGACCTGTGTCATTCCGTCTAATATCCGGTTCAACCTCTTTGCAAGCTTCTGCAGATAATATCTTACAAAGAGCTCTCCCAGGATCATCACGGCGATTCCCACCGACAGAATCATAATCATAATCGATACCGGAACCTTTGCCGCCCGCTTCTTCTCCAGATAGCTTACGGCATAGTACTGTCCGTCCGTGGTCTGCTCCACGTATGCTTCGAGGACATTTTCCAGATCTCCTCTGTCTTTTGCCGCAATAATCTCGGAAATATCGTGCCCTTGCGTAGAATCGAACACGACCGTTCCCGCCTCGTTATATACGAACAATTCCGCCCGGGAGTAATACTGCTGAATCCCCTCGAACCTTTTACTCCTGAATCCCAGGAGCATGCAGCCCTTTACCTGCATCGTTGACGGATCTCGTATCTCTTTCAGATAAGAAAAGCAGTCCTCTCCCACCAGGTCGCTTTCTTCAAGCATCCTTTTAAAATCCGCGTCCCCCTTCCTCCTGTAGCTTTTTCCGTCCCTCGTATATTCTGTAGTCTCGTCCCGCGTATAGCTGTATAACGTGATATGGTTCAGGCTGCCGTATGCCTGAAACGCGTCAACGAAAAACTTATCGATTCCATTATATTCACTGATCTTGTTCTCGCTGTAGGTATCAAGACGGTATCTCAGATAATCCGAAGGCTCGTCCGTCATATAATGCAGAACGTCCTTTAATTCCATATCCGACTTGTACAAATCTTCATGAATATATTCTGCCATATCAGAAGAATCTTCCAGATAGGAGGCGGCCGTCTCACTCATCATCTCTGTATAATTTAGATTCTGTTCTAAAAAACGGTTCTTCGTACTGGTATAAAAATAAGTAACCAACGCTGATATGACACAAACCAGGATAAATGTATAAATGAACAATAATTTATTATATAATTGTTTTGGTCCTTTGATATCCATTTCATGCTCCCTCCGACAGACTGTGCAGATTATATGACGGCACAAAGAGGAAATGCGGCCTTTCTTCCACATTTCCTCTAATCCTGATATTTATTTACTTTCTAATTTCCGCAGAACGCTCTGATTCATAAACATTACGAGGAATCCATAGACGCTTCCCATAAAAAGCACCGTCGTTCCTGCCGATATCTCAAACGCCGCAAGAACGACGCCGAGCGCCACGATGTTCCCCAGAGCAGACACCGGCTTCGCGATCAACAGCGTAACCGCGGTCTTGGCTATCTGTATATTTTTCATCTCATAACGGCTTGCAAGCATATAGAGATTAGGCGTAACAAGGACCGCCGCGGCAAATAATATCATAAATATAATTGTAAACGGAAATATCCTCACCTGCAATGTAAAAAATTCAATATTTGTCCAGCACATGATGATTACAAGCATCTGTCCCGCGCCAAGCCCTACTTTCTGTAAAAAATCAGAACAATAACCCTTTTGATTATACAATGATGTACCAGTACAGCATCTACACTTCTATCAATATTGTCTTTATTTCATATGCATGGAGATCCATACGAATCTCATCCCGCACAAATTCTGACACCGGACGTTCTCTCAGATCGCACTGCGCCCATGCCTGCCAGGTAAATCCGGGCTTCAATGCCACTTCCTGTCTGGAGCCCGCAAATTCATGGAAACGAACCACGATATATTTTCCGTCCTCCGACTTCTTAACCGCGTCTACTTCCACCTGTTCATTATCGAAGGATAAGAAACTGTCATACCCTAGAATACTCTCCCCTTTCACAACTTGCATCGGCTCGTTTAACGCAAAAGCTTCTTTTACAACCTCTCCTTCTACAAAGTCTCCCTTATGCGGAAGCAGGGAATAGATAAAGGTATGCTCTCCCTGATCCTGGAGATGGTCCGGATGCGTCCCCGCCCTTAAGAGGGATATCCTCATTACATTATCTTTTATATCATGTCCGTACTTACAGTCGTTCAGTAAACTTACGCCGTAATTTCTCTCAGAGAGATCCGCCCACCTGTGCGCCACCGTCTCGAACTTCGCCATATCCCAACTGGTATTCCAATGGTTGGGACGCCTTACATTGCCGTACTGTACGTCATATGTCCCGTAGGTCGACCGGATATCCACCGGAAACGCTGCTTTCAGGAGCTGATGCTGCTCATGGAATTCTACGTTCGTCCTGAAATCAATCCTTCTGTTGCTGCTGTAAAGAATCATATCCTGCCTGATACAAGAATTCATATAATTCCACTCCATATGGATATTCATGCTGAGAGGGCACATCTCTGTTATCTCAAATGCTGTGAGATCCGTGATTTCCCGCATTTTTTCCTGATAGAAGATGTCAATATCCCATGCGTCGTTATCAAGAGGCTTATCCTCGAATACCTGGAGCACATTCGCCCGCTGCTCCTCGGGAATCACCTCCCGGGCGCAGGTCTTGTCATATAATCTCGTAATCTGCCCATACTGGTTCAGAGTAATCTGATAATAAGGCGAATCAATATCCCTTCCATTGACCGTAAACGCTGCCTTAGGCGCATCCCTCTGGATTTCCTCAAAAGACTCCTCGAAAATAACCGTCTTCGTCCCCATGGCAGGCACGTCTCTCACCTCAACATAAGCCGCTCCATGCCCTTTTTGCGAGATCAGTTCGTTTCCGTCCGCATCCCTGTAAACGCCGTCGGCGCCGCCCGGAATCGTGATGATCTGATCCATATCCCATCCTGAGGCGTTGAACACCGTATATGTATTCCCCTTTTGCTCAAGCATATTTTCACAGGCTTCTTGTTCTACCCTGCGGGCAATTCCTTCAATATATGCGTAATCTTCCCTGGAATCTTCGTAAACCTCGTGAATGGAAGAGCCCGGAATAATATCATGGAACTGATCCGTCAGGATATGTTTCCAGCCTTTCGTCAATTCCTCCTGCTTTGCTCTTCCTATATCTCCTGCCAGGAGAGCTTCCATCACCGTCAGCCACTCGGCCCGGCGGTAGAGCAGTTCCATCCTTCGGTTCATGCGTTTGTTATAAGCCTGGCTTGTGTACGTCCCCCGATGATATTCCAGATATAGCTCCCCGTCCCATGTATGGACATATTGGTTCGTCTTTTCCACCGTTTCATGCAGCTTACGGAAATATTCTCCCGCGGTGGATATCTTAACATTCGGAAGCCCCGGAATCTTATCCATCCTTCTGCGGTATTCCAGCATATCACGGTTCACACCGCCGCCGCCGTCTCCAAACCCGAATGAGATCAGCAGATCTTTGTTCATGTGCTTCTCACTGTATGAGTCCCATACGCCTTTTACCGTCCTTGGAAGCAGTTTTCCGTTATAAGTATAGAACCAGGAATCTCTTTCGTTCCACGGCTCCGGCGTTGTGATGAAATGAGTCAGGACTTCGCTTCCGTCGATCCCTTTCCACATAAACGTATCGTGAGGCATACGGTTATACTGATTCCAACTGATCTTCGTGGTCATAAACGTGTTGATTCCGGCTTTTTTCAAGATCTGCGGAAGCGCCCACGAATATCCGAACACATCCGGAAGCCACAGATATTCCACTTCTTTGCCAAACTCGTCTTTTATGAATTTACTGCCGATCAGAATCTGCCTGGTAAGGGATTCCCCGCTTGTCAGGTTGCAGTCGGCTTCCACCCACATGCCGCCGTCGGCCTCCCAGCGTCCTTCCTTTACTCTTTTCCTGATATTTTCATAGATATCCGGAAACTCTTCTTTCATATATTCATAAAGCTGGGGCTGGGTCTGCAGGAAAATATATTCCGGATACATTTCCATCAGACGGAATACCGTTGAAAACGACCGGGAGCACTTTTCCCTTGTATGCTTAAGCCTCCAAAGCCACGCCACATCAATGTGGGTATGTCCAACGCAGTACACATTGATCATGGAATTCTTATCCATAGAATCGATGCTTCTGTTCAGCTCATCGTCCGCCTGATGTACCGACTCATAGAAACCCTCGCTTCCCGGATAAGACCAGTCGATACAGTGGCACGCACTGTCAAGCGCCCTTCGGAGATCATGCCGGACCGGACACGAATCGTCAAGCTCTTCTATCGTCTGACTCACCATAGACGCCATGTAGTAAAAATCATCCGCCTTCTCATCCAGCCACGCCAGATCTGCCCGGGCAATCCTATGCTCCTGCTCCGTCGGAACGCCGCCGCCCTCAAGCCCCGACCACAGCCGAAAAGTAACGTCCACATCTTTTCCGCAGAGGGAATCCTCAAAAAATACCTCTTTGTGGTTAACGTCTACTCCCTGGTACATGCTCCCATTCACATAAATCATAGATTCGAAGCCGGAATTATTTCCTCCTCCGGTATTGCCAAAATCAAAGATACCGACTATCTTCTTCCCTTTCCATTCCGCAGGAATCCTTACATCTTTATGCAGCCAGAGAAAACGGTCCCGCCCTTTCCATGTCTGTCCCACCTCTAAAGTCTCACATTCCCGGAATTCCGGAAGGGATGGATTCACGACTCCCTGTCGATCTTCTTCTGCCGCAAAATCTTTTAATCCGATAATATCCCTGTATCTATACTGCTCAATCTCGCTTATACGTCTTTCTAATTTTCTGTCCGTCAAAAACATAACCTGGCCTCCTTTTTAATAGCTATATTCTGCCCCATAATACTACGGATTGTTCTACACTAGTACCATTTTATTATGCCAGGCATACTATATCAATTCAGAGAATTCTAGTTTTGGTGCACATTATTCACATCTTTCACATTTCATCACTTATTTGCCTGCCATCTGCTTTTCCTGCTGCTAGTACGGCATTGCATGAATCTTCGAGTAAAATACACCTGCCCTTTACTTCGAAATTAATGCAACTCTGTACCAGATCATCTTCTTAACAGCGCTTTACGCGATATCCGCAGTAGTCCAGCACAAGCTCGCTGAACATGGCGTTCGCCCATGAAAACCATTCCCTTGTATAGCGCGTATCGTCGTCTGCGTGGAAACCTTCGTGCATAAGTTCTGTGCCGCCGTCGGTTTCCGCAAGTTTCCTGAGGATCTCTAATTTCTTTTCTTTTGACTGCGCGGTCAGACCTTCCATAGCCAGGGCGATATGCCAGATATACTTCGCCGGCGTATGAGGACTTCCGATGCCGGCCGCCTTGCTTCCCTCATAATAATACGGATTCGCTTCACTCAGGATAAACTTTCTTGTATTCTCGGCCGTCTCTTTATCTTTTCCTTCATATCCAAGATACTCCATGGAAAGCAGGCTGGGAACATTGGCGTCGTCCATCAGGTTATACTGGCCGTATCCGTCCGTCTCATAAGCGTATACGTCTCCGAATTCCTCCGTCCTGGCAATTCCATATGATTCTATCCCTTCATAGATTTCCTTCCTCAGGGCTTCCGCCTCGTCCCTCAGCCTCCTGTCATGAAAAATCTCCTCCGCTATTTCCGCCAGATATCCGAGTACGACAACCGCAAACATGTTAGACGGCACAAGATATCCGTATGTACACGCATCGTCACTGGGGCGGAATCCTGACCAGGTCATACCGATTCCTGATCTGACCAGAGCTCCTCTGCCGTCTCTTGAAAGTGTATCCGTATAATAAGTATTCCGCCGTATAAAGCGATAACGAGATCCCTCCTCATGATTCTGTTCTGTGCGGAAGACTTCCAGAATCTTTTCTGCTCCCGCCCTGAATGCCTCGTCAAAATGTTCCGTGCGTCCGGTATTCTTCCAGATCAGGTATGCGAACTGTAATGGATAACAGAGAGAATCCACTTCGTATTTGCGCTCCCACACCCATCCGTTCATCTCTGTATCGTCATGCTCCCAGCAGTTCCCGTTATCCTGCTCATTGAAGGCATTCGCATATGGATCGGTCTGAATATACATGAACTGCCGCCTCGATAAACCTGTCAGGATATCTACAATCTCAGGCTCGTCTTTCGCCGGAATCAGATACGGCCGAAGCTGCGCTACGGAGTCTCTCAGCCACATTGCCGGAATATCTCCGGTAATCACATACGTCGTTCCGTCCGGCATAGTTTTCACCGTGGTATCCAGTGTATGTGTATAACAGTTTTTGAATATCTTAAAGATCCTTGGTTCATCCTTTAATTCGTCTTTCACTGACTGAAGTAATTTTTCAATCGAATCGTACTGATGGTTCTGCGCCATATCTGCTTCCTCCAAATTTCCTCCGCCTGTACGATCTCAATCCTACAGGTGAAATTTTTTGAATTGTATCATAATCTATGCCGGCGGTTCAATAGACTTTTGATTACAGGAAGAATATGTCCATGAAACCTAAAATAATTTCCTGAATTACAAAAGACCTCCGTCAGCCTGGAAAAGCAAACGTAGGTCTCTTCATCAAGTTATCTGCAATATTTGCAATTAACCTTTTCAATTATACAGGTGTGAGTCTTACTCTTTTTGTCATGGCTGATCCCTGCAAGGAGCAGGTTACCTTCATAGTCCTTCAAAGCGTCCACATAATTCTTATCCTTGATCTGCGCGATCGCCCCTGCCGCATCCTTATCCCACTTAAGTTCAATAACCACAGCCGGCTTATCCATATGCATCTTACGAGGAATCAGGCAGATATCTGCAAATCCTTTCCCGCTTGGCATCTCCCGGATGATCGTATAATATTCTCTTGCAAAATAGAACGCCAGATTAATCGTGCAACTGAGAGAATTCTCATCGTTATACTCAAGAACCGATATCTCCTTATGGGCGCGGTCAATTCCCTCCGCCACAGCCTGACTGTCCATCTCCCACAGCGCTGTAAGAAGCCTCCTGGATTCCTGCACAGAGCGGATCACCTCATGCCAGTCCATGGTACTGATTGCATTTACATACTCTTGTGAAACTTCTTTATTCGGAATGGCAACCGTTTCTTCTGTACTGTCATAAGTAAGATAACCCAGATGTACCAACAGTGTCAAAACATCATCCTTTGATGCGAACGTTGTCATATCATTTTCAAATGTCCCCGTGTTGATATGAATCTCTTCTCTTGCCAACATCCGCACCACTGCATCTTTCAGCCCGTCCATATCCATCTGAATATAGACCTTAAGCGCTTCATAGGTCTCCGTCCGATTCCAGTATGTGCCGAATTTGTGCCGGAGCATGGCTTCTACTACAGATTTGGGATTATACATGAAATGGCATACATCACCGTCTTTCGTATGCGTTACCAGCCGATAACCGTCATACCAGGCCCGCGTTTCCTCGAAACTCATCTCATATTTTGCACAGAGAACTTTGACTTCATTTTCCGTAAATCCGAAATATTCTGCCAAGTCACCCGGATCCGTCATGGAATATTCCGTGAACATATTCAGAGCAGAATGAGAACCGTATTTCTTAATCGGCAGGATCCCCGTCATATAAGCCAACGCCACATAATCTTTGTCCTTTAACCACGCCCGGAGAAAATCCAGATATTTCTTCTGGGCATCCTTATTCTGCTGATATTCGCGGAAGAGACAGTCCCATTCATCAATCAACACAACAAACGGACGCTTTGTTTTGGCAAAAATATCCTTCATTACCTGGATCAGATTCCCCTCATCCCTAAAGTGAATCTCTTTAAAATAGTCTGCCAAATCAAAAATAATATATTTACAAAGCATAGAAAGCATCTCATCCATGCTATTAGTCATACTCAAAAAATCCTGCATATTGATCTTGATGACATCATATTGATTCAAATGTCTTCTATATGACTTTGACCGGCTGATTTTTAAATTCTCAAATAACTCTGCAGAATCTTCATCCTGATTATAATATGCCGCAAGCATATTCGCCGCCACGGATTTTCCAAACCGTCTCGGTCGGCTGACACAAACAAACTTCTGTTGTGTATTCAAGACGGCATTCATCGCTTCAATAAACCCGGTTTTATCTACATAAATTGCAGAATTCAGACTTTCTTGGAATCCTTTGTTTCCAGGATTCAGATAACTGCCCATACGCTTTCCCTCCATTACCGCAGATACAAATTCTCACGAACCCTCATTCAGACAACCGCTTCAACCAGTATCTTATTCCCCAGCCTAATCTCCTTCACACCAATCTCTTTCCTCTTATTAAAATTAAAACTGAGCATATACCCTTTTCTCAGACCAAAATGATCCAGATATCCTGAAAGTTGTTCTTCGCCTCTTTCATTGTATGCATTCCCTCGCCAAATTTTGAGTTCTAAGATATGCTGCTCTCCGTGATAATCAATAATCAGATCCATTCTCTCCTGGTTTCTCGTCTCTGCTTCTACATAACAATTACCTGTTCCATTAATGATTGGCTTCAAGATTCTCCCGCGAACCTCCTGTATAAATATCACTGTTTTGTTCTTTATAATTTGATAAATATCGATTGTACAGACGAGTTTCAAATATTCGGTTTGCAATCTGTACCATGGAATTATGAACTTCTACAAAACCAAACATCCGTGCATTTCTGACAATCGGATCATCTGCATCATATGCAATAGGCTGACCCTGAAAAAGGTGCCGTGAAATAACCTTGTTCAATTCCGGAAATCGATATAATTTATTTACCAGTGAATCAAATAACGGATTATTTTCCTCCAATAGCATTTTTACCGCCGACAAACAGCCCGCCTTCGTCCACACACTGCTTTTATTCTCAAATCCTGTCGTCCCTGCAATCCGCTCATCCATTAGTTTACAGAGCCGTGACACCAGATAAGGATAACCGGATGTATAATCATAGAGCACATCTGCTATCTCAATCATATTCATGCCTGTATGACGGTCATTTTCGTATTCCACTAACATTCCAACGATATCTTTACTGGAAAAGCTCATATCCACAAGAAAATCAGCAGCAATATTCCACGGACTATTTTCCATATAGGTCTCATCCGGATGTATCTTCCCCTTGATACTGCGCACATCATATACTCCGGCAAGGATCACCGACTGGAATGTCCGCACCCTCCTTCTTTTCAGATAACATGCCCTAAGCTGCGCCAGGAAATCAACGAACACTTGATTATTTGCAGCAGTATCTACTTCGTCTATAATTAAAACAATTCTTTTTTCCGACTCTTTGCACCAGTTTTTCATGACTTTAAAAAGCGCCTGAAGAGAATTAATCTGCGCTGATTGGCCGGCAAATTCAGAAAGCTTTTCTTTAATATCAGCAGGAAGCTCTCCGGCCAGATCTAACAGCTCTTCTGAAAAAGCCGCTACAAATAACTGTTCGCTTTCAAATGATAAAGAACTCATAGTCTGAAAATCCAGACTTACAACTTCATATCCATCATCCAAATAATCCGCCAGGGCGGACAATATCGTAGTTTTACCATATTGTCTTGCACGATTAATCGTAAAGTATTTCTCATCGTCTATCATGCTTTTTATTTCTTTCAGACGGCTGGATAAATCAACCATATAATGCAGCCTCGGATCACAATAACCATTCGAATTAAATGTTCTATTCATCATCTTCCTTATACCACTACTTCCAATATGGATTTCCCTTTATAAATTATTTCCTTGATTCCTCTGTTCTTCCTCTTCTTATTAAAGCAAAAGCTTAACAGATATCCTCTCGTCAAGCGATATTGCTTAAGATATCCCCAAAGCTGCTCCTCCCCTTCTGAATGATATCCTTCTCCTCTCCACAATTTCGTCTCAATTATATACTGCACTCCCCGGTAATCAACTACAATATCCGTTCTCGTTTTATCCCTCGTCTCTGCTTCAACATAGAAATTACCGACTCCATTAATAATCGGTTTCAAATAGATCAAAAATATCTTACGTCCGTGTTCTTCCACAAATTTTGCATCCTCCTGCCGATACAAGGAATTATAGTACTCATAGAATTTACGCATCACAAGCTCCATATTCAAGTTTCCATCTTGAATAAACTGATTCTTGTCAGGAAGCTGACCATCCGGAATCTGCCCTCTGGAATATTCTTCGGAAATGAAATAACTGTACAACTGCATCTCAAATATACGATTTGACACTGCCGTCACTTCTTCTCTGTCCTCAATAAATCCCAGCATCTTACCGATATTGATCACCTTATTATACTCGTTATAGGGATACTCGATTCCGCGGAAAAGAATGTTTTTCAACATCGCACTCATCTCCGGATACTCTTCTACTTGTTTGATCATATCATCATAGAGCGTATTCGGTCCCTTAACCAATATCTTTACTGCCTCCTGAATACCTTCTCTTGTCCATGCAAAATTTCTTTCATCTAACAATTTACAGATGTAAGAAACCAGGAATGGATAGCCTGATGTATATTCATATATTAATTCAGATATCGCCGGTACATCCATTCCTGTCTGTTTATCCCTCTCATATTCCATCAGCATGCTTTCAATTCCCGATACCTGAAAGCTCATATCTATCTGAAAATCTGCTGCAATATTCCACGGACTGTTATAATGCCCCATCTGTTCTGGATGTATCTTCATCTTCAGATTCTTTATATCATGAACTCCCGCCAATATTACACTTTTGAAAGTATAGTCCCGTCCCACGCTCCGTTTTAAATATTTCTCCCGCAATAAACCTAAGAAACTTAAGAATATCTGATTATCAGCAGCCTTATCTACCTCATCAACCATTAGAATAACTTCTTTTTCGCTTGCTTTACAAAAACTGGTAATCTTTGTACTTAGTGAATCCAACGGCAGCTCTGTGCTAACAGGCGAATTCCATATCTCCGTCAATGCATCCGGAACATCATACTCCAATAATGCCCTGGCAACCTTATTCACAACTCCCAGAACCATCGTATATACAGACGCAAAGCAGTCCTCTGCTGCCTCAAAACTGATATCCAGAACAAGATAATCTGTTTTCAGACGATTATAAAGCATCTCCAGCGTTGTTGATTTCCCATATTGTCTCGCCCGGTTTATTGTGAAATATTCATCACACTCAATATAATCCCCGATGATCTTATCAACCTTGTCGCCGGTATCTACCATATAATGCAGCTTTGGAATACAGATCCCTGTAATATTAAACTTCTTCTGCTTTGCCATGCTTTCCAACCACACTTTCTCAATTCCGCTTCACATCTGTTACCCTTTATATAGTATACCAATATCCATCCGTCGCTTCAACAATCTTACACTATCTTTCCTTTAAAAAAGGAAGTGACAAGGTATCATTATACATGTCACTTCCTTATCACTTCCTATGTCAATCTTCAAAAAGCTTCTAAAGCCTCTCCAGAATCCGGCGCTTATATTTCAAAAATTCCTCTGTCAGATTAAACTCTCTCTTTCTGGGTCTCGGCTCCTTTATCACAATCTCCTCCGTCACCCGGCCCGGTTTCCCTGTCAGGAGACAGATCCGGTCTGACAGCAGAATCGCCTCGTCAATATCGTGGGTAATAAAAAGAGTCGACATATGAATCTTATCCATCACATCCAGATACCATCTGTGCATCTCGCTCTTTGTCAGCGTATCCAATGCGCTGAACGGCTCGTCCAGCAAAGCCACTTCTCTGGAAAACATATAGGTTCTAAACAGCGCCGCCCTTTGCCTCATACCTCCGGAAAGCTGACGCGGATATTTTCTCTGAGTTCCCTCCAGTCCGAACTCTTCAAAATAGAGCGCCGCCTTCTCCCGGGCTTCCTTTTTCTTCTCTCCCTTAAGCAAAAGCGGCAGAATCACATTGTCCTCTATGGTCCGGTACGGGAGCAGCAGGTCCTTCTGCATCATATAGCTGATCTGACCCGGACAACCTGTAATATCCCTCCCGTTCAAAATCACCTTCCCCTGCTGCGGCTTATGAAGCCCGGCAATGACATGGAACAGTGTCGTCTTTCCGCACCCGCTGGCTCCGAGAATACTCACCAGTTCATGCTCATGAAGCTTTAGACTCACATCCGAAAGCACCGGTGTCTCTTCATACGCAAAAGTGATTCCTGATACTTCTAATTCAGCCATAATTCCTACTCCAAATATTCATTCGTGAATCCGGTATTTTCCGGAATCTCGGCTTCTGATAATCCCTTTTCATTAATCCAGCCGTAGAATGCATTCCATCTCTTCGGATCTATGTATCCCCATTGGTCTGCTTCTGCCTGATACTGACCTGCCATATATTCCTGGCTTGCCAATACCATCTCCTCATCCAGCTCCGGCGCTGCCTTACATAGAATATCCGCGGCTTCTTCCACATTCTCTATGGCAAATTCATAACCCTTTTTCACACTGCTCAAAAAGGCTTTTGCCTTCTCCGGATTCTCCTTAAGCCAGTCCTGGTTCCCGATGATCACAGGCGTATAATAGTCAAACACAGGGTCTATATCCCGGAAAGCAAAATAATCCGTCTCAAGACCGGCTGCCTCTGTCGCAATTCCGGCCCATCCATAGAAAATCCAGATTGCATCCACGGATTTACTCTGCAGCGCCGACACCTCGTCCGTCACCGTACTTGGGATTAATTCCACCTTACTGAAATCTCCTCCGTCTTTCTCTACCACCTGCTCTAACGTCGCCTTTTCAATATCCAGATCCCAGGTGGCATATTTCTTCCCTTCCAGTCCCTTCGGCGTATCGATTCCCTCCCCCTTGCGTGACACGATCCCGGAAGTATTATGCTGAAGGACTGCCGCAACCGCTTCGATCGGGAGCGCGTCCTCTCCTGTCACCGCCGGCATCATAGTGTCCTGGAAGGAGATGCCGAATTGAGCCTTTCCGGAAGCCACCAGCACCTCCGCGCCGTCTTCCGGCGGCTGGACAATCTCTGCTTTAAGACCTGCCTCCTCAAAATATCCCTTTTCCTGAGCCACATAAAGCCCTGTATGGTTCGTGTTGGGCGTCCAGTCAAGAACCACAGTAATCTCCTCCAAAGCCTCTGATCCATTCCCGCCGCCCGCATCATTATTCCTGTCTTCCGGCGCCTGTCCCTCTGCGCCGCCCGCATCATTGTTCCTGTCTTCCGACGCCTGCCCCTCTGCGCCGCCCTGAACCATTCTATCCTCCCGAGCCGCCGCACATCCGGCCATGCTCCCAATAAGAGCTGCCGCCAACAGAGCCGCCGGTAACTTTTGTTTCATTTGCTTCATTTGCTTCATCTATTTTCCTCCTCCCACGGCATACTGATCCTCTGGAGCACGTTTACGGCCCACATCAAAAACAGGCTGATAGCAGATATCAGGAATATTACCGCAAACATTTTATCAAAGGAAAATGCCTTCTTCACTCTTGTCATATAAACTCCTAATCCGTTGAATCCGCCCAGCCATTCTGAGATCACAGCTCCCACGACCGCATAGGACACGGAAATCCGCAGACTGGCAAAAAATGCTCCCAGCGCCCCCGGAAACTTTACATACCGGAAGATCTGTGACTTTGAAGCTCCCATGGAACGGAGCAGACTTACGGTATCCTGATCCGATGCCCGGAATCCGTCCAGAAGGCTCACCGTGATCGGGAAAAATGTAACGATCACGATCAGAATCACTTTAGGAAGCATCTCATATCCGAACCATAACACCAAAAGGGGAGCGATGGCTACCGTCGGTACTGTCTGCGTCAGTACGATCAGCGGATAAACCGCCCTGTATAACCAATCAAAGCAGTCCATCAGCACCGCCGTTACAAACCCTACCAGAACACCCACCGCCAGTCCGATAAAAGCCTCCAGAAGCGTCACCTTCGCATTGTCCATAAGCAACGGGAAATCCTTTACAAACGCCATCGCCACTTCAAGCGGCGATGGCAGCAAAAACCCGGAGATCAACCCGGCCGCGCAGGCTGTCTGCCAGATAGCCAGAAGCAAAAGGACGGCCGTAACCGGCAAAAGCCTACTGGTGATGTTTCGTAACTTTCTTTTCAATGGTCAGCACGTCTCCTTCCGGTCTGTAGGTAACCTTGATATAAGCCGCGACCGAGGGCGCTCCCGCCCTGACGGCGATGTGCTGACATTCCTTTACAATATCCATCAATTCATCATAATCACCTTCAATCGCCGTCTCAAAAGGGCCCACATAATAATTCAGACCTGTACTTTTGATATAGTCGATCACCTCATCCACGATCCTGATCAATTCCTCGTCGTTTGCTGCCTCCGGCAGTGACTGAATAGCTACACTTGCATTCATCTTTCTTTCCTCCTGTTATAAAATTATTTTTTGAGAAAACTGATCCCTGTATCTTTGAAAGCTCTACATATCAATACATAGTTCCCTATATCATAAAAACCCTGCCGAAACACCGGCAGGGCTTTTTATTCCACTGTGTACAAAACACAATACTTCTGTAAGTTCCTACGCTGGCATTATCCAGATCAGGTATAAGAGTCAAAGAAGCTCTCTATTCTTTATCTCAGCCGGCTTGCCGCCAGCCCCTCTCTTCATCATTCAGTTTTCACGGCTTTCGTACAGCACATTTCTCTGTACATGCCCCAGTCTACACTCTCCTGAAAAAAATGTCAAGTACTTTAATTCTCTCTGCTGATCATCCTCATAATCAGCTCCACCGACCCCTGTATTCCATAACTCGCGCTGTTGATACAGAGATCATAGTTTCTTGCCTTCCCCCAGTTACGCCCGGTATAATATTTATAATACTTGATGTGCGCCTTATCAAGCCTCGTCAGAAGCCGCTGCGCTTTCTTCTCATTCTCCACGCCGCGCACCTCCATGACCCGGTGGACCCGCTGCTCCAACGGCGCCGTAATAAAGATACTGATATGCGGAATCCGGTTATTGGTAAGGATCGCGTCTGCGCACCGTCCCATCACCACGAAATCCTCCTTCTTCGCCATATCACACAGCAGATCACTCTGATTGAAGAACACGGCATCCTTCTTCGGCAGACCATGATATCTGTTGAACTCCCGGAACTTCTCCTTGAGCGTTGACTTCGGCGCAGGCGCAAACGCAGAAATCTCGTCTACATGCCGCCGGTTGTCCGCCGCCCCTTTCTTATAAGGGTAGCCGCCCTTGTCGCGCACGGAAGTTTTCTCCGCCTCCAGACGCTTCAATACCTCGTCAAAAATCTCCACATCATAATAATTGATCTTCAGCGTATCGGCCAGCGTGAACCCGATCTCACTGCCGCCGCAGCCGTAGGTCCGCCCGATACAGATGATCAGATGATCCTTCTCCCCGAAACGGGACTGCAGGTTCAACGCGTTTAGCTGCGCCATCCTCTGATCCAGGATATCTCCCTTAATAAAGCTAGTGGGAAGTTCTGTCACTTCCTTCAGGATCTCGTCATACTTTACCATGATTCGATGTCTGCTTTCATGCTCCGTGATGGTACGCGCCATATTGCTGATCAAAGCCAGTTCGTTTCGCAGGATATGAGCCTGATTCCGCTCATGCATCATCCTTACAGTCTCTTCGATGCAATCCTCTCTCTTTCCATTGAAAACACGTCCCAAAGAGGAGCCCAGCTCTCTGTAAACCTCTTCATCCAGATCATAGATCCGTCCGGCAAGCTCTCTCAAATTCTTCTCTTCATTTGCCATCTCAAAAGCCCCTCCTTACCTGAAAAATAATAACGTATCCAGCAGAAATACCGGAATCAGAACCATCAGCGACCACCCTATGTAACGGAAAAACGACGGCATATGAATACCGTTCTCATCCGCGATCGCCTTTACCATGAAATTCGGCGCATTTCCAATGTAAGTATTCGCTCCCATGAACACCGCCCCGCAGGAAATCGCCGTCAGTATCTTAACAGGAACCATCCCAAGGGTCGTAACAAGTCCGTCGGCATAACCGATCGCACCGGACGTCGTCAGGAATACCAGATAGGTCGGCGTATTGTCAAGAAAGCTTGAAAGCATTCCGGTAGTCCAGAACATCTGATAGGGCTCCGTAATTCCCAGGTCGGCTCCCATACCCTTAAGGATCGCCAGCGCCGGCTGCATGGTAATGAATATACCGATAAACAAGATCCCGACCTCCTGTATCGCTCCCCATGTAAAATGGTTCTTCTTACGGATCACCGGGGCCGTCGTCTTAAAAGAAAGAAAGGCCGCAAGCAGTATAACCGCAATCTCGATAACCGCCGGAAAACTTAAGACCACTTCCCCGAAGATGTGGATTCCCCGCACATGCCCTTCCGCGTCCTGGAAGATCGGCTGATCCGGCAGTATCCCGCTTAGAACCACCGCAGATACGATCATAACCAGAAAAATCAGATTATGAAGCCCGCGGATCTGAATCTTGGTTCCCGGCTTGCTGATATCCGGCTTGCGCCCTCTTGCCATATCCCGGCAATATCTCTTCCTGTCTATAAAATAGAATATCGTCAGAAGCACAGCCATGTTAAACAGCATAATCGGAAACAGATGCAGGCTCCAGAAAAACGGAACCCCTCTGGAGAATCCCATCAGAAGCGGCGGATCTCCGATCGGCGTCAGACATCCCCCGATATTGGAAACCAAGAAGATGAAAAACACTAAAATATGAGAACGGTTCCGGCGCCATGCGTTCATCTTGATGACCGGACGGACCATCAGCATACTTGCCCCCGTAGTCCCGATCCAGCTTGACAACAACGTACCGATCGTAAGCAGGATGATATTTACCCGGGGAGAACCTGCCAGATCTCCCTCCATCGTGATATTTCCTGCTACGCAGAATAGCCCGAACAGTAATACGATAAACGTCAGATAATCATTGACCAGACATTCCAGCACAGTCTCTAACGCCGCCCCGGCTCCGAACAAGAAACCAAAAGGCAAGATAAAAAGAACCGACCAGCCTGCAACGACCAACGGCTGGTGCGCTTCCCACCACTCGCCTTTTACCAGCGGAAGTACCGCAATGCAGAATAAAAGCCCTGCAAACGGAATACAGAGCCATAGTGGTGTTGACATATTTTTTTCCCCCTTTTCCTCACCGTAACACTTTCACTCTTTTAAAATTGCTTTGTGAAAATTTTATCAATTTATCTTGTCAACACATTATAATCAAATTCACTTTTAGATTCAAGTAGAAAACATACCAATTCTTATCTCATATTTTCATGAAAATATATACACAATTTCTTAACAGTTACCTCTCGTCCGTCCTGTAATCGTTCATAATAACTTGTTTACAATAATCCTATAATTTTTCAGAATTATAATTCTTCCCGACCCGGCTTACACTGTCCCTGACATACAGCTTCGTCGGCACCGTCACTTTCACACTGATCTCCCTGCCGCTTACGATCCGCTCTTCCAGCATGCGTACCGCATACTCCCCCATGAACTCCATGTAGAGCCGTACCGTGGTAAGCGGCGGAATCATATACTTCGCCGTCGGGATATCGTTGAAGCCGATGATACTGACATCTCCCGGAATGGAGATTCCAAGCTCATACGCCGCCTTATAACACCCAACAGCCATAGAATCATTAGCAACGAACAACGCTGTCGGAAGATTCCCTTCTTCTTTTAGTTCCTTGAGAAGGCTGTAACCGTAATGAGCGTGATACCTTCCTGCTTTCACATATTCCGGATGATACAGCCCCTTTTGCTCCATATACTCCCTGAAAATGGATATCCTGGGATCAAGACCTCCATTCTCATCCTCATCCGCCTCGATACCGCCGATCAGACCGATCTTCGTATGCCCGTTTTCAATGAAATAATCAAGAATCTCCACCACCGCCTTACGATAATCAATCACTACCGAATCGAACCGGGCAAGATCCGGGCAGGCCTCGATAAATACAACCGGTTTTCCCCAGGAGCCGATCCGCTCTACTGCGGCATGTCCGAAGGTTCCGGTACAGATGATTCCGTCAACGCCCTCCAGCGAATCCCGCGTATCTCCAAGCGTCACTGCCTGCTTCCGATAACCCTCTTCTTCAAGGGCTTTCTCGATGGAGAGACGGATACACAGATAATAAGGATCCTCCAGCTCCTCCGTCGGAGAATAAGAACAGAACATCCCGATCTTAAGCTTCTTCTTCCGCTTCTTCTGGACACGCGGCTCATATTCAAGCTCCTCTGCGATCTCAAAAATTCTCTTCTTCGTCTCATCCTGTGCATTCAGCGTCTCATCGTGATTCAATACACGGGACACGGTCGCAATCGATACGCCCGCTTTTGCCGCAATGTCTTTTATCGTTACCATATGATGCCCACCTTTATATTAATTTCCTTATACAATATTGCGTAATTAACAGAACTTTCATGACTGCATCTTAAATGATATCTCCGAGACAAGCACCGCCGCCAGTATCAGCGCCGAGCCCGCGATCATGCGTATCGTCACACTCTCATGGAGCAGCACCACGGAAAAGAATGTCCCGAATACCGCTTCCATGGACAAGATGATCGCTGATTTCGTCTCATCCACATACTTCTGCGATACCGTCTGCAGAAGATAGGTGATCGTCGTACTCACCACACCCAGATACAGCACCGCCAGAAAGCTTCTCGCAGACGGGGCAAACGTAAAATCCCCGGCAAGCAGAAGCCCCGCCGCCGACAGCACACACGCCGTCGTCATCTGCAGAAAGTTAAGCACTGCAGGGCGTATCCTCCCCACGTATTCTCCTGTCAGAAATATCTGAAACGCGAAGCACACCGCGCACAAAAGCGTCAGTCCGTCGCCAAGCCCGATCGAAAAATCATTCTTCAGCGAGAGCACTCCCGCGCCGACGAGCGCCATCCCGGCGCCGATCAGGCTTCTGACTTCTATCTTCTTCCTGTATATCACCAGTGCGATAAACGGTACAAATACCACATTCGTCGCCGTCAGAAACGCATTCTTAGAAGGCGTTGTATATTGAAGTGCAATGATCTGAAGCGCAAATCCTCCAAAAAGCGCCGCCCCAAGCCAGAAGCCGCAGCGGACCTCCTCCCTGGAGATCGTCCTGTTCAAAATAATCTGTCCGGTAGAACAGCCCTTCCGGGCCTGCATCCCATGGAAATGCATGGATCTTGTCCTTATAAGATACCTCTGATATCTTGGAAGGAAGGAAATCATCCGTCTCCACCACGTCGCTCACATCCAGGAATCCCTCCGGGAATTTGTCCGCATAACCCACAAGGACCTCTCCTTCCACAGAGATAATATCCGCGATACCATTGCCGGTCGCAAGGGAGGTAGACAACTTCTTGTAGATCTGATCGGTTCCCATCTCCTCAAACTCGAACTTTATGTCCGGATGATCCTTCTGATATTCCTCTGCCGCCGCCTGAAGCTGCATCAGGGCAACGTCCCATGACCACACCGTAATCACCTTCTCGCCGCTGTCTGACTTCTTATCCTTTCCGCCGCATCCGGTGAGTGCAAGCGACGCCGTCATAACGTCTGCAAGTGCCGCCGCCATCATTCGTTTCATGTTTCTTCTCATCATTATTTTTTCCTCCTTTTTATTGTAACGCCCCCGCACATCTGTCCGGCGGCAATTCGCCGGAAGGCATGGCAAAATCCTCCCCATTACCTTCCTACTCCTTCACTGCACCGCCCATAACGCCTGCCACGAATTGTTTCTGGAATACCAGGAAAATAACCAGGATCGGCAGTGTCGCTACGGCTGTTGCAAGTAAGATCACAGCATAGTTCTTATTCGTCGGATTTCCGTCCAGCATTGCCAGGGAAATCGGAAGTGTATATTTCTCCTCGCTTCCAAGGATAATCAACGGCCACATAAAGTTATTCCACATACTGGTAAACATATAGATGACCAGTGCGCCGAGGGCCGGCTTGATGTTCGGCAGAACAATCCTGAAGAACAGGCTGATCTCGCCGACTCCGTCTATTCTTCCCGCTTCCAGCAAAGCCGTCGGGAAATTGAGCATATTCTGGCGCATCAGGAAGATTCCGAAAGCATTGGCAAGCATCGGCAGAATAACCGCCCAATGGCTGTCCGTCATATCGATTTCGATCATCATCTCGAACAGAGGAACATACATTACCAGCGACGGGATCATCATGGAACCCATAACAAAGGTAAAGATAATGCCTTTGCCCTTGAAATCAAATTTTGCCAGTGCATAGCCTGCCGCCGAGAATATCAGCAGCGCCAGAACCGTATATACCACAGACACAAACAACGTGTTCCAGATACTTGTCAGCAGATCTACCTTATCCACAAGGATCTCAAAATTCGCTGCCAGCTCGCTGCCGATCGAGAGCTTCGGCGGCACCGCCAGAATCTGGTTATTGGTGTTCGTTCCCGATACGAACATAAAATAGAACGGGAATAGCGACAGGAAGGCTGCTATGATAAGTACAATATATCCAAATATTTTTCCAAATGCTTTCATGACTATTCCTCCTTCGTCGCTTTAAACTGAACGATTGACAACAGGCCGATGATCACAGTCATCACATAACCGATCGCCGATGCGTAGCCGAATTTCAGATAACGGAAACCGTTATTGTACAGATACTGTCCCATCGTGATCGTCGCGTTATTAGGACCGCCCTCTGTCAGGATGAACGGCTCGTCGAATAACTGAAGCGTACCGATCGTTGAAGTGATGGTACAGAACATGATGATCGGCTTCACCATTGGGATCGTGATGTAGAATAATTTATCCCAGAAGGTCGCCCCGTCGATATCAGCCGCCTCCATCAGCTCTCCCGGTATGGACTGGATCCCTGCCAGGAGGATGATCATATTGTAACCAAGCCATCTCCAGGTAATGGAGATGATGACGGCGAATCTTGCCGGCCATTCCTCATAAAACCAGTCGATTCCTTTTCCGCCCACCAACTCTATCACATAGTTGATCAGCCCGTGGTCGCCGTTTAACAGAACCTTGAATACCAGCGCATACGTAACCAGCGCAGTTACAGACGGAAGGAAAATCGTTGTTCTGAAAAAAGCCTTCCCCTTCATGAATTTCTGTTCCACCGCGACTGCGATCAAAAGTGCGCCGCCGATCATAACCGGAACCTGTACGATCAGATAGATACATGTGTTAAGCAGACTCTTCCAGAACGTCTCGTCCTTGAACAGATTCTGATAATTCTTGATCCCCACAAACTCATAGGAGCCCGATACAAGCTCAAAAAAGCTCAGATACAGAGATCGTAAGATCGGGTACACCATAAATATAAGAAATATCACCACAACCGGAGCTATCATGATATAGGGTATCGTTTTGCGGTTTACAAAAGATTTCTTACTCATTTTCTTTCACCTTAACTTTCCTGCTTTCCTCAACAACAGCCTCATTCCTTACGCATTTAAATACAAGTCTCATGGAATAATCATTGAGTTTCGTCTTATTTGCATATGTCTGTTCCTCACCGCAGGAGTTGCTTCCAAGACCGGAGTGCTTCGCGTCTATGTGGAGCACCGTCTCGTCACAGTGCCTGATCTCGCCCGCATGCCGGGCGCGCTCCAGGCTTTCTATCGTATAATCATGCACATCGATCCCGACTCCTCTGTCCGAACAGATCAGAAGGCTCTCCTCTTTATCACCCGCCGCAAGCCACTGCACCTCCTCCCGGTGCCCGTTCTCCTGAGGCTTCGCATATTCCTCATGCATCTCTTCCACGGTTTTTCTGTAAATGCCCATCCGGGCCGCAGACTTCATGTCACAGTAATTCTCCTCCGGCCCCAGTCCGTACCATGCGATATTCTTCATTTCCTCCGGAATCCTCATCTCAATGCCGATACGCGGGATAAATTCCGGGATGAAGCCGCTGTACTGAAATCTCTTCTCGATTCCATGGTCGTACCATTCCCATATAAATCCGCCCTGGAGCCTCTCATATTTCCGGAACAATTTTTGATATTCCTCAAGATTGCCGGGACCATTTCCCATGGCATGTCCATACTCGCACAAAATATGCGGCTTTCCGTGGCAGTCATTGCTCTCCCCGATGCGCTTCAGCCCTTCAAGTCTCGTGTACATGGTCGAATAGACATCCGTGATATCCGCCGCGTAATCACTCTCATAATGGATCAGCCGGGAAGCATCCAGCTTCCGGATCTCTTCTGCAGAGGCGTCAAAATTCTTTCCCACAGAGGACTCATTTCCAAGAGACCACATCAGGATACAAGGATGGTTCCTGTGCTCCTTAACCATGCGCACCGCACGGTCTATGTATGCCTCTCTCCAACTCTCCTCATTGTTCAGCCACTCGTATTTCTCGATCCATTCAAACCCGTGGGTTTCCAGATCCGCCTCATCGATGACATAGAAGCCATATTTATCACAAAGCCCGTAAAAATACGGCATCTTCGGATAATGGGCACACCGGACGGCATTGATGTTATAACGCTTCATCATGCGCAGATGCTCTTCCACCGTCTCGCGGCTTACCGCGGCGCCTCCCGCCGGACTAAAATCATGCATATTGACACCGTTGATCAGGATCGGCACACCATTTACCAGGAAATTAGAACCTCTTACCTCCACTCTCCGGAATCCCGTGACGACCTCCGCCTCATCCAATATCTCCGAAGCAGCCTCTCGGTCGTACAGCTTAAGCGTCACCTTATAAAGCGTCGGTATCTCCGCACTCCAGGGCCTGACACGCCCGACGTTCGTCCGGATCCTGGCGCGTCCCTCCTCTAACTTCTCCGTACCCGCGGCAATCTCCGTACCATTCATATCGGTAAGCCGCCATTCTGCCCGTTCCGCCTCCTTCGATGCAGCGATATCCTGAGTCAGGATCCCTTCTTTATAGCTGTCATCAAGTCCTGCCTCCACAGCATAATCCTCGATTCCTGCCTTGGGCCTGGCAATCAGCGTTACATCCCTGTAAATGCCTCCGTACCACCACATATCCTGACATTCCAGATATGTTCCGTCAGACCACTTGTACACCCTGACCGTAATCTGATTCTCTCCTGGGCACACAAGCCTTGTAATGTCAAATTCCGACGTTAGACGGCTTCCCTTGCTGTAACCGGCGTGATGTCCGTTCACCCATACATCGAAAGCACTTCCCGCACCGTCAAATCTCAGGATTTTCCGCTTATCACCCCATCCTTCCGGCAGCGTCACCGTTCTCCGGTATATCCCTGTCGGATTCTCAGAGGGAACGAACGGAGGATTGATCGGGAACAGATACCAGACATCCGTATAATGCATCTTCCCGTAACCCTTCATCTCCCAGCAGGACGGTACCGTAAGCGTATCCCATCCCCTGTCCGGAAAATCCGCGTCGAAGAAGCCTTCCGGTGAATACTCCGGTGCTCTGATGTAGCGAAACTGCCAGCTTCCGTTCAGAGATATCCGGCATTCATTCCCGGACGCCCTCACATAATCCGTATGGGGCGCACATCTTCCGATATGCAGAAGCTGCTCATCTTCCCAATGTTTCTTCACTCTTGACACACACTTTTTCCTCCAATTTCTTCATTCGTTATTTTACTGTTTACGTGCTTTATCACATCATTTTACTAATTATACATCAATGTTTTACTAGTAAATTTTTCTAATCGTATTGTAAATCGTCGATTTTTCCAATTTTACACCCACATTTTTTATGCAATATCACCAATTATTTTTTATTTGATTCCATAGATTAAATCTGGCAAAATAGAAATATGGATAATAAAATTTGGTAAAATTTTATCTAATAAAATACCATAAAGTATTGGGAGGGAATTTTTCATGAATCATGAACCAAAAATCATAGATATGCTTTCAAGAATTTTCGAACTGCTGCTCTTAAACCTTCTCTTTGTTCTCACCTCGCTTCCTCTCGTAACCATCGGCGCCTCACTGACGGCACTTTTTGCCGTAAACCTGAAGCTGGTCAGGAACGAAGAATCTTATATCATCAAAGAATATTTCCACGCATTCCGGCAGAATCTGATACCGGCAGCCATATCCTTCCTTCTGTTCGCCGTGACAGGGACATTATTTTCCTTCAATGTCATCCTGGCGCTTCAAAGTGTCAGCCCCCTGTTTCTTGTCACAGGAGTCTTCTCACTGATATTTCTGATCCTGCTTGGCGTGTACGCCCTGTATTATTTCCCGCTCCTTGCGCGGTTTCAATTCACACATACAGAAGCAGCACGGCAGATTCCGCGTATCATCGCAGGAAAACCAGGGTTGTTTCTGCTCCTTACCGCAATGAATATATCGGTGCTGCTATGTCTGTTCTCAGTCCAGACGCTGATATTTGTACTGATCTTCACACTCCTGATCGGAGCGGCAGGATTCACCTATGTGGAGTCGATCATCCTGAGGGCGGTAATGGATGAGGTTTAATTCCGGCAGACCGTCTGCCGGCACAGAAATTCTGCTATTACCTCTATACACCCTTCCACATCTTTCAAATCCGCCGTCTCAGCCGGCGTGTGCATGTACCGGAGCGGAATCGATACCAGCACCAGGGGCACGCCTTCGCCGGTAAAATGTATCCGGTCACCGTCTGTGAGGGTAAGACCGCTTTCCGTCTCTCTCTGAAGGGGTATCTGCAGATCTCCCGCACATGCTTCCATCTGGTCATTCAGCTTCTTTACTACAGTCGGACTGCTGCACAGAACCGGTCCGCCTCCAAGGGTCACCGTTCCCGCTTCCGCCGTCTCCTTATCACCGTAATCGCTGCAATAGGTGACATCCACAACGACCGCCAGATCGGGTCTGATTCGTGAACTGCACCAATAAGCTCCGTTTTTCGTTGTTTCTTCACCTACCGTAGACGCCGCGTATACACCGGCTTTGCACCCCTTCTCCTTCGCCCTCCTGAGCGCCTCCATAATGATGAACACGCCCAGCCTGTCATCCAGCGCCCGGGCAGTCAGTCTTCCGTTCATCATCCTGCGTATATGAGTATCCAGTACCACCGCATCTCCAAGAGCTATCTGCGAAAGCGCCTCTTCCTTCGTCCTTGCACCGATATCCACCAGAAAATCCTTCGCTTTCAGTTCCTTGTTGTCAAAGGTTTCCCGTCTTGCTTCTACAACTCCGTAGACGATCCCCTTCTTCCCGCGTATCTTGATCTGCTGTCCCGGATATGTAAAGGGGATGATCCCTCCGCGGCTTACAACCTGAAGCCGCCCGTTTTCTGCCACATTGGAAATCACTGCGCCGATCTCGTCTGCATGTGCGGACAGCATGATTCTTGTACTGCTCTCCGGATTCAATACACAGACCACATCTCCAATCTCGTCCTCGCGTATCTCGTCTGCATAATCTTTCATATATGTTTTCACAACCTCCTGCACCGGCTCCTCGCAGCCGGATACAGATATCTCGTTTAAAATATTCTCCAAAAATGTCTCATTCATATTACTGATACCTCCCTCAGATAATTTCTATTTACTTTTTACGGATTTCTCTTCCGACTTGTAAGGTATTCTTTGACTTGCTGTCTCGCATCAACCACTTCGCGATCAGAAATTCTTTACTTCTGTCCTTCCCCAAACCGAACCTCACAATCCTTCCGGAAAAAGGATATCCCGTAGCAGTCAATTTTCTTATATCCTTCTGTACGCAGTTCGTCCATATATTTTTTATCATAAATCTGTCCCAGAGCTTTTTCTGCATCATCTTCCAGATCATCAATATCATCCGATACCTTGATTTCCAGAATAAATGATCTGCCCCGCAGCGACGGACTTCTCACCATAATATCAGAGCGTCCGTTCCCCGACTCCCGGTTAGACTTCACCAGATAATTCTCGCTTTGGCTTAAGATCCCGGTAAGGAATCCATGATAAAAATTTTCCGCACTGTCATAAAAACTTATAGTACGGAAAAGCTGACCATTTAATATATCCGTCATCCTCTGGGCGTTCCCCTCTTCCATTGCACGATACAAATCATGAAAATCCTCTTTCTTTATCATAGCTTTCAGCCAGTTCGTAATTGTATTTTCGTAGATTGTCATAACCTCTGTATTAGGAACACGCACCTTCAGGAATATATATTTCCCTTTAAGGTATTCACTTTCCTTTGTCAGATACCCCGTAAAATAAAGAAAATTCCACAAATTTTCCCCATTACTATACATATCCCCATAGGTTACTTCCTCGTGTACCTGCATATCCAGGGTTCCTCCATCCAGGAGTGTCTCGATCTGCCCTTTCATCTCCCGGTCAGCCCTGGCGATCATTTCCTTAACGATGTCATTAGAACTGGTATTAATCCAGTAGGGATGCGGAAATGCATTGACATCCGCATATAAATCATACATAAAATTAATTACACTCCATGGGTTATAAACCTCTGTGCCGCCAAATGCGTATCCATCATACCATTCCTTCATAATCGGGAAACGACTCTCTACGCCATAATAAGTCATCATCTGCCGCACTTCCGCTTCTGTGAAGCCAAAATGCTCGCTATATCTCTGATCAAGTATAGATATAATTTTCAGATGATTCAGCCCGGTAAATATGCTCTCCTTTGAAATCCTCAGACACCCGGTAATGACAGCAAACTGCAGGTAGTTATTCGTCTTCAGCGCGGACTCAAATAATGAACGGATAAAATCCACCATCTCATCATAAAAGCCCCGGAAATAAGCATTCTCCAAAGGCACATCATACTCGTCAATTAGAATGACGGTATTCCTGCCTGTGATTTTATACATACATCTGCTAAATAATTTTAACGAACCTCTGACCTGTTTTTCATCCGCTTCTTCTTCTGCAATTCGCATATATTGTTCATATTCTTTTTGAGTAAGCTTGTCTTTTCCTGTTTCAACCACACTTCTATGTCTATCAAACTCAGATGCTATTTCAACCTGCATCGTATAATAAGCATTTTCAAAATCTTCCTGTTTGGCTGATTTTAATGTCAGATTTATCAAAGGGTACATTCCTATCTGTCCTGTATATTCTTCTCCGGCCTCCATAATCTTCATCCCCCGGAAGAGCTCTTTATTCTGCTCATTTTTTACTTTGTCTCCTGTATCCTCAAAAAAATATCGGAGCATGCTTAAATTCAGTGTTTTTCCAAAACGCCTGGGTCTGGTGAACAGATTCACCTCTCCCTTTAAATCCAATAATTCTTTGACAAGCATAGTCTTATCTATATAGTAATAATGCTCTTTTACAATCTTCTCAAAGTTATCTACACCCACTGGTAATGGTTTCTTCATTGTCCTCCCTCCAACATCATATGCCTTTTTTCACATTATACCCTATCTCCTTCTGTTTCACAATTAGTTTCCATTGAACAGCAACAAAGCCACCTCCTGAATATGAATACTGCTGTATTTCCAGTACCAAAGGGGCATAGACTTTTTGTTGATGCAACATGCCTCGAAATATTAGTATTGACAAAATAAAGCTATATGTTACATAATACAAACATAGAAGGGAATTTAAGACTTTGTTGATATTTGATTTATAAACAATAGTGCTTTGGATATTGGATATAATAAAATGGTGGAAGATGAAATCGAAATAATAAAAGGTTTAGCTGGTGTCGATATTGAAAAAATCAGACTTGCAACGGAGATTTAGGCGATGGGAATATCTTTGTGGACCAAGACGGTAAAGTTGGGGTAATCGATTTTAACGAAACATGCTATCTTGACGAAGCGGCTGATTTTATGGATGTGAACGATAATAAACTTTGTGTCGAGATGTTGAATCATTACGGTGGAAATGAAATATTACGAGAAAAGGTAATGATTAGGAGAATGTTGAGGCCTCTCATTGTTTTTGGTAATTATGCCAAACGTGGCGACAAAAGGAAAGTAAACAAGTTGGTAAGACAAATTAGAGTCAAGTTGCTCGAGTCTTAATATATTTTCAACATTTACTGGAAACACTCTATAAACGGAAAAAGATGAAGCACACCGCTGTACTTCATCTTTTCTGGCATCGGCCACTTCGCGATCAGAAATTCTTTACTTCTGTCCTTCCCCAAACCGAACCTCACAATCCTTCCGATAGAACGCTATCCCATAACAGTCAATCTTCTTATATCCTTCCGTACGCAGTTCTTCCATATACCTTTTATCATAGATCTGATTCAATGCGTTTTCAGCATCATTTTCCAAATCATCTACAGAATCCGATACTTTTACTTCCACAATAAACGACCTGCCCCGCAGCGACGGACTTCTCACCATAATATCAGAGCGTCCGTTCCCCGACTCCCGGTTAGACTTCACCAGATAATTCTCGCTTTGGCTTAAGATCCCGGTAAGGAATCCATGATAAAAATTTTCCGCACTGTCATAAAAACTTATAGTACGGAAAAGCTGACCATTTAATATATCCGTCATCCTCTGGGCGTTCCCCTCTTCCATTGCACGATACAAATCATGAAAATCCTCTTTCTTTATAGAGGCTTTCAGCCAATTCAGAATTGTATTCTGATAAATTGTTTTTACTTCTGTATCAGGGATTCGTGCACGTAAAAAAATAGAAGATTCCTTAAAATATTCACTCTCTTTTGTAAGATATCCTGTAAAATAAAGAAAATTCCACAAGTTCTCACCATTACTATACATATCCCCATAAGTAACTTCTTCATGGACCTGAATCTCTAAAGTCCCGCCGCTCAAAAGTGTTTCAATCTGCCCCATCGTTTCCCTGTCTGCTCTGGTGATCAGATCCTTTATAATATCGTTGGAACTGGTATTAATCCAATATGGATGGGGAAATGCTTCTACATCTGAATATAAATCATATAAAAACTTAATCACGCTCCAGGGATTATAAACTTCCGTATCTCCAAACAAATACCCGTCATACCATTCTTTCATTGTAGAAAAACGGCTTTCCACTTCATAATAAGACATCATCCGGATAACTTCCTGCTCTGTAAAGCCAAAATGCTCACTGTATTTCTTATCAAGCACAGATATAATATTCAGATGATTCAGTCCTGTAAATATACTCTCCTTTGAAATCCTCAGACACCCTGTAATAACGGCAAACTGCAGATATTCATTCGTCTTTAAGGCAGATTCAAATACTGACCGGATAAAATCCACCATTTCCTCATAAAACCCCCGGAAATATGCATTCTCAAGCGGCACATCATATTCATCTATCAGGATAACTGTTTTTTTCTCCGTCGCCTGATAAAGGCATTTACTTAAGAACTCCAATGCTCCGGAGTAATCATCATATTCCGCCTTCCGGTCAGCAATCTTCTGAAAGAGCTTCTTATCCCCTTCATTTATTTTTTCATATGACAGTATATACTGATGTCTCTGGAATTCGTCCGCGATTGCTTTCCTCAGTTTACTATATGCCGATTCAAAACCAGGCTGCTTCGCTGATTTAAATGTCAGATTAATAACCGGATAGTTTCCCATATGTTCCGTATATATTTCGCCTTGTTCCATAATCTTTAAGCCTTGGAAAAGTGATTTGTGCTCCTCATTTTTCTTTATATCTCCCGTATCCTCATAAAAGTATCTAAGCATACTAAGATTTAGCGTCTTTCCAAAACGCCTTGGACGTGTAAACAAATTTACTTTCCCCTTTAAGTCCAGTAATTCTTTTATGAACATTGTCTTATCTACATAGTAATATCCGGATTGTACTATATCTTCAAAATTATCAACACCTATCGGCAATGGTTTCTTCATCGTCATCCCCCCATCATAACACCGTTTTCCATATTATACCCTATCTCCTTCTGTTTCACAAACAGTTTCCATCGAGCAGTAATTTTTATCTTGACTTAGAGTGAACTCCAGATGTTATATTATAAGAAAGCATTTTTCTAACTGATGTAAGAGGTGAAGATATGACAATCTCGGATGTAAGCAAAAAGTACGGAATCTCACAGGATACGCTCAGATACTATGAGAAGATCGGAGTCATTCCGCCGGTAAACCGGAATGAAAGCGGTCTGCGGGACTATACGGAGGAAGACTGCGGCTGGGTTGAACTCGCCGCATGTATGAGGAGCGCAGGTCTGCCGCTGGACGCGCTGACGGAATATGTCAGGCTGAGCCGGGAGGGAGACACTACTATTCCGGAGAGAAGACAGTTGCTTCTGGAACAGAAAGAACGGCTTATGATACAGCTTAAGGCGATTCAAGAGACTCTGGAACGGCTGGATTACAAGATCTCCCGTTATGACAAGGCTATGGAGACCGGCAGGCTGGTCTGGGATTAAAGCACACTGATTTAGGAATTAATTTAAAAGGAGGATATTAATATGATCTACAAAGAGTTTCAGGATCTTAAGTTGTCTGCGCTTGGTATGGGTACAATGAGGCTTCCGTTGATCGATGGAAAGGACGAAAACATTGATGAGGCAGCGGCGGCGAAGATGGTAGAATATGCCATGAACCACGGGATCAACTATTATGACACGGCATGGGGATATCATGCAGGGAATTCAGAACTTGTGATGGGAAAGATACTGAGTGATTACCCGCGTGACAAGTTTTATCTGGCGACAAAGTTCCCAGGGTATGATCTCGCGAATATGACGAAGGTAGAAGAGATTTTTGAGAAGCAGTTGGAAAAATGCCGGGTTTCTTATTTTGATTTCTACCTGTTCCACAATGTCTGTGAGATGAACATTAATGAATACCTGGACGAAAAGTACGGCATCTTCGAGTATCTGATGAAACAGAAGGAGAACGGAAGAATCAGACATCTGGGATTCTCTGCGCACGGAGATTATGATATCATGAAGCGTTTCCTTGAAGCCTACGGCGAACATATGGAATTCTGCCAGATACAGCTTAACTATGTAGACTGGACCTTCCAGGATGCAAAGACAAAGATCGAACTGCTGAATAAATACCATATTCCGTTATGGGTGATGGAGCCTGTGCGGGGCGGTATGCTGGCAACGCTGTCCGACGAGTATGCCGCAAAGCTTGAAGCGCTGCGCCCTGATGAAGAGATTCCGGCATGGGCGTTTCGTTTCCTGCAGTCTATCCCGAATATCGTGGTGACACTCTCCGGCATGTCGAATTTCGAACAGCTTGAGAAGAACATCCATACATATGAGGAAGAGAAGCCTCTCAACAGCGAGGAGATGGATACCCTTCTCAACATCGCAGACAGGATGATGAACGGAGTTCCCTGTACAGCCTGTCATTATTGTACCAGTCATTGTCCTCAGGGAATAGATATTCCTTCCATGCTGAAGCTCTATAATGAGCACAAATTTACAGGCGGCGGATTTATCGCGCCGATGGCTCTTATGGCCGTACCGGAAGATAAGCAGCCTTCCGCCTGTGTAGGATGCAGAAGCTGCGAGGCTGTCTGCCCGCAACAGATTAAGATCTCTGAGAAACTGGCTGATTTTGCCGAAATGTTGAAATAGAAGTCTGGCGGTAAACGCCCTAAAAACAACAAGACCGCCTCCGGGATAACTAACCGTATCCCCGGAGGCGGTATCTTAATGGATCCTTATGATCTGGTCATACAGCAAGACTTCTTTGCTGTTCACATTCATATTATCATGGTAATGCCCAAAGAACCATTTCCTGTATCTGCACATCTCCTTGATCTTTTCGAAATAGCGTGTCAGAATATCCGGCTGATATGTTCTGTCGGCTATCTTCTCCTGTGTACTGGTAGAACAACAGTGAGAAATAATATAATCCACGCTCCAGTTATTCTGGATTAAATTGCGGAGTCCTTCTGCCAATTCCTCTTCTTCCGGCAGCTCCTCTTTCCACCAACTGACATGGTTAATACGGTAAAGTTCCTGGTTCTTATCCAATTTCTTTCTTTTTGCCCTGAATCTCGGATCGGATGTCTCTAATATACCTCCGGATATGTCATGGCTCTTCGCCCCGCCGAATGTAAATATCTTTAACCCTTCCAGTTCATAGATCTGACCCCGCATCAGGTGGATAACCGAAGGCTGAATAAACTGAACATTCCCGCCGTGCCACTTTACGGCTTTCTGCTTTTTCAAAAGATCAAAATTCTCATGATTACCGTCAATCCACAAAGTCGTGAAAGGCTTGCTGTCCAGCCATTTCATCCAGTATTTCTGCTCCTTTGATTCATCCCAGTACCCAAAATCCCCGCATATGATGACATAATCATCTTTGCTCATTTCTTTCTGCTCCGGGAAGATCTCCGTGGCAAACCGGCGATAGTTTCCGTGGCAGTCTCCGGTTACATATATCATATCCTCCGATCCTCCCCCCAATACGCTATAATTCTATTTTTTCGCCACCTGAACGCTATGCTCTTTTAACCATTCCCTGACCATATTATTCAGCGCAATATCTTTCAGATCCTCTTCCTCTGCTGCTTCCTTCAACGCATCCACATCTTCATACATATAGCTGTCGGCAATCTTCTTTAGCTGCTCTTTGTACTCCTTATTGCTTAGCTTGATCTTCTCTTTATCTGCAATTGCCTCCGTCACCATACTCTGTTTAAGGCTGGCCTTTGCTGCTTCCTCCACCTGTTTCTCAAATTCTTCTACACTGTATCCCATCTGCTCCTGAATATAAGTCTCATAATCCTGTTCGGCATATTCTGCCATAGACTTATACTGGTCAATCAGAGTCTTCGAAAGTTCTTTCATCTCGTCTTCCGGATATTTTTTAATCTCTGTATTCTCCAACACCTTCTGCCAGACTGCCTGGCCGACCTGATTTTCATAGCTCGTCTCATTATCGTCGGTTAACTGTTTCCTTACCTCTTCTTTATATTCCTTCACGCTCTTCGACTTCTCAGACACGCTCTTTACAAAATTATCGTTTAATTCAGGAACCGATTCCTCAGCGATACCCTTGACCGTAATCG
The DNA here is from genome assembly GCA_910574285.1 of Lachnospiraceae bacterium. Classification (GTDB taxonomy): domain Bacteria; phylum Bacillota; class Clostridia; order Lachnospirales; family Lachnospiraceae; genus Sporofaciens. The sequence goes on along the minus strand of CAJTAL010000010.1, from coordinate 106,798 downwards.
TAAACACTACATCCTTGCCTGCATACTCTGCATTCTGATAATTGTCAGGAAATTTCCCCTGCCAGTCATACGTATCACCTATGTTATGGCCGATCACACTATCCTCAAATCCGTCGATAAACAGACCGGAACCTATGGTCAGAGGATAATCCGTCGAGGAACCTCCTTCAAATTCCTGACCATTAATCTTACCGGTAAAATCAATCGTAGCGATATCTCCGTCTTCTACCGGACGGTCAGTAATCTCTTCCTGCGTCGCATTCATCTGGAGGGAGGACTGAATCGTATTCTCCACATCTTCATCCGTAACCTCTGCAGGTTTTTGGATCTCATCAATCTCCACACCTTTATATACGGAGATGCTCAATGCATCCGTCTCCAGTCCTTTACTTCCTGAACACCCCGTCAGCACCGCTGCTGATGCCAGTATCCCTGTTACTAACGTCATGATTCTTTTCTTCATACTAACATACACCTCTTAAAAATTATTCTTGTATATATCATCACTCGTGGATATATGCAAATCACATACTATTATGTTATAACACATTTGTCCTCTCTTTACAAGGACGATTCCCTACAATACCGGCGAAAAGAGCCTGCAGAACTGCTCCTTAATCCGAATCACCAGATCCCTCTGCTCGTATCTCTTCCGTGTAACCAGAGTACTTTTCGTAATGTCATTTTCGAATGCTTCCATCAATTTCTCGGTGGTTCTCGCACTGTAAACCACTGCATTTACTTCAAAATTCAGGCTGAAACTGCGGATATCCATATTTGCCGTTCCCATACAGGTCACCAGGCCGTCAACACACATGCATTTTGCATGGAGAAAACCGTTATCATAAGTGTAGCACCTTGCCCCGGCTTCAATCATCTCTCCCAGATAGGAATAAGTTGCCCAATATACAAAAGGATGATCGGGCTTGCAGGGGATCATGATCCGTACGTCAATTCCCGATTTGGCGGCGATGATCAGCGCATCCTTAATATCATCGTCCGGAATGAAATACGGCGTCTGGATATAGATATTCTTCCTCGCCATATGAATCAGCCTCAGGTAATTATCCCTGATCTCCTGACTGCTTGAATCCGGACCGCTCGAGATTATCTGTACCGGATCCCTGCCGCCCCGTACATAGTCCGGGATCTCAAAGAGACGGTCTTCCAGAAACAGATTTTCCCTGGCCGCGTAATTCCAATCCAGAACAAAGCGGACAGCCAGAGAAGTCACCGCAGAGCCCTCGATACAGATATGTGTATCCCGCCAGTATCCGAACTTCTTATCCAGCCCCACATATTCCCGTCCTACGTTGAACCCGCCTACGAATCCGATCCGTCCGTCTATGACTACGATCTTCCTGTGGTTGCGGTAATTAATACGAAGCTGAAGTTTGCCCAGCAGCGCCGGAAAGAATTCTGCCACCTTGATCCCTGCCTTCTTAAGCTTAGCCCAATCAGAATGGCGCATTCCCCTGCACCCCATACTGTCAAACAGGACGCGGATCTCAACACCCTGCCTTGCCTTTCGCAGCAGCACTTCTTCAATCTCTTTCCACAGCTCGTCATTTTTTATAATATAATACTGCACATGGATATAATTCCTGGCATGTTCCATCTCTGAGATCAATGCCTGGAACTTCTCCCTGCCGTCCGTAAATATCCTGATATCATTGTTATCCGTCAGAACAGCTTCCCCTTCGTTCAGATTGTACAAGATCAGTCTTTTGAACCGCTCCAGTTCCGGATCCCGAAGTCTTAATTTCTTCCGGTAGATCGATTCTTCCTGCCGGCGTACAGCGTACTTGATCTCTCCTTCTATCTCCTTCATCTTGAACATCCGCTCTTTGCGGAAATTCTGACCCAGGAGCAGATATAACACGAATCCCAGAATAGGGACAAAATACAGCAGCAAAAGCCACGCCCATACAGTCGTGGGATTCCTTCGCCGAAAAAAGATAATAATCAGCGAAAATATAATATTTATAACAAAGAGATGCTCCATCATCCATCGATACACCGTGAGAAATCCATCTCCCGCTATCTCTAACATCCAATAACCTCCTGTTGATATGATTCGTCTATTATACACGATAGGAAAACTTACGTCTAGTATAATCCACACTAATTACTGGAACTAATTACCGGAACTCACAAAAAGAAGAAGCAATTTATTCCCTGCTTCTTCTCCTCAAAAACTGTCAGTCAAATATCTTCGCAGGCATAGCTTCCCGGCCCGCTGCCCGCAGAAATAACCGTCCCCTAAGCCTTTAAATTTCCTAATAATGTCTGTACATCCGACGCCATCTGGCTCATCTTCCTGTAATTCGCGTATTGAGCCTGCCTTTGCCCTCTGGCCGCAACCTCGGCTCCGTAAGCAGACAACTCGGCCGCCAGTCTGTCTCCTAAGGTCGGTTCCTTCGGCTTCTTTTTCTTCATCTCTTCTTCCAGTATCTTCTTAATCAGATAATCCAGTTCCTTCAAAAGATTCGTCGCCCTCTTTGATATATCCCGGAACTCTTTCATAATCTCGTCGACTTCTTCGCCTTCTCCGTCTCCCGTGACGCCGGTCTCACTCCCAGCAGACGGATTCATCTGCGCCTCTTCCTTCGCAATCTGCATGGATACGTTCTTCACGAGTTCTTCGAACGTCTTCTCAACCGCGCTTAACTCTTCCTCCATGGACATCTTGCGGTAGCGCACTGTATGCCCGTCTATCTCAAACTCGACGCCGCTGAAATCATCTCCGGTACTGGAATCCATAGTCCAGACCTCTCTCGTACCATTAGCATACCCATCCATGATCTTATCCCGTTCCGCCAGATATGCCGCCGCCAGGCTCTCGGCATGGCTCCTTATATCCCGGTTCCCATGTGCCGCCAGGTTCTCCTTGTACTTGGCTGCCATCTCGTTATATAACCTGGTACTCACACCATCCTCGCTGGTACTGTCAAGTCTCTGCAATATGTACGTCCGGCAGAGCCCGTCCATCAGAGACAATCCGTCCCCCCCGGTATAACCCCCTGACGAACTCAGATCTGACATCTGGTCCCTCATATAGTTCATCCCTTCTTTTGAGATATCCACCTGGTCTGTGGACGCAGCACGCTGCTGTTCTACGAATTTATCCGCAAATTCTACAATCTTTGTTCCATTCTGAAAAATCTTAACCTGGGAATTATTCCAGACATTCAATTTATCCAGAAGAAATGTATAATCTCCATATATCTTCATGCCTTCACTCTCTCCCGCCGCATGGCCTTTAAAACATCTGATTATTTATATATCGGCTGTATTTTCTAAAAAGTTAAGTTTGAAGCTGAATATGAAAGATATGTTCAAAGATATGTGAATCAAATCTCTTGCACTTGCCCCCAAAGAATGATACAATGTATCTCGTGAAATACATGAGATCACACAGGATCAAAATAGAAACATATAAAATACAGGAGGTTCACCCGTGAGTACATTTTCCATCGTTTTAATAGTAATCACTATTATTTTAATCGCCGCGATTATCGTATTATATTTTCTGGGCAAAAGGGCAGAAAAAAAGCAGGCGGAACAGCAGGCTCAGTTAGAAGCCGCGTCACAGACCATGACGATGCTTATCATCGATAAAGGCCGTCTGCCCCTGAAAGAAGCCGGACTGCCTGAGATGGTTATAAATAATACGCCCAAATATCTCCGCCGCTCCAAAGTTCCGGTCGTAAAAGCTAAAGTCGGTCCAAGGATCATGACCCTGATGTGCGACGCCGACATCTTCCCCCTCGTTCCTGTAAAGAAAGAGGTTAAGGCAAATGTAAGCGGAATCTACATCACCTCTGTCAAAGGACTGCGCGGACCGCTCGAGACTCCGCAGAAGAAAAAGGGTTTTTTCGCAAAGATGCGGGATAAAGCCGGCAGAAAATAAGGGATTTAAAAAGCATTGGATCACCGATCCAATGCTTTTATATTCATCACAATATTACAATCCGCAACAGGCTCATTATTGACATCCAGAGCATAATTCACATGCACGTCGATGTTCCTGTCTGTCACGTCTACCTGCATATCCTTTGTATGTGTTCCAACCAGCAGCTCACCATAAGGGGTATCATACTGAGTGATATTCATCTTGTCTTTCTCAAAGACCATATGGGTATTCGACAACCCGCTTTTTACAATCTCAAGTTTTCCGCTTTCCGCAATACGCACCTTATTCCTGATAAACCCGGGTATTCCCTCCACGACTTCATCATAAATCACATAATGTTTGTTGTTCTTAAAATAATATGTCGCAGGCGTGATCACCTGGATCGGCTCGTTTTCATCCTCTTCTGCAATTCCCGCCGTCTCATAATGCAATCCCGATATGCTTAACAAAACATCCTTCGTCATAACATCACCTGATATTCTTTCATATTCTCCTATACTAACCAATCCCTTACCTGACATTCTTTTTTAATATTCTTCTATATTGACAAGCCTCGTTGACGCCACATCATATGTGAGGATCCCATTCGCAAACCGGGTAAATTTCTCTGCAGCATCGCTTACATAGAACTCGTAATCCGCCGGCTCTTCAGACCGATTCTCTATTCCTCTCTCAAACAGAATCTTCTTCAGATCCATCGCCGTCTCATACGCCGGATTCACGATATGTACCTTCTCTCCAAAATATGCCTTGATCCTCGACCGAAGCAGCGGATAATGGGTACACCCTAGTATCATCGTATCTATCTCTGTCTTCCTCATATCCGACAGATAGATATCGATCACTTCTTCCGTGATTTTATGCTTCGCAAATCCTTCCTCCACCAACGGTACGAACAACGGACAAGGCTTCCCTATCACGACCGCATGCGGATTCATCTGCCTGATGATCTTGGTATAGGTCTCGCTCTGTATCGTAGCTTCAGTCCCCGCCACACCGATGATATCGTTCTTTGTCGACTGCACGGCAACGCGCGCTCCCGGGACGATCACTCCCAGAATCGGAATATCCGACTCTTCCTGCACTGTCTCAAGCGCCAGGGCGCTGACCGTATTACAGGCTACCACGATCGCTTTCACACCCTTCGTCCTGAGAAAACGGATGATCTGTCTGGAAAACCGGAGAATGTTATTCTTTGATTTGCTTCCATACGGCACCCGCGCAGTATCTCCAAAATACACAATATTCTCATGAGGAAGCTGACGCATAATCTCCCTTGCAACCGTCAGACCGCCCACTCCGGAATCAAAAACTCCTATAGGAGCCTCATTACTCAAATTATTCTTCACACTCAAAATCTCCTTTATGCCATTCGTGTTATCCATTGTACCGCCTGCCATTTAGAATTTCAAGTTGAAAGCCGTTATTTTCGAATATCCTTTGATACGTTATAGAAAAAACGGGCGATAATCCTGTACACAGAACCGGTCTCAAACTAATTCTATGAAGACCGCAAGACTACCGCTCGTTTTTCTCTTACATATTCTTACTTCATCTTTCTAAAGTGCTAATTCCTTCGCTATCTCATACTGATAAACCGGAATTCCTTTCTGCATGCCAAGAGCCTCGTTAATGTCAAAATCAACATATTTACCGTGTCTGTATCCGACAACCCGGTTTGACTTACCCTCAATCAGAAGATCTACTGCCATCGCGCCCATAATAGACGCATATACTCTGTCCTTGCAGGTCGGGCTTCCGCCGCGCTGCATGTGTCCGATAATCGTCGCCCTGGTCTCCATACCGGTTGCCGCTTCGATTCTCTCCGCCATCTCTATGGAACCGCCGATACCTTCCGCGTTGATGATAATGTAATTCTTCTTACCACGTTTCCGGCACTCCTGGATATCCGCCACAATCGCCGTCTCATCGTATCCATGCTCTTCCGGCAGCAGGATACGCTCCGCTCCGTTGGCAATACCGCACCACAATGCCAGGTATCCTGCATCCCTGCCCATTACTTCGATAATAGAGCATCTCTCATGGGATGTGGATGTATCACGTACTTTATCGATCGCTTCCATCGCTGTATTAACCGCGGTATCGAATCCTATCGTATATTCCGTACAGGCAATATCCAGGTCGATCGTTCCCGGAACTCCGATTGTGTTAATCCCGAGATTCGCCAATGCCTGTGCTCCGGCGAAAGAACCGTCTCCTCCGATTACCACAAGTCCGTCAACCCCGTACTTCTTCAGGATAGCCGCTGCTCTCTGCTGTCCTTCTTCCGTCCGCATCTCCTCGCACCGCGCTGTCTGAAGGATCGTACCTCCGCGCTGGATCGTATCAGAAACATCTCTTGCAGAAAGATCAATAATCTCTTCGTCTAACAGACCCGCATAACCCTTTCTGATTCCTCTGACTCTCAGACCTTTGCCAAGTGCTGTACGAACGACGGCACGAATTGCCGCATTCATTCCCGGCGCGTCGCCTCCACTGGTTAATACTCCGATTGTACGTACTACTTTTGCCATAAATCATTCCTCCATTGTAGTCATTTTATGTACACTCCGGATCACTCTGTCTCTGCTGCAAAGGCAGATACATGCATTCCAGAAGCACAGTCATAGTTATCAGCCTTTCTCTCGTTCATCATTGTACATGAATTAACAAAGGTTTTCAATCGGTTTTTCTATTACTTTTACACAAGATTCTCCCAGATAATTCGTCAATTTGTTCAGCAGTATTCTGTCGGCATTCACACTGCGCCCTGCGCTCAGACGCTTTACAGCCTTCTCTTTCTTACAGTAGATCACGACCCTGTCCGCGCCGTCAGAATCCGTCAGCATATCAAAAAGTTCAGCCTCCTGGGCAAGATACGTATCTTTATCCTCATACTGAAGCCACAGCTCACGCTTCGTCTGTTCAAACGGAATCACCTTCTCGCAGATCAGCTTACTCGCCGCCTCGTCTGCCTCCGATACCCTGCCCCGGATAAATACCTTAGCCTCTTCATTCAGATATTGCTGGTTCTTCTCATAATCCCGGGGAAATACCACCACTTCCACAGAACCTGCCAGATCCTCCAGCGTAACAAAAGCCATCACTTTATTTTGTTTCGTATATTTGATCGTCTTCGACGTGATCATACCCCCGATCACTTCTCTTGCACCCTCATGCACCCTGGTTCTTCCGTTCTCTTCATCTAACTGGAAATCCAAAGTCGTCCTGGTAATATTCTTCCTCCACTTTTCTTCGTACTCCTCCATGGGATGGCCGCTTAAGTATACGCCCAGTACTTCCTTCTCGAACGCGAATTTCGTCTCCTTCTCGTATTCGCCCACCTTCGGAAGAGGAATGTCGAATTCGGCTTTCTGTTCGTCGCTTACCATATCAAACAGAGTCATCTGCCCCGCCATAGAGTATTTTTTCTCCCGGTTTACCTGATCTAAGATCTGAATATAGATGACCATAAACTGTTTTCTTGTTCCGCCCAGACTGTCGAAAGCGCCTGATTTGATAAAATTCTCGATCGTCCGTTTGTTGAGCACATCCTTATCGGACATCCGCTCGATAAAATCCTTAAGGTTCTTGAATTCTCCTCTTGCTTCTCTTTCTTCCAGGATAACCGTAATCACAGAACGCCCGATACTCTTAATCGCGGTAAGCCCATACCGGATATTCCCGCCGTCTACGGAGAAATCACCCATTCCCTTGTTTATATCCGGCGGCAGGATATCGATTCCCATCTGACGGCTGGCATAGATATATTCCGCCACCTTGCTTGGAAAGTCGATTACAGACGTCATCAGCGCCGCCATGAATTCCACCGGATAATAATACTTAAGCCATGCCGTCTGATACGCCACCACCGCATACGCCGCCGCATGGGATTTGTTAAATGCATATTTCGCAAAATCTATCATCTCGTCATATATCTTATTGGCTGTCTTCTCGTCAATCCCGTTATTGATACATCCCGGAACACCTTCTTCGGCATTTCCATACACAAAGTTCTCCCGTTCCCTTTGCATCACATCGCCTTTCTTCTTAGACATGGCGCGGCGCAGGATATCGCTTCGCCCTAATGTATATCCCGCCAGTTCGCGGACGATCTGCATAACCTGCTCCTGATAGACGATACAGCCGTATGTGGGCGCCAGAATCGGCTCTAACTGCGGACAATCATAAGTAATGATCTCCGGATGATCTTTTCCTTTGATATACTGAGGGATGAAATCCATCGGTCCCGGACGGTACAGGGCGATTCCGGCTATCACGTCTTCCAGGCTCTGGGGCTTCAGCTCCTTCATGAAGCTCTTCATCCCGCCGCTTTCCAACTGGAATATGCCGTCCGTTCTGCCTGTTCCTATGGAAGCCAGGACTTTCTTATCGTCATAGTTAATCTCCCCTATGTCGATCTCCTTTCCGGAACTCTTACAGGCAAGCCTTACTGCATCCTGGATCACGGTCAGGGTACGCAGACCCAGAAAATCCATCTTAAGAAGCCCAAGCTCTTCTAACGTCGTCATCGTAAACTGTGCGGTAACAGAACCGTCAGAGCCAAGCGACAGCGGCACATACTCATCCACCGCCTTCTGGCTTATTACTACGCCCGCCGCGTGCATAGATGTATGTCTCGGCAGACCCTCAAGCCTCTTAGACATGTCGATCAATTCCCGAACCTGCTCATCCTCCTGATACTGCTTCTTAAGATCCAGGTTCATCTTCAGGGCGCTCTCTAAAGAAACCGGCTGATTATTCTGCCCTCTCGGTATCATCTTAGCGATTCCGTCTACGAATGCATACGGAAGATCCATCACTCTTCCCACATCCCGGATTACACCTTTGGCCGCCATCGTACCGAAGGTAACGATCTGCACCACCCGGTCTGTCCCGTATTTGTCTACCACATAATCGATGACCTCCTGCCTCCGTTCAAAACAGAAATCCACGTCAATATCGGGCATAGATACGCGTTCAGGATTCAGGAAACGCTCGAACAGGAGCTGATACCGTATCGGGTCTATGCTGGTGATCTCCAGACAGTACGCCACGATACTTCCCGCCGCGGAACCACGGCCCGGACCCACGGCGATGCCGTGATCCTTCGCATACTTGATAAAGTCCCATACAATCAGGAAATAGTCCACATACCCCATGGACTTGATCACCGACAGTTCATATTCCAGCCGCTCGTTAAGAGACTCATCCCCGTCGGGATAACGGTTCTTCAGTCCAGTAAAACACAGCTCCTTCAGATATTCCCATGAAGTATAGCCCTCCGGCACATCGTACTTCGGAAGTTTCGTCACGCCGAACTCAATCTCTACATTACACCGCTTAGCGATCTTCTGTGTATTCTCAAGCGCCTGTACGGCATAAGGGAACAGCTTTCGCATCTCTTCTTCTGATTTGATATAATACTGGCCGCCCTCATAGCGCATACGGTTCTCATCTGACAGCTTCTTCCCCGTCTGGATACACAGAAGCATATCATGAGGCTTCTCATCCTCCGCATAGGTATAATGGACGTCATTGGTCGCCACAAGCTCGATGCCCGTTTCCTGAGACATCCGAAGCAGCGACTGGTTCACCATCTTCTGTTCCTTCAACCCATGATCCTGAAGCTCCAGAAAGAAGTTATCTCTTCCGAATATCTCCTGATACCGCAGGGCAGCGGATTTGCTCTCCTCGTACATCCCCCGCAGGATATTGCGCTGGACTTCTCCCGCCAGACAGGCGCTCAGCGCGATAAGCCCCTCATGGAACTCCCGCAGAAGTTCAAGATCCACCCTTGGTTTATAGTAATACCCTTCTGTAAAACCTCTGGATACGATCTTCATCAGATTATGGTAACCTATGTCGTTCTTCGCAAGTAAGACCAGATGATAGTATCGGTCTTCACCGCTCCCTGCCGTCTCTTTCTCGAATCTGGACCCCGGAGCCACATATACCTCGCAGCCAAGGATCGGGTGAATCCCCTCTGCTTTCGCCGCCCGATAAAAATCAATCACACCGAACATTACACCGTGATCTGTAATCGCCACGCTGTCCATACCCAATTCTTTTACCCTGGATATACATTCCTTAATCTTGTTCGAACCGTCCAACAGACTGTACTCCGTATGGACATGCAGATGTGCAAAACTCATACTCACTCCTTCTATCTCTCGCGTATTTCAATAGATTTATCGTGTATCTCAATCTTCCCTTCCTTCATGAGTCTGCCGACGGCACGCTTAAATGCGTTCTTACTCAGACCGAACTCTGTCTGTATCCGTTCCGGTTCTGCCTTATCGGTGAACGGCAGTGTTCCCCCATTCTCTTTTAACCTCTCCCATATCATTCCGGCGTCAGCATCCATCTGCAGAAATGCTTTTTCCCTTACTGCAAGATCCAATTTCCCGTCATCCTTCACTCTGACGACCCTTGCATGTATCCTGTCGCCTACTTTAAGCGTACCGAAAGCCTCCCTCTTCGGGATCAACGCGGAATAGCAGTCGTCCACAGCGACGAACACACCAAAATTATCACTGGTATCATATATGATTCCCTCTACCTGATCATCCTTCTGATACGGCGAATCCTGCCGGAGCATCCCATAGATCTTCATCGTCGCGCACAGCCTGTCCGATTTGTCAATATAGAGGGATACCAAAACCTCGTCTCCCTTTCTCACCTTCGCCGTCTGCTCCCGAAACGGAAGCAGCAAGTCCTTCTCCAGTCCCCAGTCAAGGAACGCGCCGATCTTCCCTGTATCCGCCACTTTAAGCGCCTTAATCTCCCCCAGGGTAATCTTCGGCTCATTCGTCGTCGCGATCAGACGGTCTGAAGAATCCTTATATAAGAACACATCCACCGTATCTCCGTTCTCTGCTCCCTTTGGTACCTGTTTCTTCGGAAGCAGCACCTTCTCCTGGCTATTGCCCAAATATACTCCGAAGTCTACCTGCTTCACAATCTTCAGACTTACTTTTTTTCCCAAATTCTCTGTTAATGCCATACCCGTTCCTTTCACTCATTTATCCTGTATTCATTGTCCGATTTAACATTTACCCCTCTGACCGGCTGTCCGGGAACTGCTTTTTTCAAGATGTCTTAAACTCTGCAGCCGCATATATCTTTCCTGCCTCGTCACAGAGTTCCACCACCGTCCTGTCTTCTTCGAAAGCGGCTTTCGGATAGATCATATCCCCATACACCGCAGACTTCTTATATTCTACACGAAGCTGACGTATATCTTCTGTCCCTCCAAGCTCTTCCATCGCCATCTGAACATACTGACAGTTATTCACATGTTCGTTCGTATCGATATGATACCGCCTGACCGGATACTCTTTACACGGCCGCAGATCCTTCGGAAGCGCAATCTTGCGGGACGCGTAATCCATCTTGAGAGGCTCGCCTGAACCGTACAGTTCTACTTCGTACGCATCCGGCCTTACAGGTCTTCCCTTCCTGGTATCCATATATACCCACATGGAATTCGCATACGCGTTCATCCGCCCCGATTCATCCTCCATGCTGAAATTCCTGAGCCCGTACAATCCTTCAAATTTCGTCGCCCAGGTGCTGACCTTTATATGCTCTCCCATGGACGGATAACGCTCCACCACCACCTGCCATGCCGACAGTATCCAGACTCTGTCCCGTTCCTTACAATAACCAGGCCCCACTCCCAGGCTCTCGGAATGAAATGTACTGCAATCCTGAAAATAATTAATAATTCCCGGCAGCGTAATCCGGTTCGTGTGATCTACTTCACTGAACCTGATCCTGCTGTCAAACGTATATCTGTTATTCTTCTGCATCGGCTATGTAACTCCTCTCTATTGCGTCTTCTCTGTCCGTTTCTTTCAGTCTTTATTTCCGAAGAAAAAGAATCTGATCTTAAAATCCGTGGCAGCCGTAACCATCTCGTACTCTTCCGCAGTCAGAGCCTCTTTGAGTTCTTCCTTCCCCTCATCCGTAACCACGGCACAGGCAGAGCTTGTAAAACACAGATTCGGATACAGGACACACCACCAGTTATGTCCTCTCGCCTCACCGAGCCTGATCCGCAGCGCCTCATAATTTCCCTGGGGGAAAAAAATATCTCCGTACTGCTTATCCGGAAAATAGCAGACCTCTACTTCCGCTTCGGAACTGTAAGAATACCCTTCTTCCCTGACCGTCTGATCCGCAACCCGTTCCAATTCCTGCAGATGACTCCTTGCCCACTCTTTCGTCTGCTTAACATCCGGCTCTTTCTGTAATTCCGAATCCATGCTTTTCCTCATATAATCAATCACGGCGTCCCTCACCTTAAGCTTCACCGCCTGATCTTCTTCGCTGTCACTGTTGGCAAGGACATGAAAACGAAACACCTCTTTCGCGAGCGCGTCCTGCGTCTCTGCTATCTTCGCGTCCACCTGCTCCATCCGCCGTTCTACGAGGATTCCTGTCAGGATTGACGCTATACAGATTCCTAGTATAACACAAATAACCTGCCGGATTCTATTACTTATAAAAATTTTTTTATTGCTGATTTTACCGTTATTATAGTACAGATTCATATGTACTGCCTCCTTCCGATATTTCAAATATCTTTATCAGAAGTCTTGACATATGGAATCCGATTTATACCGTTTAATATATGAATTCTTATCTTTCTTTATTTAATTAATTAATTACTTCATTAAATTACTTCTTGGTACGGATCACATTCATAACGGCCTCCACCTGATTATCTATATGCCTGCAGGTAATCTCTGCCGCCAGTTCCTTCTCTCTTTTTTCAATCTGCCGGATAATCTCCTCATGCTCCTGAATCAACTGCGGGTAGACCCCCGGCCGCTTCAGATATTCCACTCGGTACCGATACATCTGTTCGCGCAGATTATACAGCAGTTGGATCAGCTTCTGGTTATCCGTAGCCATATAGATCACATCATGAAATCTTACGTCTGCCTCCGCGATCTGTGTAATATCGTTGCTCTTCAATATCTTCTTGAACTCTTCCGCCGCCTGTTTAAGCTCCGCGATCTGCGCTTTGCTGATCTTCTCACAGGTAAGCTGTACTGCCAGTTCTTCCAGGGCTTTACGAACCTCCAGCACATCCTTCAGACTCTTCTCGGAGATATCTGCTACTTCCGCGCCTTTCCGGGGGATCATCAGCACAAGTCCGTCCAGTTCAAGCTTCCTGATGGCTTCACGCACCGGGGTCCGGCTGACGCCAAGCTTATTCGCAAGCTGGATCTCCATCAGCCGTTCGCCTGGTTTTAACTCGCCCCGCAGGATTGCCTGCCGCAAGGTATTGTATACAACATCCCTCAAAGGAAGGTATTCATTCATATTAACCTTCAGCTCCATCTCCTATCTCCTCCTCGCATTGTGCACGCTGGTCACGTAAGTCTGCCTGGCCAACTGCCGTTCTTTAATCCGGAATGCCGCGTTTCTCGCCTTTCGCTTATCATCATACAAGCCGAAGACCGTGGGACCGCTGCCGCTCATCATTGCATTCAGAGCGCCCTCCCGCTTCATAACCTCTTTGATCTCCTCAATCACCGGATATTCCTCTATCGTAACCTTTTCCAATACATTGCCCATACAGGATGCCGTCAGAGACAGATCCTGCTTTTTAAGTCCCTCTATGATCCCGTCTATGTCCGGATGCTGTGCGATCTCATGAGAATCCAGTTTCTCATAGACCAGTTTCGTCGAGACACTGACCGGAGGCTTGGCGATCAGGACATAACATCTGGGCATAGGGGAAAGGGGCGTTAATTCTTCGCCGATTCCTTCTGCCAGCACCGTTCCCCGCATGATACAATACGGTACGTCCGCCCCCAGCTTTACGCCCCTCTCCATCAATTCCTGCTGCGTAAGCCCCAGCGCAAACATACGGTTCATCCCAAAAAGCACCGTTGCCGCGTCTGCACTTCCGCCCGCCATCCCTGCCGCCACCGGAATATGCTTATCCAACGTAATCTTCACACCGTCTTTTATCCCAAATTCCTCTCTCAGAAGTTCTGCTGCCTGATAAGCAAGATTATTCTCATTAACCGGAAGATAGTAGAGATTCGTAAATATGCTGACTCCCGGATCCCTCTTCTTCTCTAACCGGATCTGGTCGTACAGATAGACCGTCTGCATGACCATACGTACGTCATGATATCCGTTCTCCCGTCTTCCCAGCACATCCAGGCCCAGATTAATCTTCCCCAGCGCTTTCAAGTCCAATTTATCCATATGTTTTCTCCTTTGATCATCATATTCTCTCCCGCAGAATATTTTTCTGAGAGTGCTGCTTCGCAAACTATTCGTATTCGGCTTCTTTTTCTTCTGCATTTTGTATACAGTATGCTTATAGTATACTCATATTTTCTTTAAAAATCAATACCCTGTCGCCGGCTTTTATCTCTTCTGATTCTAATTCGTTCACTTCCATAATCCCTTCTACCGTTGTGTTATACTTTTTCGCCAAATCCCACAAAATATCACCGTCGCGGACTATATAGCCCGTGATTCCCGGCCTCTTTTCCATCTCTTCCATATCGAACGGCGTAAATTCTATCTCTTTAATGTTCCTTATCTTAACCGGTCTCTTCAGGAAACTGTTGAAAGCTAGCACAGCCTTAACTTCGATCTCATCCGTTCCCAGAAGCCCGACGGACACCTGCTCTACGGCATATGTAAGGCCAAACGCCATATCCTTCGCCGTCTCATTACTTTCCAACAGGTACGTGAAAGGCACCATCCCCTGCCATGTGTCAAAGGGGACTGAATCATCTGCCTTAACATACAGGAAACTGATATGCAGGACGCCCTCTATCTGAAGTCCCTGTTCCGTCACTTCCGTGTGCTCTACCTGAATCCTTGCACTGTTATGGCATATCTGGAGGATGTCATCCTTGATCTCCGGCAGGGATAACTGCTCCGTCACTTTGCATTTCGAATGATTCTGAAGAAGCAGCCTTTCCAGATCCTCTTCTGTCGTTTTCAGCATACAGTTTTGCTGCAGAGAATAAGCATCCGCCAGAATATCCATCTTCTCCTCTTCATACACGATCAGGCGGACTTCCAGCGTCGCTTCCACACCGATCAGGCGCATCTCTCCATCCTCATCCATCTTTACATCAATATTTACATCTGTAAGTTCCGGATAGACTTGATGATACATGGAATCCTGCGCCCCGTAGCATTCGATGCGCCCTTCGTACGGCACAGACTGCTCGATCCAGTCTGTCTTTCCGTCCAGAGATTCATAAAAACAGAACAGCAGAAGCTCTCCCTGAATCTTCAATTCGTCCTGTTCTATGCGGGTATCTAATCTGCGGCTCATTACCTCTGTCCAGAGCAATGTCCCGACGTTCTCCTTCGTCCCGCCTATTGAGACCTCCTCCTTGATCCGGTATGTATCCTTCTTCGTCGTGAATACTTTCAGAAATTCTTTGCTTTCAAACCTCTTATGCAAGGGCTCTTCGCCTTCGATATCCACCGTAAGCTCTGCTTCCTGCTGCCCCTCCGAGCAGACAGCCAGTTCCACCAGCGCCTTGATATTCAGTTTTCTGGAATGAATCGTGCTTACAGTCAGATCGGCGCTTGAAGATTGGATGTATAACTGTCCCACCGGCTCCCGTTCCAGATAAATCATTTCCTCAAAAGGAGTCCTTCCCTCCAGGCAGGAGAGGCGTACTTCCCCCTCTTCTGTCACATAGAGAACCTTAAAGTTCAGTTTTCCCGCCACTCTTATGTAATTCTCCACCACTTTCATATCTTCAACGGTGATCGTCCCTTCCCCTAAGATCACCTTCTTCACATCGTTCTTTACGTCAGGTACATTATAATCATCATCAATATAGAATTGATCCATGATCGTATTTCCCGTCTTGTAAGTCTGCATTTGCTTTGTTACATATTCCATATCCGGACCTCCTAATCAAATTCTATGGGCTTGTCGGTATATTCCATCTTGACCACCACGTAAGGGTATGTCTTTTTCTTCAGGATCTTTTCTTCTTTCCCTGGTCCCAGCAGGCTGGTATTTATATGTACTCTCTGTTCCGTCTCATAGCACCGGCTGACATTCACGCTATACCCGCTGGTCTTTTTAACCCCGTAACCTCTGGCTATATACAGATAACCCTTGTCGGCATAGCTTAGCTTCACAGGCTCTTCTTTTGCTTCCTCAATCCGAAGTGTAAATTCCTCCGGGATGTCCTCTTTATCAAGTACCGTAAACTCGATATCTCTTATTTTTTTTTCGTCCGTCTTGCTTATCGAACATGCCGTCAGGGTCAAGAGGACCAGAATCAGCACGGCAAGATGCCTTTTTCCCATAGCGCCCTCCCGAATCTTTAAGGATTTCTCCCTAATATCATACACAGTAACTCTAGGAAAAATTCCAATTTTGTAGTATAATTGATTCGGTTCTACAATACGGCATTATATTAGTATTTACAAAATCTAGTTTAAGGAGATATCTTATGAACACTACTGAAAGACTTTCCGGGATCCTGCTGCATCCCACATCCCTGCCTTCCCCTTACGGTATCGGCGACCTCGGCAAGAAGGCTTATGATTTCGTTGACTTTCTTGAGAAGGCGGGACAGCATCTGTGGCAGATCCTTCCCCTGACTCATACCGGTTACGGTGATTCCCCTTATCAGAGCTTCTCTGCCTATGCCGGACAGCCGCTTCTGATCAGCCCGGATTACCTGATGGAATCAGGACTCATCATTTCCGCAGACCTTGCCGATATCCCGGAGTACGACCCGGACCATATTGACTACGGAACTGTCATTCCCTGGAAACAGTCCTTATTCCGGAAAGCTTATGCCCGTTTTTCCAGTGCGGAATATCACAGGAAGAGTATTTATCAGGCATTTCTTTCATTCATCCGCAAGGAAAGCTTCTGGCTTGACGATTATGCACTATTCATGGCGTGCAAAGAAGAAAACGGCGGCGCAAGCTGGCTTGAATGGGAAGAAGAATACCGGATGCCGACTGAAGAATTCAAGAATACTCTGCGCAGAACACTGAAAGAGCAGATCGGTTTCTACCAGTTCCTGCAGTTTATCTTCTATGAGGAATGGCTTGCGCTTAAGGACTACGCTAACCGGCGCGGAATAAAGATCATCGGCGATATCCCTATCTTTGTATCCATGGACAGCGCCGACGTATGGGCGAACAAGGAGCTGTTCCAGCTTGATCCCGACGGTTATCCGCTGAAAGTTGCCGGAGTCCCGCCGGATTACTTCTCGGCTACCGGACAATTATGGGGCAATCCTCTATATGCATGGGAGGTACACCAAAAAGACGGATTCTCATGGTGGATCTCACGAATCCGCCATCAGTTGAAATCCCTGGATATCCTGCGCATCGATCATTTCCGCGGATTTGAAGCTTACTGGTCCGTCTCCTACGGCGAGGAGACCGCAATCAAGGGCGAGTGGGTGAAGGCTCCCGGATACGAATTGTTCCGGGCGATTCAGGCCGCTCTGGGGAACGAACTTCCGATTATCGCGGAGGATCTTGGCATCATCACCCCTGAAGTAGACGCCCTGCGCACAAGCTTCGGTTTCCCGGGGATGAAGGTACTCCAGTTCGCCTTTGAATCCACCGGTGAGAGCGATTATCTGCCGCACCGGTACAAAGACCCGAACTGTGTCTGCTATACCGGAACCCATGACAATGATACCACCCTGGGCTGGTTTCTGAATCTTTCAGAAGAATGCCGGGACAAAGTTCTCAGATATACGCACTGCACAGACCCTGCCGGTCTGGGCATTGACATGATCCGCACCGCCTTTGGAAGCATCGCGGGCTATGCCGTCTTTCCGCTCCAGGATGCTCTCGGATTTGGTTCTCACGCAAGGATGAACACCCCGGGAGTCGCCGCCGGCAACTGGAACTGGCGGTTCCGCGAGGCTGCATTGCAGGACGGACTTGCCGAAGCATTAAGAGAAATTACTATTTTATACGGCAGATATTAGATTGGAGGGACTCATCGATGATCAGGTTTATACTGTTAGTCCTGTTTTTATTCTCATTCCTGCTCTTCGGGCTCCCCATATTAGGGGCGGAATGGATCTACAGAAAATACAATCAAGAAGCAAGCGACTACCAATGCCTTCGGATCGTCCAATGGGCATTCAAAGTGCTGCTTCTGATTACCGGTGTGTCTGTGACGGTAATCGGGGAGGAAAATGTTCCTGACGAACCGGTGCTTTTTATCGCAAATCACAGAAGTTATTTCGATATTCTGCTGACTTATTCCCGCTGCAAGCGGCTGACCGGCTACGTCGCCAAGAAAGAGATGCTTCGCTATCCCGTCCTCCGCGACTGGATGAAGCGCCTGTACTGCCTCTTCCTGGACCGTGACAATCCGAAAGAAGGTCTTAAGAGCATCCTGACGGCCATCGACCACGTGAAGAACGGAATCTCTGTCTGTATCTTCCCGGAGGGCACCCGCAACGACGGGGAAGAGCTCAGCATGCTCCCCTTCCACAGCGGTTCCTTCAAGATCGCCGAAAAAACAGGCTGCGCCATCGTACCCGTCAGCCTGAACAACACTCACTTTATGTTCGAGCAGCATATTCCAAAGATTGAGAAGACCCACGTCGTAATCGAGTACGGCAAGCCGATCTATCCGAAGGAGCTGGACAAAGAAACCAGAAAACGAATCGCCCCTTATTGCCAGAACATCATACAGGAGACGATCAACCGCAACCAATCACTGGTATAAGGTTTCTGAATATAAGGTTTCAAAACAAAGGCTTTACAGCCAAAAAGCTAGTTGCTATAATAAGACAGATTATACACAAAGGAGTATGAAAATAATGAACAGACACGAGTTAACTTTGCTGACAGACCTGTATGAACTGACCATGATGCAGGGTTATTATGCAAAAGGACAAAATGAAAAGGTTATTTTTGACGTTTTCTTTCGCCAGAATCCCTGCAACAACGGATATTCTGTCTGCGCGGGACTTCAGCAAGTCATCGATTATATTAAAAATCTGAATTTCACCTATGAAAACGTAGATTATCTGCGAAGCCTGGGTATATTCAGCGAGGACTTCCTGCAATACTTGAGCGGATTCCATTTCAGCGGAGATATCTATGCGATTCCGGAAGGAACCGTTATATTTCCAAAGGAACCTCTGCTTAAAGTTGTTGCGCCTATTATGGAAGCCCAGCTTGTAGAGACGGCTATACTGAACATCATCAACCATCAATCCTTAATCGCTACGAAAGCCTCCCGGGTAGTATTTGCCGCCGACGGAGACGGGATCATGGAATTCGGGTTAAGACGCGCCCAGGGTCCGGACGCCGGACTGTACGGTGCACGGGCCGCCATGATCGGAGGGTGTGTCGGAACTTCTAACGTGCTTGCCGGCGAACTCTTTGATGTTCCTGTAATGGGAACCCACGCACATAGCTGGATTATGAGTTTTTCCGATGAATATACCGCGTTTAAGACCTATGCCGAGATGTATCCTGACAACTGCACATTGCTGGTAGACACATACGACACGTTGAAATCCGGGGTTCCCAATGCGATCCGTGTATTCCAGGAATTCCGGGACGCGAAAAAGCCATTTAAAAAATACGGCATCCGTCTGGACAGCGGCGATCTCGCCTACCTCTCCAAAGAAGCCCGGAAGATGCTTGACGAGGCAGGTTTCCCCGACGCTTCTATCTGTGCGTCCAACGACCTGGACGAGTATCTTCTTCATGATCTCAAGATACAGGGAGCCGCAATCAATTCCTGGGGCGTAGGAACAAACCTGATTACCTCAAAGGACAATCCTTCCTTCGGCGGAGTATACAAACTTGCCGCCATCCAGAACGAAGCGGGAGAATTTGTACCGAAGATAAAAATTTCCGAAAACACAGAAAAAATCACGAATCCGGGTAACAAAACGATTTTTAGAATCTATGATAAAACAACAGGAAAAGTGAAAGCCGATCTCATATGCTTCGCGGATGAGACTTTCGACACCGATAAAGACCTACTTCTGTTCGACCCCATCGAGACCTGGAAGAAGACGAAGCTCGTCGGCGGTTCTTATACGATACGCGAGATCCTTGTACCGATATTCAAGAACGGAGAATGCATCTATCAGTCTCCTTCCGTAAAAGAGATTGCCGAATATTGCAGACAGGAGAAGAAGACACTCTGGGAAGAGACCAAACGTCTCTTCAACCCGCATCAGGTTTATGTGGATCTGTCCCCGAAGTTATATGAAGTAAAGAGAAAATTGTTGGAAGAGATGAGCATTGAGAAATAAAGGAGATAGTATATGAAAATCATTGTATTAGCCGGCGGATTAAGCCCGGAACGGGACGTATCGCTGACATCAGGCGCAGGAATCTGCAGGACCCTCCGGGAAAACGGACATCAGGCATTTCTGATGGACGTATACATGGGATACCCCTGTGATTCCGGCAAATTAGAAGAAGTATTCAGCCTTCCGGGCGCGGGACTTGAGATTGCCGAAAGCATCAAGACGACCGCCCCTGACTTAGAAGCGCTGAAACGTTCCCGCCCTGGAGATTCTCAGTCCCTGATCGGCCCGAATGTCATCGAACTATGCCGGATGGCGGACATTACATTCATGGGACTTCACGGCTCTATCGGAGAAGACGGAAAACTTCAGGCAACCTTTGACGTCCTGGGTATCCGCTATACCGGTCCCGGCCCTCTGGGATGCGCCGTATCCATGAATAAATTAGTGGCGAAACAGATCTTCAAGATGTCCGGAGTCTCTACCCCGCGGGGAACTTCCCTCACACGCGCCACCAAAGATACTCCTCTCTCTGAACTGGGATATTATCTCCCTTTGGTGATCAAACCTTGCTCCGGCGGTTCCAGTATCGGCGTATTCATCGTTCATACAGAGGAAGAATACAAAGACGCAATCCGTCAGTCTTTCGATATCAACCACGAAGAAGAGATTGTCATCGAGCCTTACATCAAGGGACGTGAATTCGCCTGCGGTATTATCGCGGGAAAAGCTCTTCCCCTGGTAGAGATCATCCCAAAGAGCGGTTTCTTCAACTATGAGAACAAATACCAGGACGGTGGAGCGCAGGAAATCTGTCCCCCGGTATCCCTCGACGCCAAAACCCAGGAACAGATTCAGCGTATGGGAGAAAAGGCTTTCGAGGCGCTGCGTCTGGATGTCTATTCCCGGGCCGACTTTATCGTGGACGACGAAGACGGAAGCTTCTACTGCCTGGAAGTAAACGCGCTGCCCGGTATGACTCCCGCCAGCCTTCTTCCGAAAGCAGCGAAGGCCGCGGGCCTCGAATATGGAAAATTATGCCAGCAGATTATTGAAGAGTCTTTCAAAGCGCGCTGCCAGGAGGCTTGTATATGAAAAACCTTACACTAAAGAATATCACGGAAACGTGCCAGGGAACCTACCATGGTGATCCGAAATATCTTGATCAGGAAGCAGACGGTGTAGTGATCGACAGCCGCAAAGTGCGGCCGGGTTATCTCTTTGTCGCCATCGACGGCGTGAAGGTCAACGCCCACAAGTTTATTCCGGATACTGTGAAAGCCGGCGCTCTCTGCGTGGTATCCCATGAAGACCTCGGCGAAACCGACTACCCGTATATACTGGTCGAGTCTACCGGTCAGGCGCTTCTTGATATCGCCAAGCTTTACAGAGACTCTTTTGACCTCAAGGTTGTAGGCATTACGGGAAGCGCAGGCAAGACGAGTACAAAAGAGATGATCGCCTCTGTACTCGCCCAAAAATATAATGTGCATAAGACACTGGGGAATTTTAACAATGAATGGGGGCTCCCCCTCACAATCTTTGAGATGAATGATACTCATCAGGTTGCTGTCCTTGAGATGGGCGTGAATCATTTCGGCGAGATGCGGCGGCTTTCCTCCGTCGCCAGCCCGGATATCTGTGTCGTTACCAATATTGGCATCGCGCATCTGGAATTTTTCAAGACACGGGAAGGAATCTACCGTGAAAAGATGCAGATGATACAGGATATGAGGAACGGCGGGACTATCATTCTTAATGGAGACGACGATCTCTTATCTCAAACCTCTCCTGTCAAAGGAGTCAAACCTGTCTTCTTCGGATTGGATGAAGAGAACCAGTTTTACGCCGACCATATCCGGCCCCTTGGTTTAAAAGGCACTGCCTGCACCATTCACCTGCCGGATAACACTTCTTTTGAGTGTATCGTTCCTCTGCCGGGTATTCATATGGTATCCAACGCCCTCGCCGGTTCTGCCGCCGGCTACACACTTGGACTTACGCCCCAGGAGATCTGCGCCGGTATCGAAGGGCTCCCTTCCATGCCGGGACGCAGCAACATTATCGAAACTGAACGGCTGATCATTCTGGATGACTGCTACAACGCCAACCCAGTCTCCATGAAAGCCTCCATCGACGTACTGAATATGGCGATCGGACGCAAGGTCGCCGTCCTTGGCGATATGGGTGAATTAGGGAACCGTGAGCAAGAACTTCACTACGAGGTCGGCGAATACGCAGCAAAGCAGGGAATCGACCTGGTGTGCGGGATCGGTTCGCTCTCCCGGTCACTGGCAAAAGGCGCCGAAAATGCCTGTTCCGGCGCTCAAAGTATCTGGTTTGAAACGAATGAAGAATTTATAAAAGCCTCCGGGAACCTGCTTAAGAACGGTGACAACATTCTGGTCAAAGCCTCTCACAGCATGTGTTTCCCTGAGATTGTAGACGCTTTGAAGAATTTTTAACGTATAACGCAGAGGTAATCTTATGAACTATCAGATGCTTGTGCTGGATCTGGACGGCACTCTTACAAACTCTAAGAAAGAGGTATCACAAGCCACTCTGAAGGCATTGATCGATATTCAGAACCGTGGAAAAAAAGTCGTTCTGGCAAGCGGACGCCCCACCAGAGGCGTCGCTCCTCTTGCCGGACTGCTTCGTCTGCATGAATTCGGGAGTTATATCCTGTCCTTCAACGGCGGACGGATCACAGACTGCAGGAGCAATCAGATCATCTATGAAAAGACACTGCCGGATGATGTGGCAGAACCTCTCTATGATATCGCCCGAAAGTATTCTGACATAGATATCATCAGCTATGCACCGGACCATCTTATCTCCGGTCTTCATACCAACCAGTACAGTGAATTGGAAGCCTCCATCAACCATATGTCGCTCATCCATACCGATGATTTCCCGTCCCAGGTTCCGGAATCAATGAATAAGATCTTGATAACCGGCAATCCTGAGACTATTTGTCTTGTCAAAGATGAGGTCAGCGGATACTTCCATTCGTATCTCTCCGTATACCGCTCGGATCCCTTCTTCCTGGAGATCATGCCAAGGGGAATCGATAAGGCTCATTCTCTGCTGCGTCTCTTAAGCGGAATCGGCCTTACTACAGACGAGATGATCTGCTGCGGGGACGGATATAACGACCTGACTATGATTGAAACCGCCGGACTGGGCGTCGCCATGGCAAACGCCCAGCCTGCAGTACTTAAGGCGGCGGATTATATCACAAAATCAAACGATGAAGACGGAGTATTGCATGTAATCAACAAATTTATGCGGTGAAACCTGACAAGTCCGCACCATTTTTATTTTACGGCTCCGGCTACAACTCCGCCGATAATCTGTTTCTGAAGCGCCACATACAGAATCAGAATCGGAGCTACGCACAGAAGCAAGCCTGCCATGATGGTTCCATAGTCCGCAGAATACGTTCCGTAGAAACTATAGGTTGAAAGCGGCAGCGTTAAAAGCTTCTTGTCTGAAAGCACGAGCGACGGAAGCAGGAAATCATTCCAGAATGCCATCGAATTCAATATTACCATCGTTGAAATAATCGGTTTCAGCAGCGGAAGCACAATCTTGAAAAATGTCTGAGAGTGGGTACATCCGTCTATGTACGCCGCTTCTTCCAGAGCCATTGGAACATTCCCCTTAATGAACCCATGGAACATGAATACCGACATCGCCATGGAAAAACCTGTATGCATGAAAATCAGTGTAGTCCTGTGATTCAGGATATCTAATGTTCCGCCATAGATACTGACCAGCGGAATCATAATCGCCTGGAATGGAATGATCATTGACGCTACCATCAGGGCAAACGTAAGCTTGGAAATGCCATTATTATGGCGCACGATATAGTATGCAAGCATTGCCGCCAGCAGGGTTACCAATACTGTCGCCGAAACCGTAACAATCAAAGAATTCTTAAATGCATTCAGGAAATCCATCTGTGTATAAGCTTTTACAAAATTGTCAAAGGACAGGCCCTTGATGGTGTATAGCCATGAAAACGGGCTCTTAATAATGTCTCTCTTCTGTTTCAGAGAATTGATCACTACCATAATAAACGGGAACATATATACCAAAAAGATGATTATCAGTCCTGCTACTGCCAGAAAGTTGGCGGCTTTTCTCTTATTTCCGCCGATTGTCGTCTGTTTCATTATGCTTCAACCTCCTGTCTCTTTGTCAGATATACCTGCAGGCAGCTAATACCTGCAACGATGATAAATAAGATAAGTGCTTCCGCCTGGCCCACACCAAACTGTCTGGAGGTAAAGGCTTTCTCATATACATGCATCGCTGCCATCTCTGTAGTTCCATACGGAGCGCCCGCCGTTAATGACAGGTTCACATCGTATACCATAAAAGCCCGTGACAGTGTCAGGAACAGGCAGATCGTCACCGACGACATCATCAGCGGCATGATGATGCTCTTAAGCTTAACCCATCCGGATGCTCCGTCAATGCTGGCTGCCTCCATAACATCCTCGCTTAATCCCATGAAGCCTGCCACATAGATCAGAATCATATATCCAGACAACTGCCAAACAGACACCAGTACCAACGCTGCGAATGCTTTCGTCGGATCTGACAGCCACGACGCTTCAAACAGGCTCCATCCTGTAGATTCTCCGATATTCACGAATACTCTTGAAAATACAAACTGCCAGATATATCCCAGTACGATACCTCCGATCAGGTTCGGTGTGAAGAAACCTGCACGGAAGAAATTCTGTCCTTTGATTCCCCGTGTCAGCAGGTACGCAATCACAAATGCAAGTACATTTACCAGCACAACCACCAGAATTACATATTTGAACGTCAGCAGCAGCGATGTCCAGAACTGCCTGTCTTTTACCACACCGGCAAAATTCCTAAGGCCGATAAAGTTCTTCTCCTTCGATACTCCGTTCCAGTCCGTCAGCGTCAGATAGATACCATATATGAATGGAACTATAACTACCGCAAAGAAACAGAACATCCCCGGAAATGCAAACATACAGAAATCTTTTCCGTTATTTTTTGATCTCATGTCTTATCCCTCTCTTCTAAATTTACTTACTCCTGCTCATCCCAGTATTCCTGAATTGATTCTGTCAGTTCTTTCCGATCACTTCTCCCTGCAAGATACTTCTGCATTGCTGATCCAAGAACGGCCCAATGGTCATTCGGAACGATCGCTGATGCATTAAACGCCTTATCCTCATGCACTTTCTCATAAATATCACGGCTAAGCGGATCGTTCGGCTCATACGGATTATTCTGAAACGGCGGGATGATACTGCAGGTCTTCACCAGCATCTGCTGCCCGATCTCGCTGAATACAATCCAGTTCAAGAATTCCTTTGCCGCCGCTTTCTGATCTTCCGTCGCCAACTGTCCGTCAAGCATGATCTGCTTGGACGGTGAGCCCTGAATCTTCTGATTTGCGAAATCTTCCGAATCATTATTCATGAAATACGGCAGAAATCCATACTCATCCTCTGTTTCCGCCCCTGCTTCCTCAAGATTCGGCCATGCCCAGTTACCATTGAACCAGATTGCAGTCTTTCCGTCTACGAGATCAATCGCCATCTCATCATAGTCCGCTCCCAGGGGATCGGCCTTTGCCACATTATACTTCTTTAACACATCGAACATATCCAGAAAATCCGATAATCTGTCATAGGAACTCAGATCCAGCTTCCCTGCCTTAATAGATTCGATGATCTCCTGGGCTCCCTCTGACGTTCCGTCTGATGTCTCATAGATATACTGCAGATGATGCGCCCCCAGCGACCAGTCTTCTTTTGCCATAGACACCGGCTTTGCAATACCGCCTTCCACAAGCCGGTCCAGCAGCTCTACGAACTCTTCCTGTGTTGTGATAGAGTCCGGCTTGAATTCTTCACCCAGCGCCTCCTCGATCACCGCTTTATTATAAATCAGTCCGCGGCCTTCAATACACAACGGAAAACTGTATATCTTACCATTTACCTCTGTAAGATAGCCTTCTGCCTCCTGAATCCAATCTTCATCAGAGAGATCTTCGCCCTTCTCCTCAGCCAGCGCGATAACATCCGTTGTATCGAGAATTGACAGCGTCGGAGCATTTCCCGAATTGTACATGCTTACAACCTTCGTATACGGCGAATCGTCCGTAACCGGCATAATCTCCACGTGTACTCCTGATTTCTCCTCGAACTGTGCCGCCATCTTCTCCAGCGCAACCTGAATCTCGGCTTTCGAATTCAAAAGCGTGATCTTCGTCCCCTTCAGACCAGAATCATACTCAAAAGTATCTGTCGAAGTATCAATCGGAATCTCTTCCTCCACTTCATTCGGGTCATCCGGATCACTGGCAAATCCAAATCTGCATCCGCCGAGCATTGTTGTCATCAGCATCATAACCAGTCCCAATGCGACGACTCTTGTCATAAGATTTTTCTTCATGACCATTCCTCCTGTTTTCCTGCATTCTCTGCATTTTATTATTTGCAACCGGTTAAGTAACTGGTAAAGTAACCGGTTACTTTATGATTTTATAATACCACTTGTACATATATACGTCAATCACCAAAAGAAACTTTGTAACTCCTATACAATTTTGAATCATAAAATTTGTATATTCTTTACAAAACCGGTTACTTAACCAGTTATTTATTGTTCTTTTCTCTTTGATTTGTTATACTGAACACAGGAAAACTCTTTCCCGACCGCCGCCTGTTCCTGATGCACGGGCAAATATATACCGAACAAGGAATTGATCTATTATGGCACAGAAAAAGAACGTAACTTTTAACGATATTGCAGAATATACACATTTTTCTAAGACGACGATCTCAAGATATTTCAACAATCCTGACTCCCTCACTCTGGAGAACCAGGCAATCATCTCAGATGCGTTAGTGAAACTGAATTACAAGGAGAATAAGGTTGCCCGAATTCTGGCAAACGGAAAGACAGAATTCATCGGCATTATCATTCCGAGCCTTTATCTGCATTATTTCTCCGAGATACTGGATCGGATACTGTCCACCTATGAAACCTTCGGGTATAAATTCCTCGTATTCGTCGGAAATGAAAAAAAAGAGGTCGAAAAGCAATATATAAAAGAACTCCTCGCCTATAAGATTGAAGGATTAATCGTGTTAAGCCACACCATTTCCTCCAAATCACTGGCCGCCCTTAACATACCTATTGTATCTATCGAACGGGAGGATCAATATATCTGCAGCGTCAACACAGACAATTATATGGGCGGAGTCCAGGCCGCCGGACTGCTTGCCAGCCACAACTGCGACGTGCTGATCCACATTAATTCGCCTACCGGCAAAGAACTCCCCACTTACGGCCGCATTCAGGGCTTTCTTGATATCTGTGAAGAGCAGCATCTGAAGCATCAGGTCTTAATCAGAGATCTGAAAACCGATTATGAATCTACACAGGCACAGCTTGAAAAGATCATAGACGATCTGGACAGAGATTATGCCGGACAAAAAAAAGGAATATTTATCTCCAATGACACTCATGCCAATATATTCCTGAATCTGCTCTTCCGGAAACATAAGGTTTTTCCGGAAGATTATCTGATCGTGGGCTTTGACAACTCACCGATCTCCCGGGAAGCAATCATTCCGATCAGTACGGTCGGACAGCAAATCGATAAAATTGCTTATGAAGCCGTCAATCTTCTGGTGGAATTAATGAACGAACGCAAAAAAAGACGGCCCGTCCCTTTGGAAGAGCCGATTCATAAGATTATCCCCCCGGTATTGATGCGGAGGGAAACAACCGAGAGAGAAGAGAGGGCGTAAAAGCCTCTCTCTTCTCTCTCTTTCTAACACAGACCTAATATCCGGAATCCTTCCGCCTCTTTTCCCATCTGACAGAGCAGACGCTTCATATTTTCGTCATTTACATTTCCGTCCAGCATCATCGTAATCTGCTGCTTTCCGCCCTGAATCTCCAACTGCATCCCAAGAACCCCTGTCTTATTGAGCTTAGCCATATTCAGGAACAGATTCAGGTCACTCTCCTCATAATCACAGCAGAACGAAATCTCGACCCTGTCATGTTCTGCAGCCGGTGAAAGCCCGGACCGCGCAAGCGCCTCTTCCACAACCTGCTCCTGAAGCTCTTCTAACAGCCCGTATTCATACCTCCTGCATATACTCATAAGATGCCTCAAGAAAGCCGTATACTCATCCCGAACCTCGTCTCTGACATCCAAAGAACGCTGCCTGATAACGGCCTGTTCCCGTTCCGGTACATACACATCTCCTCCTGAGGCTGCTTTTACATCTGCGACATGCTTCGCACATTCCATCCGCTTCAGGAACAATGGTTTTACAGCATTATCGATTCTGTCGATCTCTTCCCGGATCTCGTTCAAATTCATCTTTCTTACACTCCTCTTTTTCAGGACTTCATGTTCATCCGCGCTACTACTTCCGCTGCCCTTGGACTCCCTGCCACGCCGCCGGCTCCTGTCTCCCGCAGGCTTACATCCATCTTGTCCCCGACCTCTTTCATCGCGTCGATCACCTGATCTACGGGAATCTGGCTCTCAATCCCCGCCAGCGACATATCCGCCGCCGCAATCGCATTGAACGCCCCTCCGACATTACGTTTCACACAGGGGACTTCTACCAGCCCGCCCACCGGATCGCACACCAGGCCCATAAGATTCTTAAGCGCCATCGCACAGGCATGACCTATCTGAGCCGTACTTCCGCCTTTGACATGGCAGATCGCAGAGGCCGCCATACCGGAACCCGAACCAATCTCCGCCTGACACCCGCCGGACGCGCCTGCAAGATATGCCCGGTTCGCGATGATCTGTCCTATCCCTGCCGCTACATATAACGCCTCCACCATCTTTTCTTCCGGAACATCATACTCCCGGTAATACGTCACAAGCACGGCTGGCACGACCCCGCAGGCGCCCGCTGTCGGCGCCGCGACTATCCTCTTCATGCAGGCATTGTTACATCCCATCTTAAGAGCGTTTCCCATAACCTTCGCCATAAAATCCCCGCACAGCGTATCCTGCCTCTCCCGGTAAGCATCCATAAGCCCGCCTTCTCTTCCTACCATCCGGCTGCCGGACATAAGCTCAGGATCATATGAATCCAGGCTGTCAAGCATCGCATGCCACATATGCTTCATTTCTTTCCAGGAATCTTCTTCCGAGACTCCCCGCTCGTCCCCATCCTCCATCTGAACCGCTTTCCAGAACTCTATTCCTTCCTTTTCACATCTTTCCTGTGCCTCTTCCATTGAACGATAAGACATATCTTCTCTATCCTCGCTTTCTTACATATTCATCAGCTTATTCTTTACCCGACATCAATTCGCATGCAGGAATTTCACCCGGATGATCCCTTCCTTGCTTTGCAGTTCATCCATAGTCTCTTTTGGCACTACCTGGTCTGTCTCTACGACCATAATCGCAGACCCTCCCCGTTTCTCCCGGAAGACCTGCATCGTAGCAATATTAATCCTTGCCTTGCTTAAAGCTCCTGTTACATCTGTGATCCTTCCCGGCTCGTCCACATTCCGAATGATCAATGTGTTGCTCTCTCCGCTGAAATCCACGTCAATCCCGTCCACTTTACATACCCGAATCCTTCCGCCGCCGATAGAATATGCCTGAATCGTCATCGTATTCACGCCTTCCGCTTCCATAATAATCTGAGCCGTATTCGGATGCGCCTCCCGGATATCCTTCGGGCTGATCGTGAACTCCATGCCCTCCTCCTGCGCAATCTGAAAACTGTCCGGTATCCTCATATCATCCGGCCTCATTCCCAGAAGTCCCGCGATCAGCGCCTTATCCGTGCCGTGTCCCTTCCCCGTAGCCGCAAACGAGCCGTGAAGATATACCGCGGCTTTCTCAGGCTGTCTTCCGAAGAGCTGCCTTGCAATCATCCCGATCCGCGCCGCTCCTGCTGTATGGGAGCTGGAGGGCCCTACCATCACAGGTCCCAAGATGTCAAAAATACTTGCCATTCTTATCATCTGCCTTTCTTCTTAAAAAATACATATTTTTATTATACTTTGAATTCAGATTGTTGACAATCCGCGAAATAAAGTTTTTATACCTGTGCGGATGGAAATATCCTTAAGGACAGCAGTTCGGGACCTTCCGAACTGCCTGTGCACTGAAAACAGGTTTCTATCCGTACAGGTTATGTGAATAGGCAAGTATGGCTGCAAATATCCTTGTGCTTTCCCTGCTGCTCGATCATCTTCTTAACCATAGGATAAGTTATGACTGCACATCTCTCCTGCTCCGGCATACAATGCAGTAACTAATATTATTATGAATGAAGGACACGAATTATGTATGTTATCTTCCCTTACATCCTGATATTTCTTGCGATATGCGCCTTGCTGCTTATCTGGTGCAGAAAATCTATCATCCGAAAGATACGGTGTATGCCCGTCCCAGAGAAACTAAGCCGGCTTAATGAGCTGGTACGGCCATTTGGCTTCGAATACCTTCTGTCCCAGGATATCTTCACCTCTCATATGGATGCCTGGCAGCGGGAATTTGGTTATTGCAAAGCTTATGATCAATGCGCTTCCAGATTCAACATGGTACTCGACTGTGAACCTGTTTATTTTGATTACGAAGGCCGCACCTGGATGATCGAACTGTGGAAAGGACAGTACGGTATCAACACCGGCGCCGAGATCGGTATCTACAGAGCCGATTCCCTGGTTCCCAGGATACACAGATCCTCTGTCTTGTTTCATACCGTTCCCGATGATGAACTGCCCTTCTTTGAGATAACATTGTACGAAAACACAACCCCTCTTTACCGAGTGGCACAACGGCACTGGTGGCTGACGGGGTTCCGTATGGGGCAGTACTGTGAACCGGAAACTCTGCTTCTAAGGGTATGTATTACATTCCCTTCCTCTGAAATGAATCATGCGTTTATCCAGAGCCTTGCCAGCCACAGCAGTTTCATCCACGGCATACATTTCCATGGACAGCAGGTTTCCTTCGATTATGGCCTTCCCCGTATGGCAGACGGTTCGATTCCACTCTTATGCAATCCGCCTAGGGAGAGTCCCATCCGCGCCGCTTTTTCACAGTGGGAGAACCGTATCTTCCTAAGGATCTACCGCCATATCACGAAGCCCTTCACCTGCACGGCAGATCAATTATTGTACCTTTACGAATACCTGCCGGCAGCATTCCGGCATATGCTCCGCATCCGGCATAAGAAAACCTTAAGGAGGCAAAAGCATGTCCGCTGACAGAAGACTTAATTCCGCTTTCGCGAAAGCGCCGGTACTTCCTCTGTCTTACACTTCCCGCTACGTGCTTTTCAGCGATTGTCACAGGGGCTGCGGAACACATAATGACAATTTTCTGAAAAATCAGAACATCTACTTTGCCGCCCTAAAGTATTATTACAGCCATGGATATACCTATATCGAACTGGGGGACGGAGACGAACTATGGGAAAACCGTTCCTTTGACGCCATAAAGTCGATCCACAACAATACATTCTGGTTATTGTCACGCTTCTACAAAGAGGACCGTCTTCTCATGCTGTACGGCAATCACGATATCGTCAAGAAAAATCCGGGGTACACCCGCAGGAACTGTTCTTCTTATCCCTGCAGCTCCTGCCGGGATGAACCCTTATTCCCCGGTATCGTCTTCTATCCGGGCGCCGTCCTGAAAAGTACGGTCTGCGGCAATGAACTCTATCTTACACATGGCCACCAGGCGGATTTCTTCAACAGCGTCCTGTGGCGCACGGCACGTTTTCTGGTCAGATACGTGTGGAGACCGTTAGAATCTGTCGGATTCCTGGATCCTACCAGCGCAGCGAAGAACAATACCAAGAAGAAAAAGACAGAGAACCGTCTGTCCCTATGGGCCAGGAAGAATGGCTGCATCCTGATTACAGGCCACACACACCGCCCCATGCTCCACTCCCCTGTCTCATACTGTAATACCGGAAGCTGTGTACATCCAAGATGCGTTACATGCATCGAGATTGAATATATGCGGATATCACTGGTCAAATGGACGCTGGGTACCCGTCCGGACCGTACACTTTTCGTAGCACGCGAAGTACTGTCCGGACCATTCGATCTGACAGAACAAGACAAGGTTACGGGCGTGTCAGCACCCTTCTGATCTGAGCATACGCCTGATAAAGCTCTTCGTATGACATCCGGCAGTTCGCCGGACTTGTAGACGGCAGCCTCACAGCTTCTATCCCGGTCTTTGGGTAACAATAACGCTTATATAACTCAGCCGCCTTCGTCCCGGTCGTATAGACTGCCCTGATATCTGCAGCTTTCAGAATCCGGTTCATATCATTCGGAACCGGATTACGGATACTGCTGTCATCTGCACCCCGGATATCACACCCTGCCAGCACGTCCCACACCGCGATATGGTTCCGGAGGGCAAACGCGATTTTGTCCTCCCGCGATACCGGTGTCTCCTCCCCGCACACATCCGCAAGCACTTTCCAGAATCTGTTACGGGGATGTCCATAGTAGAATCCCGTCTCCCGCGACTTCGGCGACGGCATAGTCCCAAGCATAAGAACACGTGAAGACGCGTCAAACACCGGTGCAAATTCATGCACTACCCTTTCCGCCCTTCGCGCCGCACCTTCCCCATTTCCATCTAAAATCCCCTCCAGAATCCTCTCCCTGCCCTTATTCTCTTCTCCAATCACTCTATTTCCCCCTTTCCCGATGCGCCCACATCGCTGTCGAACTTTTGCCTGGCACCGGCATAACCGCAAAAAGTAACAACATTTTTCCATGATTCCAAAACATGGTTCCATTTAATAATGATATCATGTATAATATGATTATACTATAAGATGCTACATGATAAAAAGAGGTTTTCATCATTAGAAACAGGAGGTAAAAAATGGCTATCATATTTCATGAAGAATCTAAAGTGTTTCACCTGTATAACCAGAATGTCAGCTATCTGATCAGAATCATGGAAAACGGACAACTGGAAAATCTTTATTATGGAAAAGCTCTGAAAGACAGAGAAGATTTCTCATACATGCATGAGGAAACGATGCGCTCTCAGATGTCCATCAATATACCGGAACCAGGGCTTTTGTCCATGCACTATACCAAGCAGGAATATCCGGTATACGGAACGGGGGACTACCGCACTCCTGCATTCTCCGTCCTTCAGGAGAACGGAAGCAGGATCGTGAATTACGTCTATACCGCACACGACATTTTCCAGGGCAAGAAGACCTTAGAGCCTCTTCCGGCAACCTATGTAGAGAACGACGCGGAAGCGGTTACTCTGGAGATCACTCTGCATGACCAGGTGACGGATACGGATCTTATACTCTCTTATACTATATATGAGGATTATCCTGTTATCACCAGGAACAGCCGTTTTCTTCACAAAGGATCTGAAAAGATCGTTCTGGAACGCGCATTGAGCGCCAGTGTAGAATTCATCGACATGGATTATGAATTGATGCATTTATCCGGCGCATGGTCCAGAGAACGCTATGTGAAGTCACGTAAATTAGAGACGGGCATCCAGGGAATCCAGAGTATGAACGGAACCTGCTGCGGCGCCGAATTCAACCCTTTCCTCGCGTTAAAACGTCCTCATACCACTGAGACTCAGGGTGAAGTATATGGCTTCAGTTTCGTATACAGCGGTAATTTCCTCGCACAGGCAGAGGTTTCCACATTCGGGATGACCAGAATCCTCATGGGAATCAATCCGGAAGATTTCTCCTGGGAATTAAAACAGGGGGAGAGCTTCCAGACACCGGAAGTAGTAATGGTATACAGCGACCACGGATTAAATAAGATGAGCCAGGTATATCACAAACTATATCGGACACGTCTGATGCGCGGAAAGTGGAGAGATCAGGCACGCCCGATCCTCCTGAATAACTGGGAAGCAACCTATTTTGATTTTGACGAAGAGAAGATCCTGAATATTGCAAGAAAAGCTAAGGAAGTAGGCGTGGAACTCTTCGTACTGGACGACGGCTGGTTCGGAGCCCGCAACGACGACTACAGAGGACTCGGCGACTGGCATGTGAATCTTGAGAAGCTGCCTGACGGTATCTCCGGATTATCTGAGAAAATAGAACAGATGGGATTGAAATTCGGTCTCTGGGTTGAGCTTGAGATGGTAAATAAAGACAGTGACCTGTACCGGGCGCATCCTGACTGGCTGATCGGAGCGCCGGACAGGTTCGAAAGCCATGCGCGCCATCAGTATGTCCTTGATTTTTCACGGAAAGACGTGGTTGATTATATCCACGATATGATCGCAAAAGTGATCCGCGAGTCTTCTATCTCTTATATCAAGTGGGATATGAACCGCTATATGACAGAGCCTTACAGCAGAGGCGCGGCGGCGTCCGAACAGGGCAAAGTAATGCATAAGTATATCTTAGGCGTTTATGACCTGTATACTCGTCTCATCAGCGAATTTCCGGACATCTTATTCGAGTCCTGCGCAAGCGGCGGCGCCAGGTTTGATCCGGGTATGCTGTATTTTGCTCCGCAGACGTGGACAAGCGACGACACGGATGCCAACGAGAGAACCAAAATTCAGTATGGTACCTCTATGGTTTATCCTATTGTCAGCATGGGCTCTCATGTCTCTGCGGTACCGAATCATCAGCTTCACAGAAACACCTCCCTCGCTACCCGCGCGAATGTGGCTTATTTCGGCACCTTCGGCTACGAGTTGGATCTGAATCTGTTAGAAGACAGAGAGATCGAACAGGTAAAAGAACAGATCAAGTTCATGAAGGAATACCGGGAATTAATCCAGATAAAGGGCGACTTCTACCGGATCTTAAGTCCGTTTGAAGGAAATGAGACTGCATGGATGGTCGTGTCACCGGACAAGAAGAACGCAGTTGCCGGATATTACCAGAGCCTGAATAAAGTAAATGGTTCCTGGATACGCTTGAAACTTCAGGGATTATGCCCGGACATGCTGTATGAGATCAGTTATGATACCACGTCAGATACTCCTATAGATCCGGAGATGGCGGCTGCCTACGGCATTGTACTCGGCGATGACTCGATGAAGACCTATAAGGCATACGGAACAGAGCTTATGTATGCAGGTATCCCCATCGACAGGAATCTTTTAAACAGAAAGAGTATGGATTTCGCGTCTCTGCTCTTCATCATCAAGCAGGCAGACGCATAAAAAATATTCAATAAAGACAAAAGAGAGGCTGCCGCATGCAGCCTCTTCTTAAATTAATCATTCCTCTTTAAGGAGATAGTCAAGGAATACTTCTGCCTGGTCCGCCTGATCTATATATGCCGACACGCACAGATAACATCCTTCACTGTCCTGGTAACTGCTCATTCCTTCAAAGCGGGGACTGTCCGAGATATCGACTGCCACAGGAATGACCTCGCCTTCTTCCGTCGTATAATTCACAATCCGGTCTTTATACTTATCATAAATCCCGGATGCCCTCTCATCCTTAAGATTTAAGATCCTTCCCCCTTTCGCCATCCCTTTCATATTCGTTTCCTGACAGACCAACGCATCCGTAGTTCCGGCTTCCAGATATGCCACTGTCTTCTGAAAGTAGGTATTCGCATAATCACTGTCCTTCGACAGGTCAAAGAATACGTTCGAATCAAAGATTACCTCCCCCGTCTCCTGGAAATCGGCATACTCAAGAAATTCCTTATGAAAATCCGACTTCTCCGATACATCATCATAACAGTTCACGAATGTCACATGAAGAATCGTATCCTCCGGCCGGTTCAAAAACGCATGTATAAAATATATAACCAGAAAGATAAACACCAGAATACCGACAATCGGTATCTTATAATATGTCCAGATATACCGCAGCGCCTTCTCCCTCGTCATCCCCTGTATCTTCTGCTTTTCCGCTCCTGCCCTCTCCCTCAGGGACGGTTTCAGTCCTTTATCCAAAAAAACCCTTCTTTCTATGTATGCTCTTCTATGTATGATCTTCTATGCATGATTTTATATATAAAAGGCAATGCCATATGTGACATTGCCTTTCCATTCTATTGTTATTAAAAAACAACTGTTGTATACTTTCCAGATACTCTTACAACTTTCCACCGGATGTTGCGATACCTTCGATGAACTGTTTCTGGAAGACCAGATACAGGACGATCATAGGTACACACGCAATCGCTGAAGCAGCCATCAACTGTGGATAGTTGGACTGATACTGACCCTGCATGGTTGCAAGCGCTGCTGACAATGGCATCATGTTCGCACTGGAGTTAACAACCAACGGCCACATCAGGTCTTTGTAAGCAAATACCGCCGTAAAGATACCAAGCGCTACCATAGACGACCTGGTCAGAGGGGACATAATGTGCAGGAATGACTGGAAGATATTACATCCGTCAAGTCTTGCCGCCTCTTCAAGAGACACCGGAAGTCCCATATAAGCCGTCTTCAGAAGGAACGTACCAAACGCGGTAACGATACCAGGAAATACCAGCGCGAAGATCGTGTTGGTCATTCCGATCTTGCTGACCATCAGATACTGCGGAATAATGAAGATCTGTGCCGGAATCATCATCTGGAACAGTACCAGGGAGAACATAAAGTTCTTTCCCTTGAACTCCAGACGTCCGAATGCATAACCTGCCAATGTTGCCGTCAAAACCGCGCACACTACACGCCAGAAAATCAAAAGCAGCGTATTCTTGTAAAGCAGCAGGAAGTTCATATTATTCCATACTTTAGTAAATGAATCCGCCGTCCATACGGTCGGGAAGATTACAAAAGGATCAATCTGCGTCGCCTCGGACACGGACTTAAACGCCGTTAATAACATCCAAATGAAAGGTACCAGCATGATGATAGAGAAAAATATCAACACAACATGTACGATAACCCTTTCAACCTTTCTTTTTGTTTCCATACTATGCATACTATCTTCCCCCTCCTATTCGTAATGAACCCATTTCTTCTGTCCGATCATCTGGAATACAGTCACGATCAGGATTACTATAAGAAGCAGTACAACAATAGTAGATCCATATCCCTTATCGCCGAAGTCAAAGGACTCGCGATAGAACAGATATACAAGGGACTCTACCTTCGGAAGCGCCTTGTTCGACTGATCCATTACCATGTAGATCAAGTCGAATACCTGGAGCGCGCCGATTACTCTGGTAATCAGAACAAAGAATATCGTCGGCGAAAGCAACGGAATCGTAATATTAAAGAATGCCTGTACTCCGGACGCGCCGTCGATATCCGCCGCTTCATAATAATCGTGCGGGATCTCCTGCAGACCCGAGATAAATAATACAATATTATAACCCAGAATAGACCATACACCGATGATTGCGATGGAGATCCACGCAATCTTTGGATTGGAGATCCATTCAACCTTTAATCCGAACAGGTTGTTCAGAAGACCGAACTGTGAGTTATACAACCAACGCCATACCATAGCTACCGCCGCCGGCGCCACGATCATAGGCAGGAAGAATATTGCCCTGTATGCACTCCGCCCTACCATCTTGCGGTTCAAAAGAACCGCAAGAACAAGAGCAAAACAAATAGAAAATGGCACTTCTATAATCGCGTATTTAATCGTATTGAGCAATGCCTGCCACACTTCGGAATCACCAAACATTCTGCTGAAATTCTCAAATCCAACAAAAATATTTCCTTTGCCAAAGTCACCCGTCTTACACATAGACTGGTAGATCGTATCCACGATCGGGTACAGATTCAGTATAATCAAGCCGAGCATCGTCGGAATGATAAACAGCCAGCCCCAGAACAACTGATTCTTTTCCCACGTCGTCATCTTCTGTTTCGCAGGTGCTTTCGCTTCACTTTTGCTATTTGTCATCTCTTCTACCCTCTATACTCTTCATTTCAAATTCAACTATTTACTTTCACTGGCAATGATATCGTTCATTGTTCCGGCAAATTCTTTACATTTTTCTTCCATCAGAGACGGATCATCCCATGCAGCAACCAGATCCTTCTGGCACTGGCTGGTCCATTTTACAGCATTGTATGTAAATGGATACTCAACGACCTTATTCTCAACGCCGTCTACCTTGGACTCTTCTGCCATATCAAGGTGTGCCGCCAGATTAAAGAGGTCTGTGTTGCTTGCCCATGCATCAGAAGTTCCTTCGTATGCGGACATCGTTACGCCGAGCTCTGCCTGCTTGATCTGCATCTCTTCGGAACCAAGCCATTCGATCAGTTTCCAGCAGTCATCTGCACGCTTTGTGCTTGCCGCTGCTGCCCATCCAAGACCGTTACAAATAGAAGCACGGACACCTGTCTCTTTGTCGTAAGGAATCATCGCTACGTCACAGTTCTCAGCAGTATACTCGTTCTGCTTGAATGCAGGCACCATCCAGGAACCCTGTGTGATCATGGCAACTGTTCCGGACTGGAAGAGAACGTCTGTCTGTGTCTCAGCCATTACGGATGCCGGCGGACATACGTCTGAAAGAAGCTTGCCTACGAAATCCATCGCCTCAAGAGTCTTAGGATCGTCATAACCGGATGATTTGTGATCGTCTGAAAGAACATATCCGCCCTTGGAGTAGATTATATTCCAGTAACTGTCCTGATCATTCGTTACGTTCAGTGCATAACCATACTTCTTAGCGTCTTTATCTGTCAGCTTAAGAGCTGTATCATACAGATCGTCCCATGTCCAGTTCTCATTCGGATATTCAAGACCTGCATCATCAAACATGGTCTTGTTGTACCACAGAGCGATGGTATCGTAATCCTTCGGGATTGCGTAATAGGAACCATCATATGTATAAAGCGCCGTTACCTGCGGAAGATACTTGTCCATATCGATCTTGTCGCTCTTATCGATATAGTCGTCAAGTTTCAGAAGCATATCATTATTCATATAAATCTGTGAATTGTTGGCGTGCATCCAGAATACGTCCGGCATGTCCCCGCCTGAAGCCCCCGCTTCGAGCAATGTCCAGTAGCTGTCCCACTCTTTAACCTCTACCTGAACGTCGATACCTGTCTCCTCTGTGAAAAGATCACAGATCTCCTGGATACCTGGCTGCTGGTTGTTGTCCCAGATTGCAACTCTGAGGGCGCCTGATGAAGAACCGCCGCCGTCGGATGACCCTCCGTCAGATGAACCTCCTGAGCCTCCACATGCTGTCAGTGACAGACACATTGCTGACACCAAGAGTGCTGAAATTAATCTTTTCTTCATTTTCTTATTCCTCCCTTTATATGTTTTTTATGCACATCTTATATATATTTTATATATTTTTGTCTGGTTTTCATATGGAAAAATGTCTAATACTTATGTAAAAATGATAATTCGCACAAGGCTTCGACACTTTTCGAGTTGACTTTTATACATATTTATACTACAATAAGCAACAATTCAAAAAATTTAAACAATTATTTTTTTCAGAAAGGGATGAATTACCATGAACAGAATATATAAATTTTTTGGAAATGACAGCCTGTTTGGCCGTATCTTCGGTACTCTGGGCGACATGATAACAGTCAATATCTTATTCCTGCTGTGCAGTATCCCTGTCATCACCTTCGGAGCCGCCTTTACTTCTATGTATTATGCACTGCTCCGCAATCTTAAATATGGAGACTCTTCTTTGACCCGTGATTTTTTCAGCAGTTTCAGGCAGAACTTCAAACAGTCCACAGCATCCTGGATTATTTCGATTATTTTTATTATAGTATTCTCTGCAGATGTCGGCATGTTCGGACCGAACGGCGTGTACCCGATGACGGCAATCTATTATCTGATCGTTGTGCTGGCGATTATCGTCATGATTACGGCTATGTTCGTATTCCCTGTAATCGCGGCGTTCCAGAACACCTTGAAAAACCTGTGGATACAGGCTTTCTTCCTCGCCGCCAAGAACATTCCGCTTGCACTGGCGATCCTGATATTAAACGCGGCGCCGCTCTATCTGTCGCTGACATCCCCGAGTCCCCTGATATTCTGCACTGCTTTGTTCGTCTGGGTCGTCGCCGGCTTCGGGGCTGTCGCCTGGATCAATACATTCCTTTTCTACCGCATTTTCAGCCCTTACCTTGCTGACGATACAACCGAGGCATGTGATTAGCGTCTCCGTTCATTTGCCTGAGTACATATAAAGAGGCTGCTGCAGATTCCTTCATCCTGCAGCAGCCTCTTTATATATAGAAGTTATATAATATGAAAGTCAAAGGTGATACCACCCTGTATATTCCCCTTTCATATCACACTGTACCAGTTCCACCGACGAGGTCCGGTATGCGCTGGGACTCATCCCATACTTCTGCTTGAATGCTTTGGAGAAAGCAAGCGGGTCGGGATATCCCACATTGATTCCTACATTTTGAATAGATTCATCTGTCTCAATCAATTCCTGAGCCGCCTTTTCCATCCTGAAATTCATCAGAAAACTCTGAGGCGACATATCGAATTCATGCTTGAAAAGGTCTGTCAGGTAGTTCCTGCTGATTCCGATCGTAGTCGCGATATCCGAGATCTTCAGCTTCTTTGAATAAGACTGCATCATGATCTCCACCGCCTCATTGACATAAGCCGTGTTGCACGGATTCTCAAACTCTCCTTCGTCCGGATTCTCTTCGATCATCATGCTGGTCAACGCGTACAAAGCACTGGATCGCTTCAGCATATTTACAAAGGTAAGCTCCCTCGCCTCCAGCATCTTTTCTATCTCCCGCCGCAGCGCTTCGGTATCCTGGACGCGTATCAGCGGGTATTCCTCCGTAAATCCCATAAACCGGACAATCTTCTTAGCCACATGGCCATGAAACCCTACCCACATATATTCCCAGGGTTCCGTTCCGTCCGCCTGATAGACCGCCTCTTCCTGCCCGGGGTAGATAATAAATGCTTCCCCCGCCGACATCCGAAATTCCTTCTTCCCCATCTGCAGCACTCCGCAGCCTTTCATTATAATATGCACTACATAATTCTCCCGTGCATAGGGACCGAATGTATGTCCCGGTTCACACTGTTCGATACCGCAGTAATCCAGATTCAACGGACTTACAATACTCATGGAATTCACCTGCTGGTGATCTTCCAGGCATCTGTATTTCGTATTCTCCGTATATCCTACCGTCTTTTTATCTTTGCTTTTCACTGCTCCACTCTCCCATCTGACAATTTCTGTATCAATGTAGTACTGTAGTGCTGATCTCTTAAGAGATCTAAATGTGTAGCTTTGGTAGAACAACTTTACTTATTTTAGTAAATATATTACAATAATATGGCGTTAAAATCAAAAGAAATTTTTTAATTTACTGATATAAATTTTACAGGAGGTATTTTATGGAAAAAAAACAAGTGATGCTCCATCAGACAACTTCCGAAGAACTTCATCTGGTCTCCTGCGGATATGAAGAATGTTCCAGGCAACAATCTTACGGACCTATTATCTGCCATTATTATATCCTTCACTTCGTGCTTCACGGACAAGGACATTTTTATAATGACAAGACTCATTATGTAATCAACCAAAACCAGTACTTTCTCATCACTCCCGATACACTGGTCTTCTACAGAGCCGAGACGACAAACCCCTGGACCTATACATGGATCTGCTTCAACGGAAACCAGGCGCCCCATATGCTCAGACGCTGCCATATCAGCCAGGATTCCCCGGTCCAGCCTTATTCCAGCCCCGAAGATATCCGCAAAATCATCGCCGGGATGATGAAGTATTCCGAAAAGACGCCTGCGAATGAATGCCATATCCAAAGCGGGCTCTATGCCATCTTCGCAAAACTCTGCGAAGCTTCCAAAGCCACTTACAGCGCATTGGAATACAATGATAATTTCTATGTCTCCCAGGCCACCAGCTATATCCTGAGTAATTCCAACAGAGATATCTCTGTCGCGTATATCGCCGATTATCTGCATATAAGCAGGAGCTATCTTTTCACTTTATTTAAGAAGCACCTGCATACTTCTCCGCAGCGTTTCCTCGCGATGGCACGTATCCGAAATGCCTGTGAACTGTTATCCAACACAGATCTCCCTGTTGCCAGGATCGCCGGTTCCTGCGGATATCAGAATCCCTTTGCTTTCTCGCGCGCTTTTAAAAAAGAAATAGGGACGACTCCCAGCGAATACCGGAAGAATAACACAACCCCGGGCATACTCCCGGAAGACCACAGGTCTTAAATGCCATCCGTATTATCATAATCCACACACTCCCGTAATTCTATGACCTGATGATTCTTTTACATTGCAGAATGTTAACTCCTTCTGATGTAAGGACCTTTTGTCCGTACATTACAGATTGCTTTAAGAAGGCTGATTCTTATGACATTTCCAATCGAGTAGGGAAGACTTTTCCCTACTCGCCGCGCCCCGTGCGCCGCCTTAGCGGCATACTTCTTCTGCACGGGGCTGCGCACAAAAAAGCGCCGGTTTTCCGCCCGGCGCTTTCTTGATATTTCGTAGTTCTTCATCTATTATAAAGTTTTCTGTCTGTACGGAGCAATGCATATATCAGAGACTCAGAAGATAGTCTATCGCCCCCAGCAGCTCCCCTTTTTGTCTCATCAAGACTCCCTGTACCGTAAATTGATCCAGGACTGTGGTATCCTCAAACAGACAGTCCTCAACCGTAAGATTCTCAACAAGAAGCCGCTCTTCCCGCAATATCTCCGCTGGCGTCATCTCTTCGAATGTGCCTGCTTTTGCTTCCTTATAAAGAAGCGTATCTTCCCATAGCTTCAGCTTCAGGCACCAGATATTTCTCGGATGCACCTGATTCAGCATCCGCGCCGTCTCTATCGCGTGCAGACAGGAGAAATTACGCCCGCCGAGCCCCGGTATAACCGTCAGGTAATAATCGATGCCCGCCCGGTCAAGGCGCAGAAGCGCCTCGATGGTCTGGGCGGATGTAATCCCCTTCCTCCGTGCTTCAAGTATGGAATCACTTCCGCTCTCTACCCCGATATGAAGAGCCCGGACGCCTTCCTGGGAAAGTCTTTTCAGTTCTTGTTCTGATTTTCCTGAGATATCGTCTATCCTGGAATACATCGCATACTCCCGCACCTTCGGCATATGCCTGTGGGTCAGCTCTATGATATCGAGAAGCTGTTCCG
The DNA here is from genome assembly GCA_910574285.1 of Lachnospiraceae bacterium. Lineage (GTDB taxonomy): Bacteria > Bacillota > Clostridia > Lachnospirales > Lachnospiraceae > Sporofaciens. The sequence continues at coordinate 63,471 of CAJTAL010000010.1, read as the reverse complement.
TACCCATACAGAATGCATTCTCCCCGAGGAAAAACAGGCGGGTATCCTCCGGCCTGAGTCCGGCAAGAATCTCAAGATCGTGATCCATTCTCTCTAATGAGTGGATCTGAAAGGTATCTTTTGCGAAATCGCAGAACGTACACTTGTGCCAACTGCATCCGAGGGAAACCTCCAGCGCCGCAGTCGTCTGCTCGTGCGGCGGCAGATAGATGGTATCATGTGTATAAATGGACTGATATAATTCTTCACGTGTCATAGCGTATAATCCTGTTCCTTTCTATTCGATATCCCTATGTATTCCGATAATCTGTATATAGAATACGTTGTCCGCATCCAAAAGTCAAATTTCTTTATAAAATTTCTTTTCATAAACTATTGCAATGTTTTTATTTCCGGGTATAATGGAGGATACGGATTTCTGCCGGGGCAGCTCTTCACTGTCCCGGCAGAAAAATATATTACGAAAGGATACCGGATATGAGAAGCGAAAAAATTAGTTGGGGAAATTTTTTCCGGGTCGTATTTACGATCGCGCTGCCTATCGCGTTTCAGAATTTTCTCTCCACCACGGCGAGCATGGTAGATACCATCATGATCGGAAGCCAGGGAGAACTATCCGTCGCGGCAGTCGGAATCTGTTCCCAGATTACATCATTATTCTTTTCTACTTACTTTGGATTCGCAAGCGGCGGGCTGCTGTTCTTCTCCCAGTATTGGGGAGCGCGCAACGAGAAAGGCATCAACCGGTCTTTTGGCCTTGCGCTGATCTGTATGTTGGCTGTATCTCTGCTGTTCGGCGGAACGGCAGTGGCAAAACCGGAATTTATACTGGGAATCTATACGGATAAAGAGAATATTATCGCGATCGGTTCTCCATATATCCGGATCGTAGGCTTTGCATACCCGCTTCAGGTACTTGCCATGATCATCAGTTTCCTGATGCGTTCCACAGAACGGGTGAAACCGCCCCTTTTCAGTTCCATCCTTGCGCTGATTACGAATTTTATCCTGAACTGGATCCTGATTTACGGACGCTTCGGCATGCCTCAGATGGGCGCGGCAGGCGCCGCCGTAGGTACTTTGGTATCCGGCGTCGTCAACGTGCTCGTGCTGCTCGTTTTCTTATTGAGGGATAAGGATACCCTCGTCCTGAGAATCAGAGATATGTTCTCCTGGGGCGACGGTTTTCTGAAAGAATATATGGGGAAATGTCTGCCTATTATCTTCAATGAATTATTCTACGGGGTCGGGCAGATGCTGATCAATATCGTAATCGGCCATCAGTCAGAGTCGGCTATCGCCGCCATGGCTGCGTTCCGTGTACTGGAGGGCTTCGTATTCGCTTTCTTCGGCGGTCTCGCAGACGCGTCCTCCGTGGTGGTAGGAAAAGAAGTCGGTTCCGGCCATCTCATGAGCGGATATCAGTATGTGAAAAAATTCGCCCTGCTGTGCCCGGCGATCACGTTCTGTATCTGCCTTACCGGACTGCTCCTGAACAGACCTATGCTTTCTCTGTTCGGGCTTGGTGCAGACGCAACATTTTACGGGAAATATATGATCCTGATCTATCTGGCAGCCGGAACCATCCGCACCTGCAACTATATCATGAACAGTTGTTACCGCGCCGGCGGAGAAGCCGTCTTCGGGACATTGCTGGAGATTATCTGCCTGTTTACTGTAAGCGTCCCTGCTACATGGGCTGCCGGTATGATATTCCATCTTCCGTTCCTCGCGGTATTCGCATTCATATATACGGACGAACTGATCCGCCTCGTCTTTGAATTATGGTATACCAGGAGCGGAAAATGGATCAAACCCGTAACGGAAACCGGGAAAGCAGCGCTGCCCCAATTCCGGACGGCACTCTTAGAAAAAAGAAAGGGTATTTAAATATTTTTATCTGACCTGATCGGATATCGCCTGAAAATGCAGCCTGCCGCACCGGATCTTATTACGCTCTATTTCCTGCAGATGTATATCCTTCTTACCTGACTTCGTCTCGACGATAAAATACATACCCAATTGGGAGGATTCTGAACAGTCCTTCCTGCATATAACCGCCCAGTCTGGAGAATATTTGCCATACGGAGTGTCGACAGCGAAGCCTCCCTTTCTTAACTTCGTGAACAACAATACATTCTGGTTATTCTCCAGCTTTTGGGCAAATTCTTTCTCGCCTCTGCTATCCATCTTATAGTACTCGTCCATCGCAGAACTTCGATGGGCATTGGCATAAAAGACTCTCCACTCTTCTTTAAAATCTTCTTCTCGAATCGTATCCGGTTCAAAGATAATCCTGCCGTCCGTCTCATATCCTTTGACCGCTTCATATGAGGTAATATTCGCCGCTCTCGTATCATTCAATCTTGATAATATTTTCTGTGCCACAACATCCAGAACGTCCTGGTTATTCAGTAGTTCTCTCTTTTCCACGGCACGGAGGATCTTAAATATGGCAAGCCTTGGAAGCATCGTGTGATACATGATATAATCGGCAATCTCCAGATCACTTCTGGGCTCTAACACCGAATCTGCTTCTGTCTCCAGTTCCTTCGCCCCATAGGCCGACTCTTTCATAACAAACATTGCCGACTCATTGAATCCCGCCTTGCCGGTCTCCACTTTGTACGTGTTCTTCGGCTCCATATACATAAAATAACGGTTGATCTCCGACGCACAGTCTTCAATAAACCGGTCTTTATCAATCTTGAATTTATACAGCGTACGCTTCTTAAGATGATCTCTTAGACCGGCATATATCTGTTCAAACTCACCCTGCGTGACAAAAGCCCTCACCCTGTTCTCATATGGCTCCTGGTCGCCGTTGCGGATCTCTATCTTACGCGTTCCTTTCTGAATCATCAGCTCTTTAATCTGCCGCTTTATTTGCTCCATATACTCATATAATGTATCATCCGTAAAAACCATATTGTCGAAAATCCCGGCCGCCTGCGCCGCCGTACCTGCCAGGATACACTCTCGGTTCATGACTCCGGCCGAAATCAGCTCCTCTTTCAATCTGTCCACGAATTCCGGCGTAATCTTTTCTTCCGGAACTCCGGCTCTCTTTAACGAAGAGATAAGAACCTCGGCCGTAACCTCGTTCTTGTCATAATGCATATGGTCGTTAAAATCTTTCTGCAAAGCCGCCGCAAAATGGTCATAATGATCATTCGCGATGACGGTAAGCTCATTCACCCTTCCGTCCAGACAGCGATTACCCCCAATATCCACAGGAAGCCTTAAGCCCCTTCCTATCTCCTGCTTCTTCGCCGTCTCGGAACCGCCGGACTTCAATGTACACAAGGTAAATACATTCGGATTGTCCCAGCCCTCCCGAAGCGCCGAGTGGGAAAAGATGAACGCAAGGGGCTCTTCAAAGGATATGAGTTCATCCTTCTTTTCCAGAATCAGGCTGATCCCCCGGTCAATATCTTCCCTGGACTTCGCTTTGAGCTTCAGATTGTCTTCCTCCGCCGAGGAATCCCAGCCGTCAATCTCCACCGCATTTCTCCTGGCGTCCAGGGCAAAATACCCTTCCCTGACAGACTGCACGTTCCGGTAATCAGGAAAATATTCTTTAAACTCCTCGATCATGTCTGTATGCCGGGATATATACTTCTTATATTCGTCGTCAAAGATTCTTAAATATTCTCCCCTCCCGTCGGGAGCATTCAGATCTCTGACCTTATCCACAGAATCAATGAAGAACAGTGTAAGAGCTTTAAGCTTCCTTCCTGTTCTTAAAATATTCATCTGCTTTACAAAATGATTCTGAACGGCAAGCCTGATCTGGATCCGCACCGCCTCGCTCTTTTCTATTTCATAGGTGCTGTGCCCCTGTTCCAGCCCGATATTCTCCTCTTTCGCCGCTATCTGCAGGGGTTTTAACTTGTGCGGTTCTTCCGCTATACGCATATCCTTGTATTGGAAAAGACCGCCTGACAATTCTTCAATAGAAGCCCCGCCCCCTGCGCAGAATGTCTTAAGACGGATCGCGCCCCCCTGCTTCTGGGAGAATATCTCAATCTTCGCTTTCAAGTCAGACGTAAATTCCAGATAACGGATATAAGGATAATCCTTTGGGATGACTCCGTGCACCGTCTTTACTTCGATCTTCTTAACCAGGTCTTTCTGGTAAGCCCTGTAAGAATCCAGCTTATAGATCTGGTTGTACAGCCGTCTGTGAGTCGCCGAATACCGCAGAGTAAACAGCGGCTCCAGCTCTTCGATCGCCTTTAAAGACTTGGACTTATTTTTCTTCGTTCCTTCCATCTTCTGAGGTTCATCCATGATGATAATCGGCCTGACAAACTTGATATCTTCCCAGAGAATCTGTCCGTACTCATCTTCGGTCCTGATCTTGTTGTTAGCTTTATTAAACGCCTGGATATTCATTACGCAGATGCTCAGGTCATTACTCTCCACCAGTTTAGAGCTGATCTGCTTTGGATGACTGCTGTCATAGATAAAACTGTGTTTTAACAAGTCCGTGTCATACAGCCTTTTAAAATGATCCCGTAACTGTTCCATCGACTTCTCAACACCCTTGCGAATCGCAATGGAAGGAACCACGATCATGAATTTCTTAAAACCGTATTCCTTATATAATTCCAATATAGTACGGAGATACACATAAGTCTTTCCTGTGCCGGTCTCCATCTCTATCGTAAAGTTATTGCCCTCTGCCAATGCGGAATCCGCAAACAAATCATTCTGCAGTTGTACCCTTCTTAGATTCTCCAGAAGCCTGAAACCCGTTACAATATCACGGTTCCTCACCGGATCTCCTTCACCTGCCTTACGGGTGCGGGCAGGGCGGTATATTCCGTCCCCCTGCCTGGATAACCCTCTGAATAACTGAACCGCAGACTGAACAGCCTTAAGCTGGTAATCCAGATTGTCATCAAACTGAAATGTAACACGTCCCGCCATCGTTCCTTCATCTCCTCTTATAAGCCCTGCTATATCCATGCCGCTTTCTTTGATATTATATAAACTCTACTGTATATATAGCTTTACCGTCTCCGGCGTTTTTTTCTGTCAAAGCCTTTAATCTCCGAAACGTCTCATCCTTTAGCGCGATATCGTCTTTGAACGCAGAATCCCGGAAAATAAACTTAACCGGCAGCGGAACAAGGCCGGCCAGCCTGTCTGTCAGTTCTTCCGTGATCTCTGTCTCAAGGCACACCAGATAGGCGCCCGCATAAAGATAGGTACGGTTTCCAATGTCGGATAAAAGTTCCAGAGTTTCCGATAACGCCGCATCATTCTGCCGAAGCATCAGTTCATATACGATATCAGTATCCTTCGCTCCGGGCATAAAGTCCGCCAGATCCGGCGCCGTCTCGATCTGGGTAAAGTCTAACTGTCCTGTGTCCATCAGGGAATTCCATTTGATATTCGTGTCCGCGGCACGGAATACCCTGAATCCCAGGTCTGTATCCGTATCGGGATTCTCCTGCCGGATCTGAACGCCGACACGGCGGATACGTTCTTTTGCGATCTCACATATATTCTCATAGCCGTCATGATACGCTATGCTTTTCCGGGCTGTCTTTTCAGGAAGCTGCACCAGGATAAATCTGCATTCTCCCCCCGTCTCCTCATTCAGCTCCATGACAGCCTGAGCCGTCGTCCCGGAACCGGAGAAGAAATCCAGCACCAGACTGTCACGGTCCGTGTAAAGCTGCAGGCAGCGCTTTACCAGGTCAACCGGCTTCGGATAGTCAAAATACGCCTTACCGCCGAATAACTTCTTCAGACTCTTCGTCGCGTCCTGAGAATGTCCCACCTCCTGATATTTCCATATCGTCATCGGAGTGATTCCCTGCTTCACTTCTGATAAAAAACGCTTGATCGAGGGTACATTCTTCCCCTCCGCCCCAAACCAGATCCTGTTGTCCTTAACATATTCTTCGAATTTTTCCTTATTAAGCCTCCAGCAATATCCGCTGGGCGGCATTACCTTCCTGCCGCCGGGGGTAGTAATCTCATACACTTTCTCAGGCACCACAGGACCGACGGACAAGTCGCTGGATTTCCATACTCCTCTGGGATCGTTGTCCGGATTCGAATATCTGCCGTTCATCTCGTCATTTCTCGGCAGGCCGTTACATTCTGCGGCGTCTTTATTCCTGGCATAGCAAAGGATATAGTCGTGGCTTTCCGAAAAATGCTTCTTTAAGTTAACCGGCGCATATGCCCTCTCCCACACGATCTGCGCCAGAAAATTATAACCGCCGAAGATCTCATCACAGATGAGTTTCAGATTCTCCTGCTCCACATCGTCGATAGAGATAAAGATCACTCCGTCTTCCGACAATAAATCCTTCGCCAGTCTTAATCTGGGATACATCATATTCAGCCAATTCGCATGGAATCGATTCTGGGACTCCCGGTTGATCACATACCGCTCTCCCAATTCATCCCGGTTTCCCTCGCTGATGTCACTCAATTCCCGGCTCATAATGTAATTATCGTGATATATAAAATCATTGCCCGTATTATACGGCGGATCGATATAGATTAATTTGACAGCCCCGTAATAATTCCGGCGCAATAATTTCAAAACGTCTAAATTATCGCCTTCTATGTATATGTTCTTCGTATTGCTGCAGTCCACACCGTCTTCTTGTATATAATTCAAAGTCTTGCCGGTAATATCCTCGAATGCTTTTTTCTTCGCATCCTTCTTACCCGCCCAGGTTAATTCAAACTTTTCTTTACTTACTTCTTCAAATTCTCCCAGTTCTTCTGCTAATTCTTCCCTCAATTCCTCAAAATCAATCATGCCGTCTTTTAATATATTGGGAAAAATCTGGATTATTTTTTTCAGGTTATCACCTTTGATATCATTGATCTGTTCCGTAATCTTTGGATTCATCTATGTATTCCCTTCCCTGCCCTGATAAATCAGAAGTGTTATCCTGAACTGTCTGTTTCACACCATTGTACTCTCATCACCGCTGAATTTTTACCTTGCGCCGGCACGGATCAGACTGTCCGTTAGTCCGATTTCTAACCAGATGGAGCGTTAACCGTCTAACTGAACGAATCTGCGGCTAATTATCTCCGATATCCGCTTCATATCGCCGGCATCCATGATCTTCAGACACCGGTATATTGTACTGCCCTGATCCATATTCTTCGTGTAAGACCGTTCCCCGTACATCTCTTCCTTCGTCGCGCCGGATACCAGATAGAGTTGTAATTCCCTTGACTGTATCATCTTATAAGTCTCATACAGCTTGCTCTTATGTTCTGTCTTGTTCATACATGATGTGAACTGGTAGACCGGCCTCATATACACGTCGGCCTTTTTCTCATTGGTCTTCCTGCTGTTGGAATACTTGCCGATAATATCATACTGCCTGACAAAACTGTCCAAAGACGTCTTATAACTGTCTGAGGCTCTGCTTTCTATGGTAATCTCTCTATTGGCGATCTTTCTATTGGTGACCTCTCTATTGGCGATCTCTCTATTGGCGATCTCTCCATTTGCGATCTCACCATTAGTGATCTTTCCATTGGTGTTCTCTCCATTTGCGATCTTTCCATTGGTGTTCTCTCCATTTGCCGCCGTAATCTTCAGATCATATTCATTGGAAGCAGACTGGAACGTGTCTCTTTCCAAATCCCACCTATGCACCTGATGGAACGGGATGCGGCACTTCTGTACCAGGTATAACTGGATCGCCGTCTCGGCAAGTATACCCTTGAACTGCTTGATCTCCTTCTCCTCCGGCGGCCTGAGAACTAAACTCTGAGAATAATCCATAGTGTACCTTGCCTTTTCTCTGGCGATCTTGACACAATTATTATACATGTCTGCGGGAGCACGGAATTCCAGTACTGTCCCGAAATCTAATTCCTTTTCATAGAAATATTGAAAATCACTGTACTTTTTGCAGATATCAATAAATTCTTTTCCGTATCTGTTCATGAGTATTTACCTCTGATGGCGGCTCCTTCTGCATACATTCGTCTGTCAATCTGCCGAACCGCCTGCTCGCAGTTTTTAGCCAGATTTTCCGCAGACCGCGAATATTTCACTTCAAAAACTACTGAAGAATACAGACTATTATTTCTTTCATGCCATATCCTCCTCTGAGAATCTGTTCCATAAACAGCAAAACCGACTGCGTATATGACCTCATTTTAGCATGATCACGGCGGCTATTCAACAGTATTAAAGATTTACCCTGCCTTTACCCTGCCTTTTACCCAATTACGAATAAAGTTCCTCACCCTCCCTTTTTAATACAAATCTATTATAATACTGCTTTGCATTCTCTTCAGTAAGGCCGTAATATTTCTGAATCTTCACAAGAATTCCCTCTCTGGGAATCCCCTCCTCCAGATTACTTAAGATCAACGCCTGTATCCCTTCTTCTCTTAATTCTTCTGTTATCTCTCCCCTCAATTCTTCTGTTATCTCTCCCCTCAATTCTTCTGTTAATTCCTCCCTCATTCCTTCATACTTAATCTGTTCAATCGTACTCACATGAATTACCTCCTTGCGCAATGCATCGTTACCGGAGAAATCTATATACTCTGATACCGTTTCCATAAAGTCATCCTTATGCGGATACATGATTGTATTCAGGAAGCGAAAAAGCTCGTATCCCTCATCTTCCTTGTCCCCATTATACACTGTGCTGCCCAATTTGATAACTACCAATGTCATCAAATCATAATTTTCTCTGGGAATTCTATTAAATGCTGTGTTCTTAGTATTGACCATCTCATAGACAGATATGCTGTACTGATCCTCTATAGGGATGTCATCTCTGCATATCCAAATACTGTAACATTTAGTCAGAAGATTATAGTCTGTCCCCTTCAATACCAACGATAACTGAGAAGACAAGCGCCGCGCAAGGTAATACATACCTCTCTTCTCAATCGGATAACCCAGTCTGTACGTCTTCTGTGGTTCTACGTCTAGATGTAGATTAACCTGTATATCTTCTGTAGAAATCTGTGGATTCCTGGCTCGAAATGCCAGATCGAAAAAAGATGTTTTCTCATTTTTTGACTCTTTCCAGACGCGCTCCAATTCATCCACATATGCGTAAATTTCTTCATAAACTCGTAAAGTGGTGTAACTTGAAACAGACAGTATCGGAAAAAGCAGACAGAAAAAAGCAAGAAAAGACGAGAAACCACACATACAGGATGATATACTATATTCGAGTACTCAAACAAATTATGATCGGAGGCTGCAAACATGGAATGGATGACGATTATCAAAGAAGCGATTGACTACATGGAAGAACACATCACGGAACAGATCACCGTAGAAGACGTAGCCGGGCATGTATGCGTCTCTCCCTTTTATTTCCATAAGGGATTCGGCATGCTGTGCGGATATTCCCTGATGGAATATGTCCGGAACCGCAGGCTGTCTCTGGCAGGCCAGGAGTTAATCTCCAGTGATATTACGGTCACTGAACTTGCGATGAAGTATGGATATGATTCTCCTGACAGCTTCTCTAAAGCATTCGCACGATTCCATGGCTTTACCCCTTCGATGGCGCGCAGGAAAGGATCTATGCTCAAGATCTTTGCACCGTTGAAACTTACTATATCATTGAAAGGTGGTTATCTTATGGATTACAGAATTACGAAGAAAGAAAGTTTTACAGTTCTTGGCTTATCAAGGAAATTCACATATGAACAGGCAAAAGAGGGCGTCTCCGCATTTTGGGCGAAACGTCTGTCTTCCGAGAGCGGACAGTGCGTACGCGGGATGTTCGGAATCAACATCGATCCCCGGATGGGAAATGAGACTTTCGAATATATGATTGCGGATATCTACAATCCCGCTGCAGATATCCCGGAAGGACTCGAGACAAGGATGATTCCTGCATTCACCTGGGCAGTCTTCCCATGCAGAGGCGCACTGCCGGATTCCATGAAGGATGTAAATGTCAAAATATTCTCCGAATGGCTTCCTGCCCTGAAGGGCTATGAGTTCGCGGCGGGATATTGTATCGAGATGTATGATTCACCGGAGAAATATCCTATGGGCGTACAAGATGAGAACTACTATACAGAGATATGGATCCCGGTACAGAAGAACTCCTAATACAGTATGATTTTATGCTTTGTCCATACGGACACTGAATTGTATTAATCTTGAAGTAATAATGCTCGATATTCGTACCATCTGTACGTCTGCAAGCCAACGGCATTGTACAGGCTACGTCCAGGATTGCAGACGTACATCCCTCTCGGATGCCTCTCTCTAAGGATACTTGAAATAAGTCTTTCCTTTCACATCATAGCGCTCGGCCATAGATACAAGGAACGAATCGATGATGTGTCGTACGTAGTTTGTCTTGAACTCCCTGCGAAAGAAGATACCCCTAAAACAGTTCAAACAGCAGAACTGACTTTCCGCAGCGGCAGTGCCACAACCATGCTTCTTTAATTATATTCAATTCAAAATCTCTATTTTACATCCGTGTACCTTATTTCTCCTGTCAAATACGATTCCCACCGCAAGAATCCGTCCTGTACACCTTGGCTTTCCTCCAAGCTTCCCTCTGAAATTCAATGCATATTGTCGGTCCTTTATCTGCCGGATAGCCTCTTCCGGAGTACAGTCAACCTTTAATTCCAGTATAATCCCGTCATTCCCCGGATCTTTCGGATAAAAAATAAAATCCGTATATCCAATTCCCGATTTATCCTCCCGCTCAATCCAATACTTATCCCGTGCCGACAGATATACCAGATTAACTACTGCTGTCAGCTCCGCCTCATTACTATAACTTAGAAGAGGAATCTCCGTATTGTGCGCATACTCTAATATCTCAAGCATCGTACCGATATCCCCTTTTAGGGTTGCTCTAAGCATCTGATCCGAGGCCTTTGCAAGGCGGTATACATATCCTAAAGAAGATTCCTTTAATAACATATCCTCAAAACGATCCATAAGCTCCTTATTCGGAATAGACACCCTGTCCTTCTCATTGCTTAAGAAGCCATAGACAACCATTGCAGAAAAAATCTCTTCCTTTGTTGAAAGCTCCATAGAAGTTGCCGCATATTCCCTTACTCTTACAGACACTGCTTCACCTGAAACCATCAATGCAACGTCATCCCTGACATCATCCACATTATTCTTAACGTAATAAAAAATCTCGTCATATGGACCAGAACTCGTCCAATAATTTCCAAGATTATTATTCGTCAATGCAGCCACAACTGAACGCGGGTTATAAAGTCTCTCTCCAGACACTGTGTGATATCCATTGTACCATAAGCGGAGCCCTTCCCGCGTGATATTCCTGTCATCAGTAATATTTTGATACCTGTCATACAAACAGTCAACCTCTGCTTCGGTAAATCCAAAATAATCACAGTATTTCCTCTCAGCCGCCATCGTGTATTCCAAAAACATATTCAACTCCGAACCGCTGGAATACTTTGCGATTGGAAGTATCCCCGTCATATATGCCAGTTCTACATATGGCTGATCTTTAAGCAGATTACTTAAGAAGCCCAGGTATTCTTCTTTGTCTTTATCCGTCACAAAATCCTTATGGAAAATATAGTCCCATTCATCCAGCACAAAGATGAATTTAATCTCTTCTTCCAGTTCATAGATATTATTCAACGCATCCCAAAGACTGTCTACATCCTCGATACAGGCACTTGGGAACTTCCGCGTCAAATCTACCAGAAGCCTTTTCTCTATCCGGGAAATATATTGCCGGTATGTCCTGCACTCATTCGGCATCTCGTTAAATGTAATATATATCACATCATGCTGATTCAGATGCTGTTCATACTGTTCGCACGAATGTATCTCAAGCTTATCAAATATCTCACGGCTATCAATTTCTTTTCCAAAATATGCCGCTATCATATTCGCCATAACCGTCTTTCCAAAACGACGCGGCCTGGTAATGCAGATATATTTACTGCTTTTACCGATCCATCTCCCGGCTCTGCTGACTATTCCCTCTCCCTCTCCGACGATGGGGATCAATTCTTCTATCATTAATGACTTATCCACAAAATAAGCCGTCTCAGTTATCTCCTTATAATTACTCCGCGCTTTTCTGCTGTTTAAATAAAATCCCATACACGGTTCCTCCCTCCTTACGGACAGTATAACCGATTCCCTGCCCCAAAACAATAATGCTCGTCTGATTTTGCTATTTTATTTCCGTTTTCCGATAAACCTGATACAGAACAGGCAAGAGAATACAAAAAAGAATAGAATACATTACAAAAATAATCGGAACAGCGCCAACTACTTTTGTTCCAACTTGATATAGATTAAATGTCTTGATCGCAGTACATACTTGCAGTAACTGGTCTGGAAGGAGTCCTAATACTTCTGATAAAACAGATATTCCGTTTAAAAATGAGGGAATAAATAATATAATAAAAGGTATCGTTACCGCCAACGCTTTTGAGTGTGTTTTCGCAGACGCAAGCATAGACAAAAACAAGATAAACAGATTTCCTAAATACCCGCCCAAAACTGTCAGCAGGTAATCTTGCAGGTAAGTAATGTTATAAAAACTTTTCCAGTTTGCAAAACCATTTTGAATGGAACAACCAGCTCCGCCAATTCCCAGTACCGCTAACACAATCCCCGAATATAATAATATCATGATCCAATAAACAGACGTAACTACAATAAATCCGGCTTTTATTTTTGCGGCAATCGCCTTGTCCCTGCCTAACCTGGCAGAGAAAAAAATCGAATCTGCCTTTAACTGGATTTCATCCGAAAATATTCCAGATACCAGGAAAACAGTGATTAAAACTGCCAACATTATAATCGAAGGAGCGTATTCTAATAATGCTGCCCATCCATCTGCATATTCATAATAAAAAGGCGTTTCAAGTTTTCCATATTGTGAAATCAGGAATTGCTTTTCCTGTTCGGAATAACGACTTTCCTGTTCTTCTGAATTTAGCCATTCTATCAGATTGTCTGTTCTTCTGTCATAAAAAGAACGGATCTCTTCCTGTGTAACACTGTCTGCCCGATAATAATTATAATCTTGAAAACCGCCAAATGCCTGATTTATCATTTCTCTTATGTCGGAGAAACCTTGTTTTTTTGAATATGCCTTCTCTTTCTCAATCATGTCTGTGGAAAGGTATTCTTCGGAATTGATAATATGTTCATTTTCTTCAAGTACTTTTCGCAATATATCATCCGTAATATATCCGGCCCATTCATTCTTTTTTCCCTGTAGTGCCGAAGCTGCCGCGATACCAGTTGATTTCTCTCCATTTTCATCTACATAATCCACATCTCCAATCGCAAAATAACTGACAACGCATAGTGAGATCGCCAATATTATAAATACAATTTTATTCACAGGTTTTAAAAAAATTTTTTTCAATTCAAAACGTGTCATTCTCATCACCAACCTTTTCTCCAAAATAGTATAAAAACACATCTTCAAGGGAAGGATGCACACATATAGCTGTTTCACATGGTTTTTCCGCTGAAATAATCCGTAAATTCACACTTTGATTTTCAGATTTTATATTGGAAACTTTATATCTTTTTGTTAAAGCAGATACCGACTGTTGCGGAACAATACAATCCCAGACCTTTTCCGGCATCGTACTGATAATCTCATCTAATGTTCCCTCATTTACGATTGCACCGCCTTTCATCATCAGTATTTCATTGGCAATATACTCAATATCAGAAACAATATGGGTGGACAGTAATACCAGACGTTCTTCTGAAAGCTCACTGATCAAGTTGCGAAAACGTATTCTTTCGTTGGGGTCAAGTCCGGCTGTCGGCTCGTCAAGTATCAAAATTTGAGGATTATTTAACATTGCCTGCGCAATTCCGACACGTCTTTTCATTCCGCCGGATAATTTTTTTAATTTCTTGTTTTCTACCTTTGTAAGTCCAACTCTGGCAATCAGTTCTTTTGCCCTTTTCCGGGCGACAATAGGACGTATTCCCTTAATTGCAGCGATATAGAAAAGATAGTCTTTTACTGAAAATTCCGGGTAAAAACCAAAGTCTTGCGGCAAGTATCCCAATAAATTTCTGTATTCACCGTCCAATTGAAAAATATCTTTTCCATTGCAATAGATGTCCCCGCCGGTGGGTTTCAGCAAAGTACACAACATTCTCATTAAAGTAGTTTTTCCTGCTCCATTTACCCCCAACAAACCATATACGCCATTTGTCATAGTAAGATTTACATGATCTACAGCGACAAACTCGCCAAATTCTTTTGTCAGATTATCTAAGACCAATTTCATTTGATTTTACCTCCCAATAATTACTGCAGCCATGCAATGTCCGATAAATTGTAAAAACCAGAAAAATGAAAGCAATTCCAATAAAGGTTACCCAGAGCGGGAATGTGATTGCAGTATATATTTTTTCGTTTAATATAACCACCAGCCATATAGCGTTCCACGCAATGCACATCATAATTACTGCGGTTTCACCGATTGAATATTTGCTGCATAAAATTCCGAAACAAATAGCTGTTGTTACCGTCATAGGAAACAGAAATTGCACTAAAAGCTGCGAAAACAAAACCCCCGCCGTAACAGCAGCAGATATGCAGAAAAGGGTAATCAAAACAATATCCACAACGCCAAACAACAACATTCTCGCCGCATATATTTGACGTAACGAATAATATGAAGCTGCTTCGATTTCCATCGACTGATAAGTTTTGTTTTTCCATAACTCCGGGATAATCAGAATAATGAACAAAGAAGCCGCGACTCCCAATATCCTCTCTAAAAGATGTTCGACTTGTATGGACGGCAATACAGCCCATAACAAAACGAGAATTAAAAATTGGGATAACCACCAACGCTTTCTTATCAGACAAAATTGTTCCCATAAAAATCCCCAATAAGTTAATAAGCGTTCTTGTTCAACTAAGCAATACACTTCCATTGATTTTCTTATTGTGTCTGAAACTTTCTGTTCATTCGGAATTATTTTTATGTTCTTCCTATGATCCTTTAGCTTTTTTTCTAAATCCATAAAATCACTCTTCCCTTAACATTTTTTCTAACCGCATTTTTCCCTGTTTTATTCGATACTTTACTAAAGGCAGTCCTATCTGCAATGTGTCAGCTATTTCTGCAAGTTTTAATTCTTGAAAATAGTAGAGGATAATTACTTCCCGTAATTCTTCCGGCAAATTATTTAAAGCCGCTTCAATCGTTATTTTATTGAGAATATCCTCTGTTTCCGATTGGCGCGGACTATTTTGGAATTCTCTTGATTGTTCTTCTAGCAGACTCTCTCTCTTCTTTTTGTAATAGTCCTTACAAAGATTTCCTGCTATGGTATACAAATAATTTCTGGTTTTTCCTATATAACGGTAATCGGATAATTTTTCAAAAAAATGTAAGAAGGTTTCCTGTGTCAAATCTTCGGCATATGATGTATCAAGACAATGATAACTACAATATTTTAGTATTTCTTCATAATGCTTACGAACAAATACATCAAAAGCATTTTCATTGCCGTGCTTCATTTTTTGTATCAGCAGCAAATCAAAATCCACAAAATCCTCCTTTCCCGTTATTGAAAGTCAATGCGCACTTTTCTTTCCATCATGTATAACGAATGAGAGACGGAAAAAGATAGCACTGCTTAAATATTTTACTACATTTTCCTCCTCTCCACTCTGTACCAACGTATAATTTACGCAGATAACTGAATAATTTCTAAAAAGTCCGCACATTTCCCCCTTGTCATACGTTATACTTTATGAAGCGGCAAACACTAAGGATGTATTATATAATGATTGTACCTGATATATCATTGCATGAATTCACCCAATGATGTGTCAGAAGGAGAACACCTGCCATGTCTATAGACTTAGAAGAACAGTACGACAAAATCTATCGTTACTGCTATTACAAACTGCATCACCGGGAAAAAGCCGAGGACATCACCCAGGAAACCTTCCTGCGCTTTCTGGAAAATGAAAACTATCGGGATACAGGAAAGGGACTTCAATATCTGTACACCATCGCCCGCAACCTGTGTATCGATGAATTCCGAAAAAAGCCCTCTGAAGAGCTGCCCTGTGACCTGCCGGATCCGGCTGAAAATAATTCTGAGAAACAACTGTTGGAAATCATCTGCCTGAAAAATGCTCTGGCCATGCTTTCCCAGGACGACCAGGAGCTTCTGCTCCTTAAGTATGCAAATGAAGTTCCCGCAGCCACGATCTGCCGGATCTTTAACATCTCGCGCTTTACACTTTACCGCCGGACAACAAAAGCTTTGGCACAGTTGAAGAATGCCCTGTCAGAAGAAGACAATACGATACATTAGAACAGTTAAAGAACAGCTCTGTCAAAAGAAGACAATACGACGCCTCAGCATTTTATAAAGATTTCCGGCAGATTGCCGCCGAACAAAGACATTAAATATAGTAGGAGAATTTGAAATGAAGCTATATCGCAAACATCGCACAACATATGTCTCAAAAAAAGATACCGTCCGGCTCTTACGGGAAGTATTCGAAGCTCCCCCGCCGATACACAAAAATTCATTTATACAGGCCCTGCCCGCGCCTAAGATCAGCGTCCTGTCCTTCATGCTGTTCCAGGCCGGCTATATTCCCAGATGGATCTGGGCATCATCCGCCGTATTATTTGCCATGACACTTACAGCCGCCTGCCTGCTTGATCAGGATATTCTTCCGGTACTGTCCGCATCCATTCCTTTCGTGGCCATATCTACCGGAATCGAAAGCGGCAGATCCCATATCTATGACATGGCGGAGCTTGAGATGTCTTCCCGCTTCTCTCTCAAAAGCGTACTGCTCGCACGCATGGGGATTCTCGGGTTCTCACATATGCTTCTGCTCGGCGTCCTGATTCCGCTGGGAAGTATCCATAATACGGCAAGCCTCCTGCAGACCGGCATATATCTCCTGACACCGTATCTTGTTACCACGGTGACAGGGCTTTGGATCAGCCGGAAAATACGCGGAAAAGAAGCCGGTTATGTATATCTTGGAGCTGCAGCCGCGATCAGCGGAATCCTTGTGTACATTCAGTCCGCACTGCCGGACTATTACCAACTAAGCTATTTCCGCCGGTGGGCGGTTATCCTTATTCTTCTGACAGGACTTGCAATATACGAATTTACCAGGATTATTCAGGAAACGGAGGAATTGAGATGGAACTTATCGTAGACAGAATATCAAAGCAATATCAGAATAAAATCGCGGTCGACCGCATTTCCCTGAAGTTCACCAGAGGAATCTACGGACTCCTCGGCGCAAACGGCGCGGGAAAGACGACCTTTATGCGGATGATCTGCGGCGTCTTAAAGCCTGACGGCGGAACCATTACGATGGACGGGATGGACGTATCGGTCGAAGAATACCGCGCCGGCCTGGGGTATCTTCCCCAGGACTTCGGATATTATCCTGAATTCACCGGAATGGATTTCCTGCTCTACATGGCAGTCCTAAAGGGAATGACAAAACCTCAGGCCAAACGCCGGGCAAATGAATTATTGGAACTGGTGGCCTTAACCGAAACCGCCCGCAAGAAGATCAAGACCTACTCCGGCGGAATGAAGCAGAGACTTGGAATCGCCCAGGCTCTTCTTAACCGTCCGCGCCTTCTCGTTCTGGATGAACCCACTGCGGGCCTGGACCCAAAGGAAAGAGTACGTTTCCGCAATATGATACAGGAATTAGGAAAAGAAAGTATCGTCCTTCTCTCCACTCATATCGTCTCTGATATCGAACATATTGCCGACAGAATCATCATGATGGAGGAAGGGAAATTGATCTATCAGGGTAA
This sequence comes from Lachnospiraceae bacterium, assembly GCA_910574285.1. Lineage (GTDB taxonomy): Bacteria > Bacillota > Clostridia > Lachnospirales > Lachnospiraceae > Sporofaciens. The sequence continues at coordinate 45,660 of CAJTAL010000010.1, read as the reverse complement.
ATGGGACGACGGAATGAATCTGGAAGAATTCTACTTAGGAACTATAAATAAATAACTTCAATCAGTTGCACCGGATTTTATAGAATATTTAACAAGGAGAATAAAGATGCACAGAATATACGCTTTATATGGATTTGAACTCAAGAAGATTCTCATGCGTAAGATCGTCTGGATCACACTTGGAGTCATGATCGCACTCAATATCTGGATTCCTTTTGCAGACCTGTCTTCCACAGGATATTGGGTTGACAGCAAAGATTATACCGGATATGAACTCATGACCGTAGACAGGGACGCCGCCGAAAAATTGTCCGGCAAACCTATTGATGATACGCTTTTAAGCGAGATGCAGGAATCATATCGCAATAAAGATAAGTATAATAATAAGGAATCTGTCGCAGTATATGATATCAATCGCTCTACAGGTTTCGAAAGCTCTGTCGTCTCTGCAGACGATACTGAGTCAGATGAAGGAAGTATTCCGGAAAGTAAGATTGACCTTAATGAATCCCGCAGATACACACCTGTATTTACCTACATCACAAAGTTCATAAGCGACCATGAACTGGCTCTGAGCGTAAATGAGGAAGAGTTATATCAGGAGCGGCAGCGCGAGATCTCTCAATGCTGGGACGATCAACTGCTGACTACAGACGAGATCTCTTACTGGGAAGAAAAAGAACGGCAGATAACAACTCCCCTGACTTATGAATACACCGAAGGCTGGGCCGATCTGTTCAAACATATCTGTCCCTTAAATTACATGCTGCTGTTATTGATCGCAATGTGTCTGTCGGGGGTATTCTCCACGGAATATCTGCGAAAGACAGACCAACTGATTCTTTGCAGCCGGCATGGCAAAAGGCCCTTGTATCTGGCAAAGCTCCTGGCAGGCGTCACATTTGGTATTGTATCTGCTCTCCTGCTGTTCCTGGCTTCTGCCGCTTCAAGCCTTCTGATCTATGGTACGGATGGATTCCATGCGGCTTTGCAACTGGCGCTACCCTTAAGCTCACTGCCGATCCGCGTCGGCACGGCAGTACTGATATTATTCGCAACGTTCCTGGCTGTCTCCGTACTCTACAGCATTGTTACGATGTTCTTATCCGAATGGCTGAAAAACAGTGTGGCGGTGATGGCGCTTCTGGCCGGATGCATGATATTTACCATGATGATCGATATCCCCTATGGATACCGGATGGCTTCACAGCTCTATGACCTGCTTCCCACCACGCTACTGATAGAATGGCAGTTGTGGGACGACAGACTTGTGTCAGTATTTGGTACATACCTGACAAATTTCCAGGCGGCATGGGGGATATATCTGGCGGTCGGAGTGATATTAGTCTCAGCCGGTTCAAGAATCTATGGAAAATAAGTATTGGAGAAAATCCAGTGACATGTTAAAATACAAGAAAGGCAGACCAAAGAAGCGGCCTACCCTCAATAAGTGTAACTATGCCGCTAAAAGCGGCATGCCGTCACTATGCCAGTAGTGGCGGCTATTTCTTTCCCCTAAAAATCTGAATCCACTGCTTACGGAATCTTAGGCGTGAAGCCTTTGCTGAACATCTTAGATTCCGTTAGCAGTTAGTTCACCGGAATTTTGCCCCGTCTGCGTGAGACAGCCTTCCGATTCAATCTGCGTACGCTGGCGTGGATATGAATAGTAACTTAATCTCTGTCCCAAAGCAGTTCCTTAAAAAGAAACGACAAGCTGCATCTTAAACTTCTCCTCGCCATACACAGCATGAGGCACATCCTTTGGCATAACCAGCGTCTCTCCTTCTTCCAGGAAGAATACCTCTCCCCCTACCGTGAAGCGCCCCTTTCCCTCTAACACCGTAACCATGGCGTCCCCGCCTGATGCATGAGTCGAGATCTCTTCTCCTTTATCAAAAGAGAAGATCGTCATGCTGACAGAAGCATTCTGCACCAGTGTCTTGCTGACCACCTGTCCATCCTGATAATTTACCAGATCCTTAAGCCTTAAACTTGTCTGTTTTTCGATATTCTTATACATCCTATGTCCTCCTTTTACACAACAGCTTCTATAATTTCCTTATCGCCCACTTTGACTTCCCGGACGCCAACCTGCTTCTTCCGGTTGAAACAAAAACTAAGCATATACCCTGTATGCAGACCGTAATCATCCAGATAACCTTCCAGTTGACGCTCTCCCCGGGAATTGTACTCATTTCCTCTCCATATCTTCGTCTCTATTATCATCTGCTCTCCTCGGTAATCCACGATAATATCCGTTCTTCCAAGGCTGCGGGTCCGGGCTTCGACATAGTAACTACCCGTCCCGTTGATGATCGGCCTCAGATAAAGAAGAAAATACCGTCTCCCCTCCTCTTCCAGGAATTCTTCTTCACGATCACCGTACAGCTCATGAAAATGCAGGACAAACCGTTCCAATATTCTGCGCATATCCAGATGTCCGTCCCTTATGAATATATTCTTATCCTGGAGAGAAGCTTTGTACATATCTGACTTCTCCATCTCGTCAAGAGACAGAAAATGATTGTACAAAAGTGTATCAAATATTCGATTGGCGGGTATCACTTTTCCTTCTTCATTCCTGACAAACCCAAACATAAGTGCAAGATTAACCACCTGATTAGTCGGAGTATAAGTGATCGCCTTCCCGGAAAACAAAAGTTCTCTTAACATCTGACCAAGCCTGGGATAATCCGACAATTTGCCGACCAGAGACTCAAATAATGTATTATCATCTAATAGAAGGAGTCTCACTGCTTCTAAAAATCCTTCTTTTGTCCATGCTTTCACTGTACCCGCATCACTTATCTTTTCATCCATCAGCTTACACAGCCGGGACACAAGATACGGATACCCCGAGGTATAATCATAGAGGAATCCCGCCATCTTACCTGTATCCATCCCGGTCTGGTGATCCGCCTCGTACTCATCTAACATCCCTTTGATCCCATCTCTGGACAGCTCCATATCCACGTCAAAATCTGCTGCGATGTTCCACGGGCTGTTTATCTTATGCTCCTCATCCGGACGCAGTTTTTTGCGAAGATTCTTGATATCATATACTCCCGCAAGGATAACCGATTGAAATGTAGATGATCTGTCCCTGTCAATATAATATCCTCTCAACTGTGACAAAAAATCAAGAAACACTTGATTATTGGCCGCACTGTCAATCTCGTCGATGACCAGTACCAGCGGCCTGTCCGCTTCTTTGCAGATATTGCTCAGAAACTGAAACAATTCTACCAGTTCCAGATCTTCTCTATCCTCTTTTATCGCAATTTTTAAGTCAGCCACCGCACTTTTCATTCCGTCAGTAAAAGATTCATCCATATTCTCTACTATACGGACAAATGCCTTTGCGAATGCAACCGAAAACGTATTCTCGTCACGGAATTTTGCATAACTCATCTGCATCTGAAAATCCATACTGACTATATAATATTTGTCCTTCAAATATTCAGCCAGAGCACGAAGTGTTGTTGTCTTCCCATATTGCCTGGCCCGATTGATTGTAAAATATTCTCCTCTATCGACATAATCCTGAATCGCCGTCAAACGGGCGCTGATATCAACCATATAGTGCAGATCTCGTTTGCAGTCCGCCGCCACATTGAATATCTTACCCATATCAAACTTCCCTTTCCTGCAGTAATTATTTCTTCTGCACAATACCATATACAAGCATCAAAAAAATTCACAGTTCCTTAATACTTCATTTTCTCCAACACACAAAAGACTTTTTCAACCGCCTCTTCCCGGGTCGAACATGCGTCTTTGCAAAATTCATTATCAACCGAGTATTTCCAGACGCCCTTTCCTGTCATATCTTGATAAAGCACAACAATATGATTGTCAATTTTGAGATATTCATTCCCTTTCTTAGAGCGTTTCCATTTGCGTTTAAGAAAATTCGTGCGTCTCGCCTGTCTGTTCTTAAATTCTGCTTCACGGCGTTTCGCACTTTCCACATCACCTTCCATCCGTCCCGCACAGACGCATCCTACAGCAAGGTCTCTATATTCCGGATGTTTCATATGGTGAACATAGCGAATGATCTGATAACCGCACATCTCACAGCTCCCAACAGGCGCCCCCAGATCCTCTACACCGGTACAAATCCATCCGGAATGAGGAACGTCATCACGCTTCCAAAGATTTACGCTATTCTTTCTAAATTCCTTAATACGTTCTATCTCTTCGTTTTTTGTCGCCTCTGTCTCCGGCACGATTTCTTCTGCCTTCTTTAACTCTGCCTCCGGCACGATTTCTTCTGTCTTCTTTAACTCTATTTCCCCTGATTCCGCTTTTGACAGCGCAAGAGTTGTCCGTATATCCTTATGTACTTTCATGAAGTAATTCTTTGAGATACTTCTGGATTGATTCAATTTCTCGAACCAAATCGTATAACTTCCCCGTTTTGTATCCACTTCCCTAATCTTCCCCTCGCCAAAAACATGGTGTACTACCACATCTCCAACCTTCCTGCCATCATCCTGGAAACTCTGAAGTGAGACTCCCTGGTCCAATCTCGCCGCATAACCCCGACTCTCCTTCTTAAGCTCCTCCGAAACCTGGCCGATGCGCACATAATTATTCTCGCCGATCTCCTCAAGGAATCTGGAGATTAATTTCTTATTCCCATTCTGTGTAGTCCCTTCTGACTCCATCAGGAAGAGATATTTCTCCGCCCTGGTGATCGCAACATAACACAGCCTTCGTTCCTCCTCAAGTCCCAGATGCTTCCGGTCGCCCAGGGTCTTTGCCGATGGGAATACTCCTTCCGTAAATCCCAGAATAAACACCACCGGGAACTCCAGACCCTTGGAGGAATGAATCGTCATAAGTTTGACAGCTTCCTTTGAATCGCTTCCATCCTCACCTGATTGAAGTGTGATTTGCTGCAAAAACTCTTCCAACGTTATATTTTCCCCAAATTCCCGCTCAAATTCATTCGCAATCCGTTTGAATTCTGCCAGATTGTCCAACCGCTCCTCATCCCCAAGTTCCCGGATATAGCGTTCATATCCAGAATCCCTCGCCACCTCATTTACAATATCCGAGATCCGTTTCGCTCGATAACTTGTGCGCATACTTTCAACCATACGGATAAAGGGAGCTACATCACTTTTTAAAAATTCATTCTCATTAAGATGCCCTGAAAGCAGGGAAAAAAGCGTCCGATCCGGCTCTTTTCCTTTCAATTTCTCCAGCAGATTCATCTTCGCACGGCCGAATCTCCTCCGGGGCGTATTAACGATTCTCCGGAAGGATACATCATCATCAAAGGCGATCAGTTTCAGATAAGCAAGGATATCCTGAATCTCCATCCTCTGATAGAAACGGACTCCGCCGAAGATCACATAAGGTATATTCTTCTCCACCAATTTCTTCTCTGCAATACGCGACAGGAAGCCTGAGCGGTAGATAATTGCAAAATCAGAATATTTCAAACCTTCTTCTTCGCACAACCGTTTGATATTTGCAATGACTTGATCCATCTCTTCAAAATCATTTCTGGAATGATAGTGAATAACCGGCGCTCCGTCAGCATTCTTCGTAAATAAATCTTTTTTCAGGCGCAGCTCATTCTTCTCAATCAGTGTGTTTGCACACCGCAGAATCTGAGGCGTGGACCTGTAATTCTGATTTAAAATGATCGTCTTCGTGTCCATATGCTCCTTATCAAAATCCACAAGAAGCTTCACATCAGAACCTCTCCACTCGTAGATATTCTGATCCGGATCACCGACGATCATCAGATTATGATATTGGCCAGACAGTATCTCTACCAACCGCATTTCCACAGAAGAGCTGTCCTGAAACTCATCCACCATGATATAGTTCAACCGGTTCTGCCATTTCTCCCGTACTTCTGAATCCGTCTCCAAAAGATAGATTGCAAACGAAATCAAATCGTGAAAATCTAATGAATATGTCGCCTTCTGCTTCTGAAGAAAATCCTCGATGATTCGGTCGTCCTGATTCTTTATCTCATCCAGAATCTGACAGGATGAGGGATCACACAATCTTGTCACATACTCCGTATCCTTCTTGATATAACCTATCTTTTTTAAAATGGATTCAAAGCTTGCATGATCAAGCTTCAATTCATATTTCTGATATATTTCACCCAGCATCGCCTTCTGCTGATGATTATCAATGATCTGAAACTGTTTGCTTAAAAACAGTTTTTCCGGATTCTCCCGCAGTAGCCGGTTGCAGAAACCATGGTAAGTACAGATCAGGCTGACCTCATCCTCTTCTCCGATCAGTGCACGGATTCTCTTCTTCATCTCACCGGCAGCCTTGTTGGTAAAAGTTACGCAGAGAATATTCGAAGAATCAATCCCGTAATCCTGAACCAGATAAGCATAACGGCTTACCAGAAGTTTTGTCTTCCCACTGCCCGCGCCTGCGATCACCCTTACATAACCTTCTGTTTCAAGTACCGCTTCTTTCTGTTTTTCATTAAGATTATCGAATAAATCTGCCATGACTACACAACCACTTCTATCTTTTTGTTCTACGTTCCAGTCTAGCATAAAAACATCCGTTCTACAAGGACATTAAATCACCACTTCCGAATACATCTTGATATGGAATTCCGTCCCCTTCCCAACCTCGCTTTTTACACTGACCGTTCCATTCTGCTTCATGATAATCTGCTTTGACATGGCAAGCCCGATCCCCACGCTGTCCTCCGAACGGCTCCCGCCCTTATAAAATCTCTCGAAGATGTGGGGAAGGTGTTCTCTGGCGATCCCTTCCCCGTTATCCCTTATCCTGATATTTGTAGAAAAGTTACTCTGATCCGCCGTGATCTCCACACGTCCTCCGGAAGAAGTATGTTCAACGCAGTTCTTTACGATATTGGAAACGGCTTCCTCCGTCCACTTCTCGTCACAAACCATTCTCATATCTTCTTTTGCAAGAATACGAAGTTCCACTCCTTTCAGTTCCGCCAGGATCTCAAAAGGCTGGCAGGATCTGCGAAGAAGCTCCCGTACAGACACATCATCCTTCTTTAGCCTGAGCATATCCGCATCCAACTGTGACAGAGTCAGAAGATTCCGTATCAGCCATGTGATCCTGCTTACCTGAGAATCGATCTTATCCGTGAATTCCTCCCGCTTCTCTTCCGGAAGCTCCGGGTTCTTCAACAGATCCGTCATGATCGTGATGGACGCAAGCGGCGTCTTGATCTGGTGAGAAATATCCGACAGAAGATCAGCAAGCTGTCTCTTCTTATAGTCTGCCGCGGACCACTGCTCGCTGATTAAGACCACCAGCTTATAGATCTCACTCTCCAGAATCCCGAGCTGCCCGCTCCTGCATCGGGTAAGATCAGGCAGCGTAAGCTGATCCTGCAGTCGTGTCAGGTATGCGGTCAGCTCCGCCAGTTGCTTTTCTCTCCGGTAACGGAAAGCTATGGATGTAAGAAACATTCCCGCTATACAGATACCAAGAACGATACAGACCGCCCCTGGCTGCTTCAATATGGCGCATATTGTAACAACTATCATAATTATAAAGAAATGTATAATAATCTCCATCTCTTCTCCTCTTGCAGGTTGACTATCATTCCTCCGCCTTGCAGGCTGAAAGTATATCCTTTGCGAAACGTCGCGGTAATTAGTGCAGATTATACCAACCGATATCCTGTCCCCCGGACAGTCTGGATCAGCTCTCCTTCCGCCGTATCCCCAAGCTTCTTTCGCAGGCGCCTGACATAGACGCTCAAGGTATTGTCATTGACAAAATCTCCTGCCTCATCCCAGATATGCCCCAGAATCTGCCGTCTGGTCAGCGTCTGCCCTCTATTGTTCAGGAAGATCAACAACAGCTTATATTCCATGGCTGTCAGCACGATCTCTTCCTGACCCATATACACTCTTCCCGTCTTAAGATTTACCTGATTACGGCCGACCGTCAGAATATCCGCGGCAGCCTCCGAATCCCTTGACGTCCTCCTTAAGATCGCCTTCATCCTTGCCATAAGTTCCCGGATTCGAAAGGGTTTTGCAATATAATCATCCGCCCCCTGCTCCAGCGCCATCACGGTATTGACCTCATCATCACACGCCGTCAGGAACAGAATCGGGGCCTGACCAAGCTGCCGGACTGCCCTGCAGATCTGATAGCCGTTTCCGTCCGGCAGCATGACATCCAACAGATAGAAATCTATGAGACGTCCGCTCTCGACCACCTTCATCGCATCCGCCACGGATGAAGCCGTCACCACATGATAGTCCTCCTGCATCAAGGCAAATTTTAAACCCTCGAGAATGACACTGTCATCCTCCACTACCAAAACTGTCACTCTTTTGCTCACCTGCTCTTCTCATTCATTCTACATAATCATGCTCATCACATCACTGCCCATTGCCATTGATCTGTGCGGCAAAACATTTATCTGCAATTCCTTACGATATACCAGTACACCGTTATATAGCTAGAAACTTATTTTTCGGTGTACCAGAATCGTAATCAATACCAGCACAACTCCCGCCAACGCCGCGGAAAGCGCCGCCCCGGCGGCCGGGAACGGAATTCTCAAATTCCCGAATATCGTCTTCACTCCCGCCTGGATCATCAGATACAGAAAGCCCGCGCAGACCCCTGCCAGCAAAACTGCCCTTAAGAAGATACCCAGACATTCATAGAGCAGCAGCCTGTTCATCTGCTCCTTCGTCATACCGACTGAATACAGCACCTCTATATCCTGTCTGCTCTCGTCTCTCCATCCCCGTATGGAATTGAACAGATTCAGCAGGCAGATGACCGACGTAAGTACAACAAAGCATCCAAGCAGTATATCTGCAATCTCAGCCAGAGAACCGATCAGATCCTTTTGATAGCCGGGTCTTGCAAACGCAAAATACGAATCCTCCCGATCATTCAATTTCTCCAATCTGCCGATCAGATCGGTTGGTTCTTCATTTTGTTTAATAAAAAGCATGGGGCTTAGGCCTGCCGTTCCTTCCCTGCCCCCCGCGATCCGGGCAATCTTCCTTGACACATCCGCATTTACAAGAAGCCAGACATATTGATTGTCATTTCCAAAGGTCACATAGTCCGACAGTAATTCCTCTGAGATGTTTCCCGCGACCTCAACAGGCATATTAACATTCTTCTCCTGATCCGGGTCGTACAATTCTAACGGTATCTCATCCCCCGGCCCAAGATCCGACATATTCTCTATCCTGAAGATCCGGTAATGTTCCGGCTCTGTCTCGGAAATCCGATAGGTATCTGTGGAAATCACCCCTTCTTTCACCACAAGCGCCGCCGGATGTTCCGTATCCATCAGCCGCCCGACATCTGCCCCTGCGCGTTCTCCGATCTTCCGAAGACACTCGTCAGGAACGGCAAGAATATTTACTACCTGCTTATACTGCATATCTTCCTGCCGGACTTCCTCTTCTGATACATCTCTATGGTAATACAGACTGAATATCTCTCTCACTGCCTCCCAGTATTCCCTGCCGTATACCGACGCAGGCACCTGTCCCGTGAACATTCCCTCTCCCCACTCCGATACCTTCTCTACACCCGGATCGTTTAGAATCTCTTCCTTCAAGGCATCATATTCCGCACTGTATCCGCAGGAACCGAGCAGATAATCATAATCCTCTGACCGGATATCCAGGCTTGCTCTGTCTATCTTCACATCTATGATCTCATGAACTGTTCTGGTTCCGTACACCGTGACGATCAGGATAATCATGAATACCGCCGCCGACACTGCCACCGACCTCGGCCTTCTCTTCTGGCGTGTCAGCATATTTCCCGCCAGCATGCCTTCCGCGCCGAATCTTCGGATGACTGAAGGCCTCATGGCATACTGCCGACTCTTCTTCTCTACATTTCCGCGGATACACTCGATGGGTCCGATCTTTCCGATCTTCCTTGCCGGAAGCCATGCGGAGATCAGTACCGTAAGCACGCTGACAAGAATCACTGCCGCTATATTTTCCCAAGATATCCGGACGGATACCGGACTGAGCCTGTCGACTTCCTGAATCCCGACCATCATGCCCAGAAGAGGACGAAATACCAGCATGGCAAGCCTGATGATCCCCATACCGCCAAGAATCCCTGTTGGAAGCGCGAATATCAACAGGCAAAAGGATTCGTAGTAGATGCTGCTTCGTTTCTGCCTTCCCGTCGCACCCACCGAACACAGCATTCCAAGATATCTGCTCCGCTCCTGAAATGATATATTGAACACATTGTAAATCAAAAGCACCGACGCACCCATGATCAGGACAACGAACACAACCGTCATATACCGGATTACCATGTTCAGTGTAGATTCCGAGGCATTGGCTGAAAAAGCCAGCACATAATCATTGAAATCCATCTCGCAGCCATAGGCGATATTGCGCAGTTCCATAGCATAATCCAGCGGTAAGACCTCAAGATCCAGAAGCATGGTCAGGTTGCAGGTATCTTTTGTACCGCTGTTATCCGAACTGGCTGTGATCTGCAGACCGTCATCCCCAAGCCCGGTGACCGCCGTATACCCCGCCGCGCCGGAATCCTCATAGGACGGGGCTTCTATGATACCGACAACCTGATACCTTCCTGTTTTGCCCGTATACTCTACATTTTCCCTGAAGCTTTCATTCTCGCCATAATAGGGGAAGGATTCCGGCACAGCCTTCGTCTCACCATATTCTAATTCGATACCGAAAAACGGAAATATCGTCCCTCCTGCTTCTGCATTGATTCCGGTAATTGAACGCTGAAAGAATCTGGCATCAATCCAGTCACCTGTCTGTATTTTAGCGCCGTCATCTATCGCGCTTCTGCTGATCACGATCTCCTGCTCATTCTCAGGCAGCCGTCCTTCTGTAAGATGTATATTCATCCAGTCAAAACAGGCGGGTTCATATGCCTTTACATTGAGATAGGGCCTCTCATCATTCGCCGACTGCTCAAACTCTGTCGCTCCGTATCCTTTAGACCTGGCCGTTTCCCGGACATAAGGAAGACTTTGCACCTCCCCGCACATTTCCTCCGTAACGCCGTATATGCTCACATGCCACTTGCCGTCCTTCAGGGAAGCGATTTCCTCCAGATAGCCGATTCCCGTATCCTTTCCGATGAATACCCCTGTCATCAGTATCACCATGAACACGATCCCGATAAATGTCACGAATGTACGTCCTTTATTCTGCTTCATATACTGCCTGGTGACATAGAATACAACGTTCTTCCTCATCACATGCCACCTCCAGTCACCCGTATCCTCTCATCTCTTGTAATATGCCCGTCCTCGATACTGATCATCCGGTCCGCCTGAAGCGCGATGCTCTCATCATGGGTAATGATCAGAAGAGTCTGCTTCTGGCTCCGGTTCGACTGCTTAAGCAGACGCACGATCTCTTCCCCGTTCTTCCGGTCCAGATTGCCGGTGGGCTCGTCCGCCAGGATGATCGCCGGATGGTTATATAACGCCCGGCCGATGGATACCCTCTGCTGCTGCCCTCCTGAGAGCTGGCTCGGCAGATTATTTCTCCGGTCTGTAAGGCCCATCCGCTCCACTACCAGGTCAAGCCTCTCCTGGTCATATTTCCGCCCGTCAAGCAGATGCGGCAGCACGATATTCTCATCCACATTCAACACTGGAAGAAGATTGTAAAACTGATAGATCAGCCCTATCTGCCTTCTCCTGAAAACCGCAAGTTTATTCTCATTTAAGGAATGGATATCCGTGCCCCCGATCATCACTCTGCCCTCCGTCGGCCTGTCCACTCCGCCCAGTATGTGCAGAAGGGTGGACTTACCGCTTCCGGACGGACCAACGATGGACACGAATTCTCCTGCTTCCACGCTGAAGGATACATCGTCCAGCGCTCTTACACTTGTATCTCCTGAACCATAGATCTTTGAAAGATGTTCACATCTTAGAATTTCCATAAGACACCTCCTGTATTATCGATATACTCTATCATACACGAGATTGATGACAGTACGGTGAATCCGTTCGTGACATTCCTGTCACTTTTATACTATGGCTTCAATAATTCTCTTACCAGCAATCTTTCTCTCAAATACTCCTGTTTCTTTCTTCTTATTGAAATTAAAACTTAACAAATATCCTGTTTGTTTATTGTATATGTTAAGATAATCAGCAAGCTGTGCTTCTCCCCTCTCATGATATTCTTTTCCATGCCACAACTTCATCTCAATTATAAATTGCTCTCCATGATAATCTACTATTACATCCGTGCGCTTTTTATCTCTCGTCTGCGCTTCAACATAATAATTCCCTGTTCCATTAATAATAGGCCTTAGATATAATAAGAAAAATATTCTTCCATATTCTTCCACAAATTTATCATCTTTGTCTCCATATATTTCCTGAAAATGCAGTACAAACTTTTCAAGTATTCTTCGCATATTCAGATGTCCGTTCACTACAAACCTATTTTTATCCATAAAAGATGCCTGTGTAATATCGCTCTCTTTCCATTCCTCAGAAGTCAGGAACCTGTTATACAGACGCGTCTCAAAAATCCGGTTCGCAATCACAACTACCGCGCCTTCACGCCTGGCGAAACCAAACATCATCGCAATATCAATCTCCTCTAAATCCGGATTATATATAACCTGTTCGCCATTAAACAGCATTCTGCTGATCACCCGTTCCAGTTCCGGATAATCTCCCAGCTTGTGATTCAGTGAATCAAACAATGTATTTTTTTCCAGAACTAATATTCTGACCGCCGCAAGAAATCCTTCTTTACTCCATGCCTCGGAACGATTTTTAAATTCTGCTGTCCCCGGCAATTCTTCATCCATAATTTTGCACAGACGACATACAAGAAACGGATATCCTGACGTCTCCTCATAAATCAGTCCTGCCATATCCCCGATATTCATTCCTGTATTTTCATCTGCTTCATACTCGCCAAGCATCTTTGCTATCTCATCTTTGAAGAAGCTCATATCCATATCAAAATTCACTGCAATGTTCCATGGACTGTTCATCTTATGTTCTTCATCTGTTCTCAGTTTTCTCTTTAGATTCTTCACATCATAGACGCCCGCGAGAATTACAGAATGGAACGCCGCCGTTCCTTTCCGTTCTCTCCGCAGATAATAATTCCGAAGCTGTGACAGAAAATCCAGGAAAACCTGATTATTCTTTGCACTGTCAATCTCATCAATCATAAGGACCAACGGCCTGTCAGATAATTCACATACAGCAATCAAATACCGAAAAAGATTCATCAGATAGAATGGTCTATTCTGCTCCACAAGTACTGTCTCAAGTTCTTTTATCACCTGCTCTGCTAGCGGTCTCTTATCTTCACAAATTTTACCCGAAGTTTGAAACTCTTCCAAAAAGCACGCAGCAAATGCGCGTGAAAACGAATCTTCATTTTCATACATTGCATTTCCGATGGTCTGAAAATCCATAAAAATTACTCGGTATTCGTCTTTCAGATATTCTGCCAGAGCGGCAAGGGTCGTTGTCTTCCCATATTGTCTGGCACGGTTTATTACAAAATAATTTCCTTTATCGATCATCTTTTTCATCTGTACCAGGCGTTTACTTAGATCCACCATATAATGCTTTTTGGGAACGCATAACCCTGTAACATTGAATTCTTTGCGCATTATCTTCTTCCCCTTCCGAGCAGCCAGCAAATTGTACTGAAAACGCTTGTTCTCCTGCCATTACCTGAATCTTAACTGTTCAGTACGCAAAAGTTCTGCAATCCTCAATTTTAATGTTGAACTCCTTACATATCATTTTCCTTTAAAATGATACAAATCATTGTATACGGAACTTCCGTCAAGAACTGTTCCATATGTATCAACCCAACATGGCCGATAACCACATCTGTATGCTACCATCTGCGAACCAATATTCGTTACAGAGGCCGAATAGAATGGTACAATGTTCCGAGACAATAATTCTTTAGTTAACCGCCTCACTAAATATGTTCCTAATCTGGCATTCCTGTACTCTTCTATAACGTCCACACCCATCTCCCACAAATCATCTATGGAAGACCCTGCAGCACCCGCAACTCCAATAACTCTGTTATGATCCTTTGCAACACAGACAGTTCCGTTCAATTGATTCAAATTACAATAAAACTCCTTTGCCAGCAATACTTCTACCCTGTTTCTAACGAGTTCTTTCAGATTCATCTATACCACCCTCTTTCCATTCCTCAGAAGAGCTGCCTATCCTTCTGCCTGAGGCTCAGGAAATGACAAGCTTTACCTGTTCAGTCCGCAAAATTTCTGCCAGCTCCTTAATATCATCTACCGGACGATTAGTCTCAATCCCTCCAAATCCCACCTGATCCAGATCGTGGCAGTCACTGCCGGAGATAAACTTCAACCAAGGATAATCCTTCACCCAATCAGACAACCTTTCATTATTATTTCCGCTGCCCGGGCGCTGGTTAAATTCCACACCGTCCAAAAACTCCGGATTGCGGGGCATACAAGGTTCTCTGAACGGATGCGCCTGATAAAACACTGCGCCATATGAATGGCACAGTTCATAAACTGACTGCTGATCCATAAAGCATAAATCAGGATGATGAAACAAAAACTCCTCGTCGATTCCATAAATCAGAAAATCCTCCTCATTCGGTTCCAAACGTATCTCCACGCCGAGCATAACCTTTATTCCATATCGTATTTCTAATGCTTTAGCTTTCCTGTAACCCAGTAAATATCTCTCAATCCTCTCATGATCGGTGGAGCCAAATTCCTTCAACAGCACGCTGTCAAAGTGATTGGTGATGACAACCGCGTCATATCCCGCCTCACTGTATGCCCTCACGATACTTTCCGCGTCTGCCTTTGCACAGGGGCTTCCTTCACTGGTATGGACATGCATCTCTATCTTCATGCCAATATAGACTTCGTACTGATATTCTGTTCTTTCTTCATCCGACGCTTTGTTTCTTCTGCCTCCCTGGGTGCTTGTCCTTAACATTCCCAGCTTCTCCATAATTCTATATGACCCTGCATTTTCCGAATCGCAATGAGCAATAAAATGCCTGATTCCAAGCTCTCTCACTGCATAATCCATCAATGCCGACGCCGCCTCATATGCAATTCCCTGTCTCCAATACTTTTTATTCAGTATCCAGCCAAGCTCGCCTGACGACTCATCCTCTAAACATATACTCACCGCGCCGACCTGCTGATCTTGATAAATGATTGCAAATTCGTAAAATGACGGTGTATCACATTGCCATTCATTTTCTGCCTTCTGAAGAAAATCTCTGGTTTCTTCTAACGTCTCGTTGGGCAGATTGATCATGTATCTCGTATTCTCCAGATCCGAAGAATATTCATGCACACTTTCCAAATATTCTATACCTAACGGTTTTAAAATAAGTCTTTCAGTATTTATCTCCATCAATTTATCCTCTCTCCTTCTGTTACTATTTTACTGCTCAAGTAATTTCAACATAATTAGACAAGGATTTTCCTCATCCCACATTTCTGTAAGAGTAATAAGCGGATTGAATCCAACACTTTTGCTGTCATATATCTTCCCCCCTCTTCCTATCCTGCTATGTATTACCACTCAAAGATGAACGCGTCAGTACACTAGTCAAGAACTAATTCAAATTCAATCTCATGTCGTAACGGTATGGAATTTTCACCAATCAAAGGAATCTCAGACTTTTTCTTTCTTGCCGCCGTGACAGCATCACGAAACAGATTCGCCATATCAAATCCTCTTTTTTGGTAAAATCTGATCGCATTGATATTATCATTTGTTGTGATAAGTACAATCTTTTGAAGCTTTCTATCTTTAGCCTCTTCAATAACAGTCTCTACAAGTTTCGTTCCAATCCCTTGATTTTCCCTCAGGCTGTCAAGAGACAGGATTTCCAATACACTGCTGTAAACGATATATGTTATCAGACCAACAATATTCTCCCCTTCTCTGACATAAAAACCTTCCGTTTTAGTCATATCGATTTCTTTACCGCGGATGATCATTGTTGTCGTATACCACTGTTGCCTGATAAATTCATTAATCTGATTCCTATTCCAATCATTAATTCTTTCACAGTTCATTATTGTCATCCTATACTTCCTTCTTCTGTACGGTAAACACCCCTTTGATCTCCCGATTGCAGACATTTTATCATGGCTTCTATCACAAAACAAGAGATTTGCCGCTATTCTGTAACTATTTTCAGTTGCAATTTTAATTCTATAATGTATAATAATATTAAATGGAGGAATACAGGTGGGTCAGAAAGAAAAACTAATACAGCAACTCAAATCAAAACCAAAAGATTTTACTTTTAATGATGCAGAAACGTTGTTGAATTATCTTGATTACGTACGCAGCAATAAAGGAAAAACGAGCGGTTCCCGTGTAGTATTTGTAAATGAAAATCATGGAAACATTTTACTTCATAAGCCACATCCACGAAAAGAGCTGAAAGCTTACCAGATCAAACAATTACTGGAAATTCTAGAACAGGAGGGACTCATATGAATAATACCATTGAATATAAAGGTTATATTGGAAGTGTTGAATTTTCAGAAGAAGATAATTTATTTTTTGGAAAAGTCATGGGAATCCGTTCTCTGATCTCCTACGAAGGAGAAAATTCCACAGACCTTATTACCGACTTTCACAATGCAATTGAAGATTATCTGGAAGCCTGTAAAGCAGAGGGCAGGGAACCAGAAAAAGCTTACAAAGGTAGTTTCAATATCCGCATCTCCCCGGAGCTTCACAGGCAACTGGTTGTCTGTGCCACATCACACCAGATGTCTCTGAACAGCTTTGTCGAAAATGCTCTTCGAAAATCTGTTTCTGCTTCGTAGGCAATTCTTTGTATTTATAAAACAAATGGGGCTGTCGGTTAAGACCGTTTTCAGCCCCATTCCTTAGAAAATCCAATACTTTTATAGACTTCACTGTTACTATTCCTTAAGCACACCATTCAATTTTTCAATTCTGCAACTATGCTTTTTATCCTTTACATCACAATTAATCCCAACTAAAAGAATATCTCCTCCATAATCCTTAAACACCTGGGAATACTGATTCTTTTTAATCTGATTGATCGCACCGTCTTCCGTCTTATTCCATTTTAGTTCAATAAGAATAACAGGCATAGATTAACCTCTTTTCCGCTTCGTTTCCAATGTACTATTGATAAATGCAATCAATTCTGTTTTATCCACATAAGTCTCCCGAACCGCAGCCGCAAAACCCGCATTACCAATATTCACATAATTTCCCACAGGATACACCCCTTTGACCTCTTGATTACAAACATTCTATCATGGCTCTGATCCTAAAAC
Source organism: Lachnospiraceae bacterium (assembly GCA_910574285.1). GTDB lineage: Bacteria > Bacillota > Clostridia > Lachnospirales > Lachnospiraceae > Sporofaciens. Next base: position 28,332 of record CAJTAL010000010.1, on the reverse strand, counting down.
AAGAATAAAGACAGTTCTGATTTCAAAAGCCTGCTGCAGCGAAACCGTATATTTTTATAACATTCTTGCTTTTATCTTCTTTTTTCTGTATACTTCTAAATAACAAATATTACCGTAAAACAAAGTCGTGAAAGAGAGAACCTATATGGGCAGAATATTTAATGTCAGCGCCGCATGCATACCGGAACTCCATTATATGGTAAATATGGATGAAAAATTAAATCAGATAAAATCCATGGTGGATAAAGGACTGTATTTTACCATAAACCGTGCACGGCAATACGGCAAAACAACGATACTTCATGCATTGGAGCGGCTTTTACAAAAAGAATATATTGTAATCAGTCTTGATTTTCAGACCTTCAGCGCTGCAGATTTTCAGACCGAAAAAAATTTTGTAGAAAACTTTTGTACGGAAATTTTGGGTTCTGTCAGTTCAAATTCTATTTCGCCCATTATCCGCGGCCAATTGGAACAGATGGCAAATAACTCTGTGCCAAATGACAGGCTTTCTATTCTATTCCGTTGTCTGAGCAAATGGTGCGGTCTCTCAGCCCAAAAAATAATCCTGCTGATCGATGAGACTGACAGCGCCTCCAATTACCAGGTATTTATTGATTTTCTTGCGCAACTGCGGGGATATTATATCAGCAGAGACAAAAAACCAATCTTTAAATCCGTTGTTTTGGCCGGAGTGTATGATATTAAAAACTTAAAAAATAAGTTTGTAGAAGAACATAAGATGAACAGCCCCTGGAACATTGCCGCAGATTTTGATATTGATTTGAGCTTAACAGAAACTGGGATTGCCGGTATGCTGGCCGATTATGAACAGGATTACCATACAGGAATGGACATAGAGATAATTGCCGGAATGATTTACGACTATACATCAGGATATCCCTTTCTCGTATCCCGTATCTGCAAACTAATGGATGAGAAAGTCGCAGGAAGTGTTCATTTCCCCGGGAAAAGCGAAGCATGGACAAAAGACGGTTTTTTGTCTGCCGTCCGTATGCTGCTGGCAGAAGAAAACACCTTATTTGAGTCGCTGGACAACAAGTTGATTGATTACCCCGACTTAAAACAAATGCTGCAGGAACTGCTTCTGCATGGAAGTGTGATTGAGTACGTCCCAGGAAATATGGGAATCCGTATGGCTGTCATGTTCGGTTTTGTAACGGTTATAAATCATATTGTACAGGTTTCAAACCGTATATTTGAAACGCGGCTTTATAATGGTTTTCTGGCTGAAAGATCAAGACACAGCGAATTTGCACAAAATGCCGCCGCTGAAAAAAATCAATTCATAACAGACGGACATCTGAATATGGAACTGATAATCCAGAAATTCGCAGGTTATTATCAGGAAATCTTTGGCGAATCAAACGAAAAGTTTCTGGAAGACAATGGCCGCTGCCTTTTCCTTTTGTATATAAAACCGATCATTAACGGGGCAGGAAACTACTACATTGAAGCAAAGACCCGGACAAACCGGCGTACCGATTTGATTATTGACTACTGCGGCCATCAGCATATCGTGGAACTGAAGATTTGGCATGGACAAGAATACAACAAAAGAGGAGAAGAACAACTTGCAGATTATCTTGATCTTTACCATGCAAAAAAAGGATATCTGATCAGCTTTAATTTTAATCAAAATAAACAGACAGGCATTAAGCGAATCCAGATAAAAGATAAAATTATTTTTGAGGCAGTGGTTTGACACTTTCCTCTTTAAAAGCACACTTCAAAAATATAAAGCGGCGGTTCTCTTCTGATCTGAACCGCCGCATAGTTATTTATTCACAATTCCTAAGTCACCTCAAAACATAAATCTTCTCTGAGACCCCGCCCTCAGAGAGTGCTTTCTCCACGTCTTCGATCGTAACATCCTCTTCATCAGCCAGTACCTGGAACACCTGATCATATCTTTCTCCCGGCAGCCGTCCGACAACATAGGCTATGTATTGGTAAAACTGCCCCTCCGGAGACATGTATGCCCCCTCGACCCCAAGTCCGATATTATTCGCCGAGATTTCCGGATAAATATACGGAATATACTCTGTCAGCAAATTCTGTACACCGTCTGCTGATTCTGCGAATCTTTCCATATCCTCGATCTTATCTAATCCCAGCCGTCCCGCCGCCTGTTCTCTGCCGCAGTAAAACCGCCGCTCTCGCTGACCCTCGCCATTCTCTATAGGATACGTCCACTCTACCTGGCTTGCATTATCAATAAGGCACAGAAGCAGGATCGCTTTCTTCTCCATCTCTTCATGGAAACTCACCTCATTCTGCGGCGGTTCTTCGAAATGAATCTTGAGAACGTACGGTTCTTCTTCCGTCATTAGCTCCATCGTCCGCTTCATATCCGGAAATACTCCGATACTCTCTATCAGCCTCTCATCGGCCGGTGCATCTCCGATATATGGATTCTTAGCTTCATATAACGACCTGGCATAAGGTGATACCGCATACTCTGCCTCCAGTTCCTCCGCGTCCTTCTCTGAAAATACCATATAGTACAAGATCTCACCGGCGTTCTTCTTAAGAGCCTGCTGCTTCGTCTCTGCGTCCATGAAATCCTGGCAGGACAGAGCTTCCAGTATGTCCTGCTTGCTTCCCTGGAGATGCCATGCCGCAAGCGTCAGTTCTTGTTCCGCTTCAATCTCCTGCCACCCGGTCTGATTCGACAGATAATAATTTTCAGACATTCCCTGATATCCATAAAACCCCAGCATCTGCCAAGTAGTACTATTCTCTGCAAACGTATCTTCACCCTCCAACCGGCTCAGGAATGCAACGCCTCCGTCTTCCAAATTCCGTTTTGCATCTATGATAATTCTTCCCCTTTTATCCGCGTCTGTCTCTGCCAGGTCATCGGACCTCACGATCTCATAACTCAGCATCTCGCCTTGCAGATAGTATTCCTTATAGATCAGAATGCTTTGAATCTTCCGGTCCAGTCTGTACTCATATTCGATCTCTCCCGTACCGGGAGGCTTCACACATCGTATCTGCAGTTTATGCTGCCCGTTCGCCAGACCGACGAATACAACCAGGATACACAGCGCGGCGCCCAGGATCACTGCCTGCTTCTCAGGGTTCTTGAAATCCAGTATGTTCTTGATCCGGTGCTTTATGGAAGAATCCCCGAAGGATGGCTGCCCGGACGCTAACCTTATCCGAGCGCCGTCTCTTGACGCAAGATGAAGCAACGTCCGGCAATAATCTTTCTTCTCGCTGCCGCTCATTCCCCCTATAACCTTCTCATCACAGCTCATCTCCATATCCTCGCACATCAGAAAATACGCCAGCCAGACAAGCGGATGAAACCAGTATACCGAAAGAAGCAATAATGCCAGAAATTTTACCTGGTAATCATGACGCCGGATGTGATTCTGTTCGTGAAGAAGAATATGTTCTCTCTCACTTTCTGTAATACCGAGAGGAAGATAGATACCCGGCTTAATAAAGCCCATCACAAACGGAACCGCAATACTCTCACATTCATAAATTCCCTTCTCATACGGAATCGCCGTCGCAACACTATTACGAAGCCTGTGATAAACATAGAACTGATATCCCAGAAAAGCAACGATTCCCAGAAGCCATAGGCCAGTCAGAACTTTTATTCCCCTTCTTTCGAAGTCCGCCGCCCCTTCTCTTAAAACCGTTCCGCCCTCTGCATCCAGGCCGCCGGATACTCCCGCTTCTTCTCTTATTCCTGCAGCACTTTCTGCGCCTGCGTTATCTGCAGTCCCCGATCTGTTCTTCGGGCTTTCCTCTCCCGGCACATTCTTTGTCCCCCGCGCACGGTCTGCCTTGTATATATCCTGACTCTCGAACGCTTCATCTCCATCTGCCGTCCCTGATTCACTATTGAACGGCAGTTCCGACATCCCCTCCTGCCCGGTCCATATTGCCTGATTCCCCGTCATATATCCTCTGAACACATCCAGGCTAAAGATGCTGGCCGCACTGGAAAATGAATACGGGCAGACCAGACGGAATGCAACGAGAATCCACAGACAGTACGAGAAGCTTCTGGGCGCCCTCCTCAAGAGCAGCCTCGCCGCCAAAACCAATACAATTACGAACCCAGCCGTTACCGACATATTGCAGACCATCAAAAATATTCTGTACATCCCGTTCATTCCCCGCACCTCCTCGATATCTATTATATGCCAGTCATCTGCTTTTCCTGCTGCTCGATCATCTTCTTATCCCCGCAAAATCATTCCTTATGGTTCTCAATCATCGCCTTTATCTCTCTCGCTTCTTTCTCAGATATCTTCCGGTTCCCTAGGAAAGCAGCCACGAACTTCGGAAGTGATCCTTCGAACGTCCTCTCCATAAAATAATCCGTCTCCGCAGCCTGGCAGGCTTCCTTCGGCACCAATGCCGTCACAAGGGCATCCTCGTTCCTCAGGAAGCCCCGCCCGGCAAGCTTTTTGATTACCGTATATGTTGTAGATTTCTTCCAGGCCAGCCGTTCATGGGCTGCTTTTACCAGATCTCCGCTGCGTACCGGAGTCATCTCCCATACCAGGCACATAAACCGATATTCACTGTCGCATAATCTCAGATCCTCCATGATTAACTCCTCCTGTCGATACATTTTCGTCATAATATATCATCCCGCAATCCTGTACAGGCAATTTAGTCTATTTTCATAGACCTATTCTTATCTCTTAGTCTACAGTAATAGATCACCTCTGTCAAGTATAAAAAAAGAAAAGACAAAGCAGCATTGCCGATTTCAAAAAACCGGCAATGCTGCTTCATAATCTTATTTCATAATCTAATGAGTCTCTCCCATTATCCCCGCAATATCTTGTTCGTTCTTTACCGTCGCTTCTATCGCGCATTCCAGAGATTTTGCAATCATCTCCAGCGACATGAACGGCGTGCCGTTCGGCTTCTCAACCGCCTGCTGCGCGGCAAAAGGTACATGGATAAATCCTGCCCGGATATTGGTATACTTCGTAGCCGCCATATGAAGTACATTGTACATGATGCAGTTGCACACATACGTCCCCGCCGTGTAGGAAATATGACACGGTATTCCATGATCCCGGATATTCTTGACGATCGCTTTCACCGGAATGGTCGCATAATATGCCGGCGCCCCGTCTTTCTGTACGGGTTCGTCCGACGGCTGCTCCCCGTCATTATCGGGAATACGCGCTTCCGCCAGATTCACCGCCACCTGTTCGATCGTTACACAGGAACGGCCGCCTGCCTGTCCTACGTTAATGACAATATCCGGTTCATATTTCTTGATGCCCTCTTCTACTGCCGGGCCGCATTTTGAGAATACCGTCGGTATCTCAAGCTTGATGATCTCTGCTCCCGCGATCTCATCAGGAAGCATCTTCACGGCTTCAAAGGCCGGATTTACCGGTTCTCCTCCGAAAGGGTCGAACCCAGTTACTAATACTTTCATGTTTCATAACCTCCTTCTCACTCATTATTGTTTATTTATCAACCATCTGCTTTTCTTATACTGAATTTAATATACCACATGTATTGCCATTTACAGCAATAACACATCCAACCTTTTCTTACACTGAATTTAATATACCACCGGTTCCGGTATAATGATCTTCCCCTGCTGCATGATCTGTCTGTTATCCGTATAGATATCCGGTTCCAGACACACAAGGTCAAAATGCCCGTTGGCATTCTGCTGTCCGCCGAGGGCCAGATTCCTGCCGAGTCCGATATGGAAGGTTCCATATGCCGATTCATCTTCGATATAGCAGTTTCCCAGACACTTGGAGTAAGAGTTCAGGCCGATTCCAAATTCTCCTCCTATATAGATCCGTTCATCCCTGTAATCCTCCATATACTTTTGCAGCCGTTCTCCGGTAGGCGTCCCTTCAATCTCCGTTATCCTGCCCTTCTCAAACAGAATCTTCGTGGGTTCCTGAGCTCTGCCGATATATCCCAGAGAACCGTCCAGCACGAGAACGCCTTCCGTCTTTGTCTCTTCGATGGAGACATACACCTCGATACTCGCCGACGAGTATCCCTTGCCGTCCTTGATCACGCCATTGAAGAATCCGGGATTACGTTTTTCTTTATATACCTTCAGATCCGTCCCCGCCGGAGTCGTTATATGGATGACCGTACTGTGTCTGAGATATTTCATAATCACCTTCGCCATCAGACGGCTCTTCTTCGTATCCATCATCAGGAATTCGTATTCCAGCAATGATCTTCCGTCGTTCGTAGACAGCGGAAGTGACAGGAATTTTTTATGCTTCTGTATGGCGCGCTTAGCCGCCTTCGTCGTTACAAGAGAGTAATCCGTAGCCGCGATTACGGCAGTATATGGGTCGAACACTTCCTCGTTCATATCAAAAAAGACGCCTACATGCCTTCCCATATCTTCCACGACCAAAGAGCTTACGGAATGTACTTTTCTTACCGCATATTTTCTAAGAGCCCTTGACTCCTCCAGGTGTTCCTTCGTCGTAACGATCAGAAGCTTATCCCATTTCTTTACCCGCATCCACTCTTCTATCACAATTCTTGCGCCACGCTCCATATTACGTGTCATCTTTTCCTCATTCCCTGCTTTACCGTCCCGTCTAGTACTGCTTTGCGTTAATGATGTACCAGTACTTCTACGGGATGCTTATTTGAATATAATCATATAGCAGATCTGGAATACCAGCATGATAACCGCCACAAGGACCTGCTTCTTGATAACGCCCCAGCGGTCTTTCATATTCAGGATCGCCACCGGAACGATGTTGAAGTTCGCCGCCATCGGCGTACATAAAGTACCGCAGTAACCGCAGGTAAGGGCAAGCATGCCGATGGTTACCGGGTCGGCGCCGTATGCCAGAACGAAAGGTCCGCCGATACCAACCGTGATGACCGTAATTGCCGCGAACGCATTTCCCATGATCATGGTAAATATCGCCATACCTATAGCAAATACGATGATACCGACATTCACATTTCCCTTCGGGACGATCTTCTCCACGATACTTGCGACAACATCTCCGACGCCTGCCGCCGTAAATACGCCGCCAAGACAGCCCAGAAGCTGCGGAAGCATACATAAAGGTCCCATGATGGAAAGGAATCTCTCGGATTCTTTCAAAAATACAGCCGGTTTATTCTCGCTTGGGTTGTAGGCCATCAGAATGATCATCGCCACGATAACTCCAAGTGTAACGGCTACCATAGAACTCAAATTACTGAAAAACGCAAACAAAAGCGAAAAGATACCTACACAGACCGCCGGGAAGAAGATCTTCATTCCCACCTTCTGATACTGCTCAATGGTATGCTCCTTGGACGGTGTATCCACCTTTCCTACCTTCACTTTCTTGAAGATCGGCGGCAGACACATAACAATAACAAGAACGCCGGAAAGCTTTGCCGGAAGCCATGTGCCGAATCCACACACAACGCCAAAGGAACACCAGAAAAGAGCAGTACCGTATCTGGACGGATTCTCGTTATCAAGCAGGTTTTTCACTCCTGCGTAGATCGCGATAAGGCCTATGATCACCCACACCATATTCAGCAGGTTCGCGCCTAATACTTCATTTACCTGTATAAATTTTAAGTTAGCCATATTCTCACACCCCCTGCTTATTTGTCACCGTAGTACTTCTTCGTAAGTTTCTTATCTGTCATAATCGTCACGGAACAGCCGACGATAAGAGCAAAGATCGCAACCGGTATCTCTGCCGCGGCAAGCTCTATAAGCTCTACCTCATAGCCGAGGGAAGCCAGGGTACTCTGTACCAGAATACCGCCGGAGCCGCCTACGAAAAGTACCTGCCAGAAGAACCATGTGATATTCTCCATCGCGGACGCCATTCCCTTGATATCTTCCACATGCTCTTCCTTCGCCTCATGTCCCTGATTCTTAACCGCAGCCTCCGCCATCGGAAGGACAACCGGACGGACGAAGCCGGCAACACCTCCGAAGCCTACGTTAAATGCTCCAAAAGCGCCTCGCATGATACCATATGCCGCCACAACCTTACCGGCAGTAGCTCCCTTTACCTTCTTGATCAGGTCGGTAGCCGCTTCTCTGAGGCCGTTCCTCTCCAGAACACCGGTAATCAGAAGAATCATAATGAAGATCGCCATACTTCTGTTCGCCACAAAATTCACTCCGATGGTCTCTAAGAGGCCGCCGACTCCAAGGCCTCCTACAATCCCCGTAGTGATAAGCGCCAGGAAAATGATCAGGATTGAATCCAGCTTAAGCGCAAATCCGACAATTACGATCACAACACCCAGTAATTTAATCAGTTCCATATAAATTTCCTCCTTCTAGGTAAACTATAATTTATCTTTTCTCCGAACCCTCTACGATCATCGGCCTTAATCGCAAATATTCGGCAAAGATCTCTCCGTCACAGCACATAAAGCGGCATCTTCTTATATGCGCCGCATCCATCAGCATCTGAAGCGTCGCTTCATCGTGGGCCACATGCGCTCTCGCGCACAGATTCAGGTACTCTCCCTGCGCCGTCTCATCCGCAACCTCGCTGGTATACGCCACCGTCGTGATCCATGGAAAACGAATGGACGGATACCTGTGGTTTTTATCAAACGCAAACGGTATCCAGTAGTTGATCATATCTTTATAGTAGTCTGCAGGGAACAGCTTCGGCATCCATGCATGAGCATATTTCTCAAACTGCGCGCTCCACTCCCTGTTCCACGCCGCCATCTCCGAGTCCTCTGCAATCTTATCCGCGATCACATCCTCCATCTTCTTATTAACCGGATAATTATCCTTATATTCCGAATCCGTTACGTACCAGAAGTATCCGTACAGCAGAGATCTCGGGAGCCAGAAGCCCTTATAGGACGGCGAAGTGTAACCGGAGAACTGCTGCTCCCACTCATGGCTCGGCACCCCGTGATTATCCACGATCATGTCCGGAATATATTTGTCGAAGAGCCGGGTCAGTCCCATCGCTTCCCTATGTATTGTATCCTGCCGGAAATGGTCATGATAGAACTCCTTCCCTATAGCATTAAATCTTGCCACATGGAACTTCCAGTATGGATGCTCCTTCTGGAGTTCATAATGGATCGCCGCTCCGTCCACATTCTCCATCGGGACAAGCACCAGATTAAGCTTCTGCGGAAGATCCTTATAAATGTCCTCTGTCAAAAGTTTCTTAAGCAGGATAAAAGCGGCGTTCGTACTGGACACTTCATTGGCATGGTGTCTCGCGTTAATGATCTCGCTTGGACATCGGCTTAATCGCTTCGTCATGGAAAGATACCCCTCATAATGCGGCAGAATCCAGATACCGTAAAGCTTCCGCCCCTGATAAGACCTGGCAGTCTCAAATATCCTGATACCTTTCACACCTTTGAGCTCCTCTATCACCTCAAGACATGTCTCATATCCGATCAGTTCCTTCTCATGAAGGTTGATTTCCGTAATACTCCGCTCCGGAACCGGCATCTTCGAAGGTACGGCTGCCTCATAACTGCCGCCCAATTCCCCTGTAAAGTGTATCTCATAGCAGCCGCCGATCTCCTGGCTGCCGGAAAGGATTCCTTCCGAAAAAAGCTTCGCATAGGCACAGACAACATCCTCTGCCGCCCCCTTCACCGGAATCTCAAGAAGCAGTTTCCCGTCTTTACAGGTAATCCTGGAAATCTTAAGTGATATCTGATCTCTGTTCCGTTCTTTCTCCAGTACTTCCTGACCGTCCCTTGCTTCTTTTTCACGGCACAGAATACATGCCTCTTCCTTCTGCCGCTCATACAGAGTTACCCGAAACTGCGGCGCGCCTTCCCTCTTATGAATCTCGGGCAGGATCAACCCCGGCGCGTCAAAGATCTCATCTACTGTCCGGACGCCGTAATTCTTGAAGTAATCGCTTCCTACGAAGTACATATCCTCATGCAGCGCATCCAGTGAAGAGATCAGATCTTCCCTGCTTCCTGTCCGGTAATCCGGCTCGCTTGCCCATACCTCCAGAGCCAGCTTCTGAAAGAATGGCTGCATATCGGCATGAGCCTGTCCTTCTGTCTTCTCTTCTATATAAGCGCGGCATTCCGGCAATACCTGACTCTGATAAATATCCCAGATACGCTCCAGATCCGTCGTAAGCTTCCGATTCAACACTTCCTTTTCATTTACAAGGACTCTGATATACCCTGTCGCCGGATGTACCTTCCCAAGATTCGGGTATTCGTCAAGATACGGCCGCTCCGAATATCTGGCAAGATACTTGAACTCCCTGACGCAGCCGTCCTTATCTGTCACACGGCAGAGATAAGTCAGCTCTTCCGAACCCTCGTAAGCCTTGAAGACCACCTTTTCCTCCGGAACAGATAACTTCTCCGTAAGAATATCCTGAATCGGATACAATTCCTGCAGATATCGAATCGGAAGATCATACCATCTCTCTGGGTCGTCCGCTTTCAGATTATGGTAAGACGGGGTCGCCCCGTTCTCATCAAGCCATAGGGTTTCTCCTTCCGGCAGGAATGGTTTGAAAAATATCTCAATCTGATCTGTCTTCTGTCCCCTTACCGCCGGGATCACAACCTCGTCCATCCAGGAATATCCCTGCTTATAGGCGCAGATCAGCCGGACTTCCTCTGCTTCGGCGCCGAATAAACCTGCTTCCTTCCGAATACGTTCAGAGATCTTCTCCCGCACCGCATAATCTTCGCTGACCGCACCTTCAACCCTTATCCTGTCTCCCTGCGCAAGCTTCGGGTATATCTCTTCCCTGAGAACCTGTTCAAAGATATCCGCCTCCCAGGGAAATTCGTAATTCTTCTCGTATATCTTCTTACCAGACTTATAACTATAGATCTGCGCTTCCGGAAAATGCTTTTTCTGCTCTTCGCTGATCTCCAAAGCCCCATATAACGCTAAGCCCTCTTTCTTACCGGAGAGCGCGGAAAGATAAGCGAGCTGACCGTCTGCTCCCCGCATGGCAAAATCATCGGTCCAGTCAAGAAGAACATCCCTCCAGCTCTTCCATATGCCGTCTGCGAGGGGGAATTTCTCACAGAGAAGATTCGAAAGCTCCAAAAGCTCCTTTCCCTTTCCGGCGATATGTACCCGTACTGCGCCGGACATCTCCTGATAAGTGACTTCTGCCTGCTCTGCGAAGGAAAATACAACCGCATTGCCCTCATACCCCTCCGGCGCAAGTATTCCTCCCTCATAAGCCGTCGTCTCCATCCCGAAGCGGAACGCGATATTGCACGCCGCCATAAGCATCCACTCATCCGTGTCATCCGGGAGCACAAGCTTCACAGCCAGCTTATCCGGAAGCATATCGGCATCTTCATCCTGTAAAAACAAACCTTTCGAAAATAGATACTCAAGTCCCTTCTCTTTTCTGAAATCCAGATCAAATACCGGTCCCTTCTTCTCTGCCGGAAGATACCCTTCCGGTATCACGGAATCCTCAAGCTTCCAAAGCCCGGCCAACTCATCCTCCGTCCCCGGAATCCTGATCTCTCCGTCAGGAGAAGCAACCGGAAAAACAGCCGTCTCCGACTGGAATCCCAACAGAAGCGCCGCCTCAAGCGCATAACGCATCTCTTCCCTGCCGGACGGCCTTCCTACCCTTAACCGCTCCATTTTCTTCCCTCCGTTTCCAATTATAAACTATGTTCCGAACTAAATTCTTGTAATAATGTTATCATTTTATCAAAGTAAAGTAATATAGTCAAGTTGAACTAACGCCCCATTATAAAGAAAGAGACCGCGCCCAATTGCCGCAGCCTCCTTCTTTGCCGTCACACTTTCAATCATCACAGCCTTCTTCAATTATTCACCAGCTTCCGCATAGTTTCAAACATCTTTTCCATATCCACCGGCTTCGCCAAATGTTCATTCATCCCGGCGTCCTTGGCCATTGCGACATCCTCTTCAAAGGCATTCGCCGACAGCGCTATGACAGGCACCGTCTTTGCATCCGGACGGTCAAGGCCGCGAATCACACGGACTGCCTCATAACCGCTCATAACCGGCATCATCAGATCCATAAGAACACAGTCAAAAGTATCCACGGCAGACGACGCAAACGCATCCACGGCGGCTTTTCCGTTATTCGCGGTCACAACCTTCGCACCTGCATCCTCCAACATAAATTCCACGATCTCACAATTGATCTCATTATCCTCCACCAGAAGGACGCTCATCCCGGCTACATCAGCCCGTACATCTTGTTTCTCTTCCACAATCTGCGTACTACGGGTTCCATCGACCCGGATAGGAAGCTGGACTTGAATCACACTTCCCTTGCCAACCTGGCTGTCTATCTCAATGGTTCCCTTCATCTGGTCGACCAGCTTCTTCACGACGGACATGCCAAGCCCGACGCCGTTATAGTGGGTTCTCGCATTTTGATGTTCCTGGGTAAAAGGCTCAAATATGTGTTTTTTGAAATCCTTTCCGATTCCGATTCCGGTATCTTCGATTATAAATCGGTAATTTGCTGTCCCATTCCGGCAGACAGTCTCTTTTACCTGGACAAATACGGAACCTCTGGGCCGGTTATATTTGAGCGCATTGTCAATAATATTCGTCAGGATCTGCTTCAGATAGAGCGGACTTCCGATCAGCCTGCTATGCCGGATATCAACTTCTTTCAGCACCAGACGAATCCCCGCCTCTTCCGCCTGAACAGATAAAATCGTAATACAGCTTTCCAGCGTATCGTGAAGGTCAAACGGTTCTTCTGCTGCCGACAGTCTCCCGCTCTCCAGTTTACTGACCTGAAGAACATCATTAACCAGGGACAGCAGATGCTCCGCAGACACATGGATTTTCTCCCGGCACTCTTTTTGACGATCGGAGTCATCCTGACATTTCTCCATAATAGCCAGCATTCCCATAATACCGTTGATAGGTGTCCGCAGATCATGGGACATATGAGAGAGGAATTCGCTCTTTGCCGTATTGGCCCGCCTGACCTTCTCCAACAGCTCCATGATGGCCTGTTCCTGCTTCTTCCGGGTCACCATAATCTCCGTGATATCTTGATGGTATCCGTTCAGGCAGGCGCCCGGTTTTTTGAACTTTTTGTCCGGTACGCCTCCGCAGCGAACGTAGATTCTCCCCAGCGTCGGATGATTCCAAGGGTAAACCACTTCAGAGCGTCCGTTTTCCAACATATCCTGCACTGACTCCTGCACCATCTCCACATAACTCGGTTCAATGTTCTCGAACCAATGCCGGTAGCACTCTTCCGGCCCGATCCCATCTGATACCCCAAGGAGTATCTGCATAGTCCGGTCCGCATACATCCTTGGCCGGCAGCCATCTTCCAGCTCGATCGTCCATATGCCGGTTCTGGCTCCTTCCAGGATATCCTCCATGCTCCGCCTTGCCTCCAGCCTGTACTTTTCCTCCTGTTCTACCACGGCATTGATATCGCGCTGGGCAAAAATCGCGCAATTTTCTTTCTCCGTGTTCTCCCCGGCAGAAAAATGCAGTTCCAGGTGTTTCAGCCCGTAGAAATTATCTTTCACCTGATAACGAACATAATACTTCTTCTTTGCCCTAAGCTCGGCAAGCACATATTCTTTCCTCGTCATGGCACGAAGCTTTTCCTGATCCCGCTGGACTACATACCGGGAAATGTACCCTTCCATAGCGTTCTGGTATCCGTTCTCGAAGTCTACTCCCCAATCTCTTCTCAACTGTTCATTGTCCCTGTATATCTCGCATTCATCCGTATCGAAATTCACCTGATAGATGCCTAAGTAGTCCACACTCAACGCATGAAGAACCCTGTAACTCCGCTTCTGAAGTTCCCGAACCAGATTACGCCGTTTCAGGGAGGAGACGATAAAATACGCCGCTGTCTGGAGCATATTCGATGCATATTCCAGCATCTTTGCAGGTGGATTGTCCACACCGTAAAAACCGATAGGCGTCCCCGAATCAAACAGAGGAACCACAACAAGAGACTGGATATTCTGCGGCTTCAGGGTCTCATACATCAAAGGATCCTCCTCCCGGGTCTCTTCCAGGTTCTCAATGACGATATTCCTGCCGATCCTGAAATTCCGATACCAGATCGCACACACTTCTGAAGGAACGTTCTGGAGATTCTCCTTCTCCGACGTAATCCCGGAGGCTACCCATTCATATGTATTGTCGTCACCGCCGGACTCATTCCGTTCAAATATATAAGTACGTTCTCCGTTCAGCGCTTTTCCAAGATGTTCAAGCAGCACCTCCAGCGACTGGTCCGGAGTTTCCTCAAGCAGGGCGACCCGAAGCCCTTCATTAATGATAGTTTCCAGATTCTGCACATTCTGCATACCGCTGTGCTGTTCACGGCCGCCAATATCCGGCGCACTTTCGCTGTTTCTCCTAAAACGTTCCCCAAAATAGCTCATAAGCTCTCCTTCCGCATGCTCTGACATACTTTTTCTTAAGCAAATAGAACAATTCTTTTAAAATTATACAGCCGATACCCAATTCAGTGGTTCTTGCTTTTGGGAATATAACGCATATCACTCACATTATAAACAGTAATAAAAGCCGCCGGATCTTCCTTGATCACATACTGCATTAATTTCTGATATTCATTCTTATCGACGATCGTAATGATCTCATTCTGAAACGTACCCCCATACGCCCCCTCTGCCTGGTAGATCGTCGCTCCGCTCTTCAGCGTATGCAATATCCAGTCACGGATCTGCTTTTCTTTATCTCTGGAAATAATGCAGACCCTTCTTTTGATATTCTGTCCAAAAATAAAATGATCCAGCACCATACCATTCAGATAAGTTCCGAGAACACTCAGCACCACCGTCTTTTTATCATACACAAACGCAGAACTAAGCGCTACCAGCATACCGCTTATGCTCATAGCCTTGCCCAGATCCATGTGCAGATACCTGTTCATTATCTTTGCCACGATATCCAGTCCTCCCGACGAAGCATTCATGTTAAACAGAATACTAAGCCCGATGCTTACCGTAAAAATGTAACATGCGACATCAAGCATGGCGTCCCCGGAAATCGATCCGTTATTCGGCAGCAACACCTCGAAAATCCCGATAAATACAGGTAAAAGAACAGACGTATACACTGTTTTAAACCCGAATTCATGTCCGCAGAGCAAAAAACCGACTATCAGCAGGATAATATTCAGAATCATAGTGATCGCCGACACGGTCAGCGGTATAAAATTCGATAATACGATCGCCAGACCCGACACAGAACTGACCGCCGCATGGCTTGGTATCAAGAAGAAAAATACCGCCGCCGCAATAATCAGGGTAGCTACTGTCATCACAAATAATTCTCGGATCGTTCTCTTCATCTCTTATAAAGTCTCCTGTTCTTATACTGCAATTTCTTCACGAGTGTTTTCACTCACCTAATATATCTAATACTAACATCTGAAATGAAAATTGGCAAACTTTTCCTTTCAATTCAATGTATCGCTTTCACAGGACATGATTTCTTGCACGCTCCGCACCGGATACACTCCGGATGATTCGCATTCTCTGCCGGGTCCACCTGCATCCCGCAGACCTTCGCACATATGCCGCAGCCGGTACACTTCTTCTCATCCACCCGGTAACGGAACACCGAGATCGGATTGAAGACGGAATAGACCGCTCCCAGAGGGCATATGTATTTGCAGAAAGGTCTGTAGATCATAACAGACAATACTATGGTAATCAACAGAAGGACATTCTTCCAGGCGTACAGCCATCCCAGCGCGCTTCGCATGGATTCATTCAGCAATACCAAGGGAATCCCTCCCTCCAGCGTGCCTGCCGGACAGATCAGCTTACAGAAATATGGCGCCCCCTGGCCCAGGACATCCACCAGAAACATCGGCAGGAGGATCACAAATACTATCAGAATCACATATTTCAGTTTCCGCAGAAGCCGATCTCCCCGAAATGTCCCGATCTTCTCAGGAAAGGGAATCTTGTGCAGCAGATCCTGAATCAGTCCGAACGGACACAGCCATCCGCAGACAAACCTCCCTGCCAATGCTCCGACGAACATCAGGAAACCCGCCGCATAGAACGCGAGCTTGAAATTCCAGCTCCCGATGACTGCCTGCACCGCGCCGATGGGACAGGCGCCGAGCGCCCCCGGACAGGAATAGCAGTTCAGGCCGGGCACGCACAGATTCTTAAGCTTTCCCTGATATATCTTCCCCCGGGCGAATCCCGCCAGGTAACTGTTCGTAAGAAGCGCCCATAACGCCTGAACTCCGTGACGTTTCCATCCCTTCTTCTCTTTATCCAATTCCCACACACTCCATACATATATTCACTGCTTTTTCCAGAACCACCGCCATCTCACCGCGGTATATGCCAAATCCCATGATCACAAGCCCCAAAACTGCCAGGATGAGACCCGGCAGCCTGCGAAAACGAGTTCCCATACACCGGCTCATTGTACCGCTCCTTCCAGTTCTTTTTCTACGATACTCTTCCAGTCCTCAAAGGAACGGCTGCCGGAATAAGTCTCTCCGGTGATATTCCCCTCCTTATCCACGAAGAAAGTCTCCGGAACAGCGCTGATTCCTGCAAGCCTGCCGTTCAGAAGACTTTCATCCGGAATCAGGAAGGGATATACCGCTTCCGTCTCCTCTGCCAGAAGCTTCGCTTTCTCTACTGCCTCTTGATCCGTCTTGCCCTGCCGGCCCGCCGCGTCCAGAACGATACCGACAATCTGTACTCCCTGGTCCGCCATTTCCTTTTGAAGCTCCATAAGATCCGGAATCTCTCTGATACACGGCGTACACCATGTAGTAAATACATTAACCATCGTCAGTTCATGATCCACAAACATTTCCTGCGTGTAAATCTCTCCGTTGATATCCTGCATAGTGAAATCCCCAAGACTTTCATTCTCCGTCCCGGCCTCCTGTCCGCCAGAGTTTGAAGACTCATCTCCCGGGCTTTCCTGCCCATTCTTCGCCCCGGTCTCCTCCTGGACGTCAGACGTCTTCTCCTTTGAAGTACAGCCGCTTAAGACAGGCAGGACACATAAAGTAAATATAACAAGTCCGCATACTATGTTTTTCTTGAATCCAAACTTTCTAACCCTCATATAGCAATAACTCCTTTCCTGATTTTTTCCTGTTCTGTCACAATCATGAGAACAGCGATCATGAAATATTATAACACAAATCATGATTTAATAAAATAAAAGACTACCGCAAAAGCAAATCTGCTATTTTCAACAGTCTCTTTCCTGTAAAACAATATCCTTCTCAACTACAAATCACCCTAAATACCTGCTCCACGGACAGCGCCATATTCTCCTTCGCATTCTCCGGATTCATAGCTTCATCCAACGTAGTCACGCCTCTTACGATAGGAAAAAACGCATCAATCCCTGCCGCATTACACTCTCCCGCATCTTTTGTGACGCCTCCGGCAAATGCAAGCACCTTTGCGCCGTACTGTTTCGCAAGGCGGGCGACACCCACCGGAACTTTACCCATGGCTGTCTGGAAATCCAGCCGTCCTTCTCCGGTAATGACGATATCGGCATCCTGAACTTCATTCTCAAGCCCGATTGCTTTCAGAACGATGTCGATTCCTGATTTTAACTCCACATTCGGCAGATAGCTTAAGAATGCAAATCCAAGCCCTCCCGCGGCGCCTGCTCCTTCTGTCATACGGAAGTCTGTTCCAGTGTACTCTTGTGTCTTATCTGCAAAATGCTTCATCTTTTCATCAAAGATCTGCTTTTCTTCTTCTTTGACGCCTTTCTGCGGACCATATACATAGACCGCTCCGTTCTCACCGCAGAGTGGATTCTTCACATCGCAGGCAATGCTGAAATGACATTCCTTTAATACTTCCGGAACATTCTCGCCGCAGATGGAATCAATGCTGTCAAGTCCCTGAATACCCTGCTTAACCGGATTGCCGCCTTTATCCCGTATATCATATCCTAAAGCCTGTAGCATACCTGCGCCGCCTTCGCTGGTGGCGCTTCCGCCTATACCGATGATGAATTCACGGCAGCCTCTTCCCACAGCGTCTAAGATCATCTCGCCGACGCCATAAGTTGTCGCTCTTAAGGGATCTAATTCTTCCCGCTTTACCAGAATGATTCCGGAGGCTTCTGCCATCTCCATGACTGCCGTCCTGCCGTCTCCCAGAATCCCGTACCTCGCATTCGTCTTCTCTCCCAAAGGCCCGGCCACCCAGACAGTAACATATTCGCCGCCCAATCCTTCTACCAGGGCCTCCGTAGTCCCTTCGCCACCGTCTGCCAAAGGCTTCACGGTAATCTGCGCGTCACATGCTCTAAGAATGCCTCTCTTCGCCGCATATCCGGCTTCCATCGAACTCATGCTTCCCTTAAACGAATCAATTGCAATCACAACCTTCATACTGCTCACGCCCCCATATCCCTTTTCTTCCATTCCTAAGGATCTGCATCCATCATACAATATTTAATTTATCTTCGCAATTTTATTTGCAAACTAATGCCAACACAAAATTTCTTAATTTTTTTCAAATTATCCAAAATATATTTTATCTTATCCCAAAATCATGTAAGATAAGAGATATGCTGATTAAAACGAAAGAGGAACGCTATGACCAGAAGAGAGATCAAAACAAGAGCAAGACAGGCGCTGAAGAAGCATTACATGATGCTGGTGATGGTGAGCTTGATTGCAGTATTTTTGGGGCTGCAAAGTTCAAACTTTGACAATTTTGTGAGGATGTATTCCCCGGCGGAGGCTGAGAAGGAGACGGTTCCGGGAACAGCGGCGGAGACGGAGACAGGAACGCCGCAGGAAACGGAGATGAAAGCAGACACGAGGGTGACCATGGGAAGTACAGGGCTTATGGATGTGCTGCGGCATACCATGTCCGGAAATACTGAGAAGGGAAGAGAACTTTCGGAAGCGCTGAAGAAGAAGAAAATCGAAAACGCTAAGGATGGCAACAGAATATTGGGAGGAAGCCGGGGCGCGTTATCTAAGATAGTCAACGGGATAACGTCCGGCTCTTTATTCGTTATATTCGTATCAGGCATCAATTCCCTGTTCGGTTCAGAAAAACTGGGCAGCCTGATCCTGGTCGCGCTGGCATGCGCAGGTGTGACAGGTTTCTATCTCCTGATCGTCAATACCTATACGGTGATATCAGCCCGGATGTTCCTTGAAGGGAGATGCTATGAGAAACTTCCGATACAGCGTTTCGTATTTTTACTGCGTGTAAAGAGATGGCTTAAGGTTTCGATGGCGATGCTTCGGTACAGCATCTATCAATCACTGTGGATACTTACAATCGCAGGCGGTGTGATCAAGTACTATTCTTATGCACAGGTTCCTTACATTCTGGCAGAGAATCCTGATCTTACCGGCAGGGAAGCCATAACCCTTTCCAGGAAAATGATGAAAGGACACAAATG
The DNA here is from genome assembly GCA_910574285.1 of Lachnospiraceae bacterium. Taxonomy (GTDB): domain Bacteria; phylum Bacillota; class Clostridia; order Lachnospirales; family Lachnospiraceae; genus Sporofaciens. The sequence continues at coordinate 8,930 of CAJTAL010000010.1, read as the reverse complement.
GGAGTGCTTTTTACTGGATTGTTCGTTTATCGGATGGAGCATTCTGGGCGCATTTACCTTTGGACTTTCCGAGATACTCTACTCGCTTCCCTACCGGTCGGCCGCTTTCTGTGAATATTATGCAAAACTGCGCAGACAGGCGAAAGAAACCGGGATTCCAGGAGCAGAGCTTCTTGACGACAGATATCTGTATGAAAGAGCGCCGGGGGATGTGCTCTTAGAGACATACCTGGATGTGATGGAGTGGACGGAAGATACGGAGCTTAGCAGGAACCGGCCGGAAGGGTTACGCGGTATTCTTGCGGATTGGTTCGGTATATTACTTACAAACTCAGAAAAAGAACGGGCTTATGAAGATAAACGGGAGCAGCAGATCCGGATCGATATGCTTAAGGATGCGGCAGAGGGAAGAGTGTATCCCAGAAGACTTTCTCCGTTCCCGGAGACGGCAAAGCAGAAAAAAGTGGAATCATTCCATTATATGCGGCACTATTCGATCTGGTCCCTGATGCTGTTATTCTTTATATTTTCCTTTATCGGATGGTGCTGGGAGGTGAGCCTGCACCTGATACTGGACGGAGTATTTGTGAACCGGGGCGCTCTCCACGGTCCCTGGCTCCCTATCTACGGCGCAGGCGGAATCCTGCTTCTTACGCTGCTCAACCGGATTCGGAATCACCCGGTCAAAGAATTTTTCTGTATCATCTTCGTATGCGGAATGGTGGAATACTGGACGTCTTATTATCTGGAGACAGTCTACAACGGAAAGAAATGGTGGGATTACAGCGGATATTTCCTGAACCTGAACGGCCGTATCTGCGCCGAAGGCCTGCTGATGTTCGGAATCGGCGGGATGGCGATCGTCTATATCGCGGCCCCGCTTCTGGATAACCGGATCAGAGAGATGAAAAAGCAGATATTGATATGGAGCTGTCTTGCGTTGTTATGCCTGTATGCTGCGGACAGTGCCTATTCTGCCGTACATCCAAATGAAGGAAAAGGAATCACAGATTATAATGATGCTTCTGTAAGAGGAATGGAATACGAAACAATACATATTTATGTTTGCCGAAAAACAAGGGATATGCTATACTAACAGCAGCAGAAAATGGCATAATTTTTGTGCCTGGTTTCAGAATTTAATAAGAGCGATACAAGGAGGAGATATTGATGAGATTAGTAACACGTTCCGATTTTGATGGTCTGGCATGCGGAGCCCTGCTGCTGGAAGCGGGTATCATTGACTGCTGGAAATTTGCCCATCCAAAGGATATCCAAGACGGACTGCTGGATATCGGCGAGAATGACTGCCTTGCCAACGTACCTTTTGTCGAGGGCTGCGGACTCTGGTTTGACCATCATTCCAGCGAACACGAACGATTGGAGCTAGAAGGCAAATACAAGGGGGAGAGCCGCATCTGCCCGTCCTGCGCGCGGATCATCTATGAATACTACGGCGGAAGGGAACGTTTCCCACAGTTTGATGATCTGATGGAAGCGGTTGATAAGGTAGACTCCGGCAATCTGACAATTGATGAGGTTATGAATCCGAAGGGATGGATTCTGGTCGGATTCCTGATGGACCCCCGGACCGGCCTGGGGCGCTGGAGACAGTTCTCCATTTCCAATTATCAACTGATGGAGAAGCTGATGGAAGCATGCCGTACTATGACCACCGAGGAGATCCTGGCTCTGCCCGACGTACAGGAGCGTATCGAGGTCTACAATGAGCAGACAGAAAAGTTCAAAGAGATGGTATCCGGGTATACGAAGATCGACGGCAATCTGATTATTACCGATCTGAGGCATGTTGACCCAATCTATACCGGCAACCGTTTCATGATATACAGCATGTATCCGGAGCAAAACATCTCCGCGTGGATCGTCAGCGGACGCGGCGGACAGGGCTGTTCTGCCGCAGTAGGCTACAGTATCCTGAACAAAACATCCGACGTTAATGTCGGAAGCCTGATGCTGAAGTACAACGGCGGCGGGCACAAGAAGGTCGGCACCTGTCAGTTCAGTAATGAAAACATGGACACAGAGCTTCCAAAGATGCTTGAAGAACTGAGTGCGCTTGCAAACAAAGATAAATAGCAGAGATTGTTTGCCGGCAAAATAATGCTGCACATAATGAAGCGACGGGAAATCGGGGTAATTTCCCGTCGCTTTTTGTGCCTGTATTTCGGCGTACTTTCATACATACTTTTGTCTTTATTCCGCGGCGTGATGATCTTTACGTATTGAAATGCTATAGAGAGTTATGTTATACTGTCAGAAGTTGCCATACCTTGAAATTACGGCGGCATTCTGGCCCCTGCCGGTATTTTTTATGTGGTCTTTTATGTTCAAAACTGACAGGAAAGGATGAAAGGAAATGATAAAAGAACATAACCCCCAGACTTCGCAACCAAAAATGAAGCGAAGCCTCAACGGAAGAATCTTAAAAAACACGACTCTTAACATTCTGGTATTGGTCTTAGTATGTTGTGTGTTTATGGCGCTCGCCATGCAGTCACTCGCAAACAATATCTTGCTGGACAGCCTGCAGCCGATGGCACGTCAGTCAGCAAAAACAGTGGAAGCAAATATCCACCTGCTTGCAGACCGTATGATGACAATTGCCGATGATCCCCGAATGGACGGCGCAGCCGGTAACGATGCGGATGCAGAACTGATCCGAAAAAACCGAGAAGAAGTTCTCTCCGAAGCCGCTGAGATCTACGAGCTGTACACGATCGCTCTTTATGACCTGGAAGGAAATCTTCTGCAGGGTATAAAAGATGCACCTGAAAGCCTTGACAGCAGCTTTTTTTCACTGCTTCTGGAGACAGACAATCTGACCACCGACCCTTCTACAATCTTTCAGGGTAATCTTGGCATTACGATGGGCATGCCGGTAAAAGAAAACGGAGAAACTTCTATGTATGTGGTCGGGGTTTATAAATATGATACCTTAAGCGATATTATCAACAGTATAAACCTGGGTGAGAATAGTACGGCCTATATGGTAAACCATGACGGGATTATCACGGGCCATCCGGACGAATCTCAGGTTCTCTCAGAAAACACGCTTTCCCAGATTAATGGCGGAAATGAAGACGCAGTCGCCAGGATAACCACAGATGAGACAGGCGCCATCGAATTGCCCGTCGACGGAAAGAAGATGCTGACAGCCTTTTCGCCTATCAGGGGTACACAATGGTCGCTGGTCATCCAGATTCCGAAATCAGATTATAATCATTTCATTAATGGGGCGATGCTGGTATCGGCTTTATCCAATCTGGCAGTACTGATTGTATCTATTCTGCTTGTTCTGCGTCTGGCCCGCTCGATTTCACGCCCTGTAAAAAGCGTTACAGAACGTATGGTCCTGCTTTCTGACGGTGATCTGCATACAGAGGTCGTTTCCGTCCACTCCAGAGATGAACTGGAACTTATGGCCATGACTCTCAACGACACGGTAGAAAGCGTCAATCAATACATATTGGATATCCGTCAAGTACTGGCGCAGGTCGCAGACGGTAATCTGAAAACCGAACCGCAGATGGATTATAAAGGTGATTTTACTCTGATACGTGACAGTCTGAACTCCATTCTCCGATCCATGGACGAGACTATCTCTGGCTTCCGCACCGCCGCCGTTCGCCTTGCCAATATGGCAGAAGAGTTGAGCGGGCAATCCGGCGAGCTGCACCACGCCTCTTTGGAGCAGAACCAGTCTACAGAAGAACTGATCAATGAGGTGGTTCATGTAAAGAATCGGCTGGCCGATGTTATGGAGAGCAGCAGCCAGACACGGAATAAAACCGAAGAAATCGCGCAGTGTATTAAGGAAGCGAATACACAGATGGCGGCTCTGTCCAAAGCTATGGATAACATCAGCTCCAATGCATTAGAGATTACAAAAATCGCCAAGGCTATTGAGGATATCTCTTTCCAGACGAATATTCTGGCGCTGAATGCATCGGTAGAAGCAGCACGGGCCGGAAATGCCGGCAGCGGATTTGCCGTAGTGGCCAACGAGGTTCAGGATCTGGCAGTTAAAAGCGCCGAGGCTGCTCAGAGCGCCACTGAAATGATTGAAAATACAAGAAACATCATCCGAACGGGTGTGGACCTGAATGCAGACACTGCAAGCTCCCTTAAAGCCATCTCCGATGTTTCTGCTCAGATCAGTGAGATATCGGATCGGCTGGTTGCCGCAGTGGAGGGACAGGAGAATGCGCTGTCTTCTATGGAAGAACGGATTGAAACCATTTCCGCTATCGCCGACCGGAATCTGCAGAATGCAGAAGGAACAGAACAGTCCAGCGGACTTCTGGCGCAGGAGGCTGAGAAACTCCAGGCTCAGGTTAAAAACTTTATTCTGAAGGAGGATTGAAATAGATGAAACGGATATTTTGCAGAATGTGTCTTATGCTGTTACTGTCCTTAGCGCTGACAGGCTGCGGCAAAACAGAAGGTCTTCACGACGGCTACTATACGGCCCAGGCTTCAGAATACAACTTTGGTTGGAAAGAATATATCACGATCATGGTCAAAGGCGGAAATATTGTTTCTGTAGAGTATAATGCCGAAAACCCCAGCGGCTTTATTAAAAGCTGGGATAACGTCTATATGCAGAATATGCTTCATTCTACAGATACTTATCCAAATGAGTACACCCGTTATTATGCAGGTCAGTTTCTGGAAGGCCAGGGCAAAGATGAGATAGACGCTTTAAGCGGCGCTACCTCATCTTACGGTTCTTTTCAAAAACTAATGGATGCCGTGCTAGAACAAGCTCAGAAGGGAGATTCCAGTATTGCATATGTAGATACTGCACATTAATGCGCCGAAAGCGGCAGGGGGCATTATAAGAAAGCTGTATAGCTCCTTTACCCGTCTTATATTTCTTAAGTCTGTCGGTAAAAATGCCTCCACCGCTTCCGCTTTTTCTAATTCTTTACAGCTTATTTGCAGCCATCTGCTTTTCCTGCATTGGTTTTAATCCGGTTGCTGCCCGTCATGCGCTTTCCACTGACATTCAGTTAATTCCAGATCAGTAAAGACAGCTTTGAACGAAGAATCTTCAGGTGAACAGGCGTAGATCCCGAACTGGATCTTACCGTTTCCTTTTCCCATATGGCAAATGCGCATCTGACTAAAATTCACCCCATCCTCAGAACATTCAATACAGTAATCGTCTTCCCTCCTGCTAAAACGATACCACATAGATTTTATATCTGCAGAAATAGCGGTAGTTGCCCAATCAGAATATCCACCGTTCGTGACAACGCTGCCCAAATGCTGAAAATCCTCATTTTCATATTCAACGGAACCTTTCAGCCAGTTTTCACTATCCAGATACATAACAATACCGCACTGGTCAAAACGGTGATGGCTTCCAGAGAAATCTGTTTTCACTATAAAACTGAAATACTTTTCGTCCGTCTCCATTTGCAGAACCGGTGCATTATCATTTTGAAAATGATAATAAGTTCTCTGCCACAAATCGGTGTGCGGCGCTGTGACGATTTCCACTCTATTATTGTCAATATGATAGCTTTTCGGCTGCCGTATCCACTTAAAACATGTTAAATCCATAGTATCCTCCTTCATAATTTCTGCTTAATTTCCCTTTTCTCACTAAGTACGTTCATTTGCTCTGCTCCCAGAATCTTTCCTGCCAATTCCATATGCGGTCTGTCCGGATTCTTCTGATAGACATTCACATGATTCAGGTCCCCGCTCCGCTCTGTAAATGCCGGAAACAGAAATCCACATTCCGGCTCTCCCGGCTCATATTCCCCTGAAAGCGGGCAGATCACACAGATCAGAAATTCAAACATTTCCTCAGATTCTCCCAGCCGCTCCTTATCCGATGCCTTCACCGGAATATCATAGCGATCATGGAATATCAGGACGGCATATTCAGAATCCGCCTGATAACGCTCCATGATCACGTCATAAAAGGTATCCATCAAGGCGTCGTTCTTCAGTCCGCATTCTTTCATTGCCATAAGTAACTGCCACATGCTTCCCGGTTTCTGCGCATTCGGTGCAAACTCATATTTCTTCAGATTCTTATTGGTATCAGAAAAAGGCACCGTCTTTGCCAGTTTTAGGTTCTTCGCCTTATCGGAACCGGAAAGCTTCAGAAAATTGGTATTAAAGCTTCCGTCAAACTCCCCGTCCCGGTCTATGTAACACCCGGCAACCCTCGTCATGGATGTCCGGGCCGGCGTCATTCGTCTGGTCAGTTCCAGCATATCCTCCCTATTGATCATCACGTTCTCCCCCCCTTATATTCATTTATCCTGTCAACTCATCTGCTTTGCAGTCACAGGAATTCCCTTATCCCTTTCTGACGATTCCCTGGCCTGCGAATACGGCCAGTACTCCAAGTATAATACTCAGGATCGTATAAATGACAGCAAGCTGCATTTTCCCGCTTTTTATCAAGTCCGCCGACTCTAATGTAAAAAAGGAAAACGTAGTAAAGCCTCCGCATATCCCGACCTTCAGAAATAATACAGTTCTGGGATTCAGAAAATCTGTTTCCGATGCCAAAGCAACCACAATTCCGATCATAAAAGATCCTACTATATTTATCATTAATGTTTTGATTGGAAATGCACACCCCTCTTTCAATGGGATCATCCCGATCAAATATCTGCAGACCGCTCCTACAAATCCGCCGGCCCCGACAATAATACACTCTATCATGACAGACACCCTTTTCTCATTTGAATCGTGACAGAACTCTGGTAATTCTATCTGTCATCCCAGTACATCCAGCCAGAAATCAAACTAATGAACATGTCAGTTCATTAGTACAGCGTTGCATAAATCTCTTTACTTTACTTAAATTATATTCTTATATTATATTCTTATATTTAGTATACCCTAAAAAATAGTTTTTCTCAAGGGATTCCAGATTCATATATCATGCATATATCCTGCATATATCCTGCAGCGTGCCGGCTGGTAATGGCAGTGCAAATAAACATTGAAATGTTTATCGAATTTTTCCCTAAAGAATAAAATAGTCGACATTTCATAGACGGGTACTCATAATTAGTATAAAAAACTAAGGAGTATCCATTTATGAGCAGATTAGAAACTTTAATTGCAAATTACATGAAAAACTGTGAATCTATCAAAAAGCTGGACAAGAAGACGCTGAAAGCCTACCGCATTGATCTGACGCAATTCCAGGAATTTATGCTGGAATACCCCAATTTTGAAGATAAAACTGCTATAAACGATTATATCTCATCTCTCCATGACCAGTATAAGCCCCGGACTACCAAACGAAAGATCGCCGCTTTAAAAGCTTTCTTTCACCATTTGATTTATGAGGAAATTATCGCCCTGAATCCTTTTGACAAGATCAACGTAAAATTCAAGGAACCACAGATACTGCCCCGCACGATACCGGAAGCTACGATTGCTGACTTTATTTCCACAATGTATAGACAAAAGTCGCTCGCCGGTACAACCTATCAATATAATGCAGTCCTTCGTGACATCACTATCATTGAACTGCTCTTTTCCACAGGTGTCAGAATCTCAGAACTATGCGCTTTACGATTGCAGCAAGTAGATCTGGTATCCTACAAAATAATCATTTACGGAAAAGGTTCCAAAGAACGCCTGATCCAGATCGGCAATGATGACGTCAAAAAAGTGGTGTCCGAATATTATACAGCTTTTCAGACAGATATTCTCTCCACCGGGTGGTTTTTTATCAATCGCCTCCATCAGCGGTATTCAGAGCAATCTGTACGGGCTATGATCGTGAAATATTTAAAACTGGCTATGATCGATATGCATATCACCCCGCATATGTTCCGCCATTCATTTGCCACCTTGCTGTTGGAAGCCGACGTTGATATCAGATATATACAAAAAATGCTTGGCCACAGCTCAATCAAAACAACTGAAATATATACAAGCGTCTCCATGGCAAAGCAGAATAATATCCTGACAACCAAACATCCTCGAAACTTTATGCATCTAAATTAATGTTAAAGACATGGCTATACTCTCTTCGCCTTCCTTGAAAAAAAGCAGTGAACCCTTTTTGAATCGTGTTCACTGCTTTACCGCTATTGTTATTTCGTTGTTGTTATTTCGTTGTCCGTTTTTATCTTCTGCTGCATCAGTCAGTTCCGCTTCTACCGGAACTATGCTGACTGCTGATAAATTTCAAGGTATTACTTCAATTATATTGCACAACATCCCTGAAGCAATACCTTGAAATTTATTAACCGTCTTTATCAGGATATGCTCCTGTATAATCCTATTACTGAACAGGTGTTTTACCCTCTTATCATATCAGGCTTCTGTGTCGGCTGTACTTACTGTAGTGTGAATCTCTATAGTGTGAATCTCTATAGTGTGAATCTCTGTGGTATTAATCTCTGTAGCGTAAATCTCTGTAGTGTGAATCTCTATGTTCATGCATTTATGGTTTTCCTTCATTTGCGTATTGACCCCTAATATTTATAGGCCACTCACAAAAGATATATGACTTTATAGCTATTGTACCCTGAAATGTACTCTGAATCAACGGAGTTTTTATGGTTTTTTATGGGCAGATTGATGCTTACCGTAATGAATAACAAAAACAGATAGTTTCAGTAGTATTGCACTTTGATCCCTGCCACATAGTGTATTCGACATAGAAATTTCATTCATTATAAACAGAGGATAATTAAATATTATCCATTGTCTGAAGATAATTTGGAGTTCTATTGATTTTTAAACTTTGGGTTTTATATTGGATGTCAAATTTGCATTTCAATAAGCATATATATATATATCAATGTTAGCAACTTAGTAGTGGTATGGTATCAGTAGTGAAAATACAGCATTAAATTAACCAGAATATAACAAATAGTATATTTGATGAGAGAAAAAAGGGCAGACTTCCCCCTTGG